>CALFZO010000116.1 GCA_937952305.1 uncultured Anaerolineales bacterium | reverse complement strand
GCGCCAGAGCGGGCTGGGCCGCGAGGGCGGGCGCTTCGCGCTGGGGAGAGGGTGGCGATCTGCCACTGCCTGGGCTGAGCGCGCGGTGGCTAGGCCACGCTGAAGCCAGCCTCCAGCTGAGCCGTGCTGTCCGCGCCGATCCAGACCTTGAAGTCGCCCGGCTCCACGCGGCGGCCGGAGCGGCCGTAGAACGACAGCGCCTCCGGCCCGAGCGGGAACGCCACGCGGCGCGCCTCGCCCGGCGCCAGGGCCACGCGCGCGAAGCCCTTCAGCTCCCGCACTGGGCGCGTGGTGGACGCCACACAGTCCTGCAGATAACACTGGACCACGGCTTCGCCCGCCCGGGAGCCGGTGTTGGTGACCAGGGCCGACACGGTCACGGTCTCGCCGGCGCCGATCACGGCGCGGTCCACGGCGATGTCGGCGTAGTCGAAGGACGTGTAGCCGAGCCCGAAGCCGAACGGGAAGAGCGGGGCGTCGGGCTGGTCGCGGTACGGCGTCCAGGGCCGGCCAGTGCTCTTGCGGTTGTAGTGGACGGGTAACTGGCCCTCGCCGCGCGCCAGCGAGACGGGCAGGCGCCCGCCGGGTTCTACTGCGCCGAACAGCACGTCGGCCACGGCGGCCGCGCCGAGACTCCCCGGATGCCAGGCGTACAGCACGGCGTCCGCGTGTTTGAGCGCCCGTGTCAGAGTCACCGGCCGGCCGGCGAAGACCACCAGCACCACCGGCTTGCCCAGCGCGTGCACGGCCTCGATCAGGGCGTCCTGCCCGACCGGTAGGTCGAGCGAGGCGACCTGGTTGGTCTCGCCGGTGCGGGCGTCGGATTCACCCACGGCCAGCACCACCACGTCGGCGCGCTCGGCCGTCATGAGCATCTGGTCTGTCAGCGCCCCGTCGGAGGCCAGGAGCTCGCAGTTCGGCGCGAGGGCGGCGCGCAGGGCCTCCACCAGCGTCGCCGTCTCCGCCTCCAAGCCATCGTTGACCCAGCAGCCCAGCAAGGCACGGCGCTGATCGGCCAGGGGCCCGACGACGGCCAGCCGGCGCACGTCCCGCGCCAGCGGCAGCAGGCCGTTGTTCTGGAGCAGCACCAGGCCGCGCGCGGCCGCCCGCTGGGCCAGGGCGCGATGCTCAGGCGGGGACTGCTCTTCGGCTGCCAGGGCCGGGTCGGTGTAGGGCCGCTCGAACAGGCCGAGTTGGAACTTGGCCGTCAGCACGCGCCGGCAGGCCTCGTCCAGCCGTTCCAGCGTGATCAGGCCGGCGTCGATCAGGCCGCCCAGGTGCTCGACGTAGCTCTCGGAGCACATGTCCATGTCCACGCCGGCGGCGAAGGCCAGCCGCGCGGCCTCGCGCCGGTCCGCGGCCACGCGGTGGTTCACCAGCTCCGCCACCGATGTCCAATCGCTGACTACAAACCCCTCGAAGCCCAATTCGCCGCGCAGCACGTCGGTGAGCAGATAGCGGCTGGCGGAGACCGGCTCGCCGTTCAGGTCCTGGAACGCCGCCATCACCGAGCCTACGCCGGCGTCCACGGCGGCCTGGAACGGCGGCAGATAGATGTTGCGCAGGGTGTTATCCGAGATCTCGGCCGTGTTGTAATCGCGCCCGCCCTCGGCCGCGCCGTAGCCCACGTAGTGCTTGGCGCAGGCCAGCAGCCGGTCGGGCGCATACGGCCGCAGCGTGCGCGCGTCCTGGCCCTGGAAGCCGCGCACCCCGGCCGCCGCCATCGCCGCGCCCAGGTAGGGGTCCTCGCCGTTGCCCTCCACGATGCGGCCCCAGCGCGGGTCGCGGGCGATATCGATCATCGGCGCGAAGCTCCAATGCACGCCGGAGCGCGCGGCCTCGCGCGCGGCCGCTGCGAAGGTGGCTTCCACCAGCTCCGGGTCAAAGGTGGCGGCCAGGGCCAGCGGGATGGGGAAGACGGTGCAGTGGCCGTGGATCACGTCGCGGCCGTGCAGCAGCGGGATGCCCAGGCGGCTCTCCTCCACGGCCACGCGCTGCAGATCGTTCAGGTCTTCGACCGCCAGCATGCGCTCGGTCAGGTTGCCCGCCAGGCTGGAGCTGGTGAGGATGCGTGAGCCGAGCCCGTGGCGCCGGATCTGCTCCTGGACGCGTTCGCGGTTGTCGGGGACGGCGTAGGTCTGCCTGAGTTGGGCGATCTTCTCCTCGCGCGTCAGGCGCGCCAGCAGGTCGGCGACGCGCTCGGGGATGGGCAGGGCGGGGTCTTGGTAACGCATGCGGTGTCCTATCTCACGCTCGGGGCGCAGGCCGAGTACGCGGCCGGTGCCGGGCGGGCAGTGTCTGTTCGGCGCCGACGTGTCTGGCGGCGCCGCTATGAGCCGCGGCCATTGTGCCACACGGCCCGGCGGCGGCTCAAGCGGACTTTCTGGCCGGCGGGCTGGGGCTGAGCCGCACCCAGGCGGTTGCCTCGCTTGAGGCCGCGCGGCCTGCGCGCCCGCCTTCACCAGATGCCCCAGACCGCCGCCTAGCCCGTTTTGGTTAATGTCTCTTGACAAGCGCCCGCGAAATATGCTAGTTTCTATGAAACGTTTCATTTAGCTTGTTTTTCGCATTGTGCCGAGATCAGACGGCTGTTTAGCCGCGGTTGTCGGCTTGTTTCGTTGGCGCAGTCGCTGCCGGCGGCGGCCGCGCAGAAAGCCACCCAACTTTGAGGCCAGCGTGTCACTAAAATTCGAGAACGCCTATGGGGGTTTCACGGAAGACGGCCGCGAGTACGTCGTCAAGACGCCGTTGACGCCCCGGCCGTGGGGCAACGTCATCAGCAACGGCGATTACGGCCTGATGGTGTCCCAGACCGGCTCGGGGTACAGCTGGCGCGGCAACGCCGGGCAGAACCGCCTGACGCGCTCGTTTCAGGACCTGATCAAGGACAACTGGGGCAAGTATTTCTACATCCGCGACCTGCACCGCAACGAGTACTGGTCCGCGGCCTATAAACCCGTCATGCACCCGTATGAAGCTTACCGGGTCGTGCATGGCCTGGGTTACTCGACTTTCACGCAGCGGGTCGCCGGGATCGAGAGCACGTTGACCGTGTTCGTCACCGCCCAGGACCCGGTGGAGGTCTTCCAGCTGACGCTGGCCAACGCGAGCGGGGAGGCGCGCTCGCTCGACATCACTTCCTACGCCGAGTGGCTGCTGGGCTTTGCCCCGGACGAGCACCGCGAATTCCACAAGCTCTTCATTGAGACCTCGGCCGACGCGGCCGGCCGCGCCGTCTTCGCGCGCAAGTGCCTGTGGGGCTTCCCGGATGACAAGGGCCGCCACAACAACATCGACTGGCCGTACACGGCCTTCATGGCGGTCAGCGAGCCGCTCAAGTCCTTCGACTGCGACAAAGAGACCTTCCTGGGCCTGTACTGCAACGACGACAAGCCCCGGGCGATGGCCGAACCCCGCCTGGCTGGCCGGACCGGGCGTTTCACCGACGCCATCGCGGCCTTGCAGGTGGCGGTGGACCTGGCGCCGGGCGAGTCCAAGACGGTGGTGTTCACGCTGGGCGCCGCCGAAGACGGCCGCGAGGACGCCGCGGCGCTGATCGGCCGCTACACGTCGGTGGCGCAGAGCGCGTCGGCGCTGCAGGCCGTCAAGGCTTTCTGGTCACGCTTCGTCGACACGGAAAAAGTGGAGACGCCGGACGAAGCCCTGAACTTCATGACCAACTACTGGCTGAAGTACCAGTCGATCTCGTGCCGGCTGTGGGGCAAATCCGCCTTCTACCAGGTCTCGGCCGGTTACGGCTTCCGCGACCAGCTGCAGGACAGCCAGATCTTCCTGGTGAGCGAGCCGGAGTACGCCCGGAAGCAGCTGCTGCTGCACGCGGCCCAGCAGTTTGTCGAGGGCGATGTCTACCACTGGTGGTTCTCCATCCGCGGCGGCGGCCCGCGCACCAATTGCTCGGACGATCTGCTCTGGCTGCCCTTCATCCTGGACGCCTATCTGCAGGAGACCGGCGACTTCGCCATCCTGGATGAGCCGGTGCCTTACCTGAACGGCCCGGCCGCGCCGCTGTATGAGCACTGCCAGCGCGCCATTGAGCGCTCCTTCGCGCGCTTCTCGCCGCGCGGCATCCCGCTCATGGGCGACCACGATTGGAACGACGGGCTGAGCGCCGTCGGGAACCAGCTGCGCGGCGAGAGCTTCTGGGTGGCCGAGTTCCTGTACCTGATCCTCGGGAACTTCGCGCCGCTGGCCCGCCAGCGCGGCGACGAAACCTTCGCCCGGCGCTGTGAGGTCGTGCGCGCGAGCCTGCGCGAGGCTCTCAACCGGCACGGCTGGGACGGCGAGTGGTATCAGATGGCCACCACCGACGCCGGCTTGATCCTGGGCTCCCAGGCCAACGACGAGGGCCGGATCTTCTTGATGCCCAACACCTGGGCCGTGATCAGCGGCGCGGCCAGCCCGGAGCGCGCGCAGACGGCCATGCAGGCGGTGACCACGCATCTGCTGAAGGATTACGGGACGCTGCTGAATTACCCGGCCTTCACCAAGCCGCGCACCGACATCGGCTACGTCACCCGGTACGCGCCCGGTCTGCGCGAGAACGGCGGCGTGTACACGCATGCCGCCACCTGGGCCGTGTGGGCGTACGCGCTGGCCGGCCAGCCGGAACGCGCTTACGAGGCCTACCGCCGGATCTGTCCGCCCAACCGCAGCCACGACATCGACGTCTACAAGGCCGAACCGTATGTGACGCCCGGCAACATCGACGGCCCGCTGTCGGAATACTATGGGCGCGGGGGCTGGACCTGGTACACCGGCTCGTCGCAGTGGCTGCACCGCATGGCCACCCACTGGATCCTGGGCATCCGGCCGCAGGCCGACGGCCTGTGGGTGGATCCGGCCATCCCGGCCGACTGGCCCGGCTTCACGGTGACCCGGCGATACCGCAATGCCGTGTATCACATCACAGTGACAAATCCAGACCATGTCAGCGCGGGCGTTAAGTCTGTGAGCGTTGACGGCCGCCCCC
This sequence comes from uncultured Anaerolineales bacterium, assembly GCA_937952305.1. GTDB lineage: Bacteria > Chloroflexota > Anaerolineae > Anaerolineales > UBA6663 > SpSt-583. Next base: position 189,354 of record CALFZO010000116.1, on the reverse strand, counting down.
TGGCGGGCCGTTTGCTGCCGGTCTTCAACGACGGGCAGCGCCACTCAGTTGAAATCATTCTGGGATCGCCGACGCGTCCTTGAAAGGAGGTGCCTATTGTTCTAGGCCCACACTGCCCGTTTGTGTCAAAGCCCACTCGATCCATTTGGAGATGAAGATGAAACCCTACGCTAGGCTGACGAATTTTGTGATGGCCGCCGCGCTGCTGGTGAGCCTGGTGGCGTGCGCGCCGCAAGCCACACCGACCGCCGAACCCGCCGCCACCCAGGCGCCGGCGACCGCCGCGCCGGCGACGGACGTGCCGGCCACCGCCGTGCCGCCGACCGCTGTGCCGCCGACCGCCGCCCCCGAGCCGATCACCCTGCGCTACGCCAACTGGAACCTCGGCACCGAGGAAGAGAACAACATCCAGCGCCAGATGGTGAAGGCCTACACCGACGCTCACCCGAACGTGACGATTGAGTTCGTCGACATGTCCGGCGAGGGCGGCTGGGACGCCATCCTGACGGCGTACGCCGCCAAGGGTGAGCTGCCGGATGTCTTTATGGCCAACAACGTGCCGCTGTACGCCCAGAACGGCTGGCTGGCCGACCTGAGCGGCCAGGTGCAGGACGACGCGGACTGGGCCAACGTCCCGCAGGTCCTCAAGGACGCTTTCACCTACAACGGCAAGGTCCTGGGCCTGCCGGCCGCCCAGTTCATCATGGGCTACTTCGTCAACCGCGAGCTGTATGAGGCCGCCAATCTGGATGCGCCCGAGTACGGCTTCACGATCGACGAGTGGAATGAAGGCATCGCCGCGCTGACCGACGTCTCCAAGGGCGTCCTCGGCCTGGACGAGCAAGAGTTTGTGATGGGCTGGTACCCGAGCACCGTCGACAGCAGCCTGATGTGGTTCAGCTTCGACGGCGAGCACATGAACTACAACTCCGCGGCCTTCAAGGAAGGCCTGGCCAAGGCCGGCGAGGTCAAGCCCTACACCTGGCAGGGCCTCTCGGACGAGCAGAAGACCAACTTCAAGTCGGCCGGGCCGTGGGAGATGTTCCTGAACCAGGAAACGGCGCTGCGCTGGGACGCGTCTTGGGCGGTGCCGGACTACGTCAGCAAGGCGACCTTCGACTGGGACTTCATCGGCATCCCCGGCGGCAACCAGGCGCTGGTGGCCGACGTCATCGTCGTCTCCCAGACGGCGCCGGACGTGGCCGCGGCCTATGATTTCGCCAAGTGGATGACCTTCTCGACCGAGGCGTATGCCAAGGAAGCGGAGCTGGCCGAAGCGGCCGGCACCGCGCCGAAGATGCCCGTGTCGGTGGATGAGGCCTCGATCGAGCTGTACAAGCAGTTTGTCGACAAGCCCGGCGTTCTGGCCGCGCTGGACAACCTAGACAACAGCCTGATCGAGTCGCTGGCCAAGATCATCCCCGGCTATATCAACGCGCGCTGGGAAGGCAAGCCCGGGATTGACGTCGGCGAGGACAAGGACGTCAATATGTGGTACATGTTCAACTTCGCCAACGACGGCCGCTTCAAGTACGAGGACTACTCCGCCAAGCTGGAGGAGTTCGCGAACAACCTGCTGGACGACGCCCGCGCGGCGGCCAACAAATAGTCTGTGATCAAGGAGGGCGCTGTGGAAACACGGCGCCCTCCTTCTCTCTCTGGCGTGTGCCATGACCTGGGAGGGCGGCCGATGAAGCCGATAACGTGCCTGCGCTGGCTGGGGGCGATCCTGATCCTGCTGAACGGGCTGCCGCTGTCCGTCCGGGCCGCCCGCCCACCGGCTCCGGCCGCGCTGGCGCCACTGGTCCAGCACCACGGCCCCCACGAGATCAGCGCCGACACGTGGGGGCGGCCCCTGGCGGACGATGACATCGCCGGCCAGTACGCCCGGCCCAGCATTCGGCTGGAAGCCGGGGACCGCCTGAGCTTCACGGTGCAGGTGGAGACCGCCGGCCCGTATCTGCTCCTGTTCGATATGGCCGCCACCGCGGCGGCCGCCTATATCAACGCCCCTGAAGGCCAGTTGCAGGTGGACGGGGCCTTCCCGGTCCCCGACACCCGCCGCATCGTCTTCCCGATCTTCTTCAAAAACCGCACCGACCAGTTCCCGCTGGACCGCTACGGCAACGAGGCTTTGGTCCGCCAGGACCGGCTCGTGCGCTGGAGCCGCGCGACGCTGCGCGACGCCAACTACAGCTGGGACTATCCCGTGACGCTGGACCTGGCCGCCGGGCCGCATACGTTCGAGTTCACGCTGACGCGCGAAGCGCTGTACCTGGGCAGCCTGTATCTCAAAGCGTTCACGCCCTATCCCGCTTATGCGGATTACCTGGCCGGGCAGACCGCCGCCGACACCTCCGGCGTGCTGATCGAGCTGGAGGCCGAACACCCCGCCTACAAGGACGACACCTCGATCCGGCCGGTCAGCAGCCGCAGCCTGGAGGTCACGCCCTATGACACCTATCGCCTGCTCCTGAACACGCTGGGCGGGGAGACCTGGAAGCACAGCGGCACGACCGCCTACTACGCGGTGGACGTGCCGGCCGCCGGCCTGTACCTGCTCACGCTGCGCGCCGCGCAGAATTTCAAGGACAATTTCACCGTCTTCCGGCGCCTCACCGTCAACGGCGCGGTGCCCTTTGTGGAACTGAACGCGGTGCCGTTCGCCTATTCGGCGCAGTGGACGAACCGGACTCTGGGCGGCGACACACCTTACCGGGTTTTCCTGCACCAGGGTGTCAACGTCATCGGGATTGAAGCGACCGACGCCCCTTACCGCCTGGCGGCCGAGCGCGTCCAGGAAGCGCTGCTCGACATCAACGCCCTGTCGCTCGAAATCAAGAAACTCACCGGGAACCAGGTCGATCCTTTCAAGGAATGGGAAATCACCGAGTACATCCCGGACATTCAGGAACGCCTGTTGGCCATCGCCGCCGACTTGCGCCGGGATAAGGACCTCCTGCTGGAAATCAATGCCGGCGGCGGCTCGCAGGAGATCCTGACCTACCAGATGGCGATCGACAACCTCGAGTTCCTGGCGCAGGAGCCGGACAAGATCCCGAACCGGATGAACCGCTTCTCGGAGGGCTCGGGCTCGGCCGCCCAACTCCTCGGCAAGGTCCTGCCCTCGCTCCAGGCCCAGCCGCTGGCGCTGGATAAGCTGTACGTGCACTCGCCCGACGTCCAACCGGACCCGGCGGCGGTGCCGTTCTGGGCCGCATTGGTTGAGGGCGCCAAGCGCTTCTTCCGGTCCTTCCAGCCCGACCCCTACCAGACGGTCGGGGCCGCCGCGGATGAGCTGGACGTCTGGGTCAACCGGCCGCGCCAGTACGTCGACCTGCTGCAGCAGATGACGGACGAGACCTTCACCCGGGACACCGGCATCAAGGTCAAGTTCTCGATCATGCCCGAAGAGTCCAAGCTGATCCTGGCCAACGCCGCCGGCATCCAGCCGGATGTCGGCCTGGGCATCAGCACCAACGTCCCGTACGAGCTGGCGATCCGCAATGCGCTGATGGACCTGCGCACCTTCGATGATTTCGACAGTTACATCCGGCGCTACTCGCCCGGCTCACTGCTGAGCTACATCATCAATGACGCCGTTTACGCCATCCCGGAGACTCAGGACTTCTGGGTGACCTTCTACCGCCGGGACATCCTGGAGTCCCTGGGCCTGCCGGTGCCGGACACCTGGACCGAGGTGGTTGAGATCCTGCCGGAATTGCAGCGCTTCGGCATGAACTTCAACACGCCCCTGTCCAGCGGCGCCGGGGTCAAGGGCACGCTGGCCACGGCGCCCTACATTTTCAACCAGGACGCGCAGCTCTACAGCGCCGATGGCTTCTCCACCGGCCTGGGCAGCGACGAGGCCATCCGCGGCATCAAGTTCATGGCCGAGAGCTTTACGCTCTACGGCATGCCGCTGACCACGGCCAGCTTCTATGACAGTTTCCGCTACGGCAGCCTGCCCATCGGGGTCTCGAACGTCACCGATTACATCAAGCTGCTGACGGCCGCGCCCGAGATCGACGGCCTGTGGGCGCTGGCGCCCTATCCGGCCACGGTCTTGGCCGATGGCACCGAGCTGCGCTACGCCACCGGCTCGGCCCAGGCCTGCATCATGTTCCAGACCACCGCGCGGCCGGCCGAGGCCTGGGAGTTCATGAAGTGGTGGATGTCCACCGAGACCCAGGTGGATTTTGAGCAGCAGTTGATCCTCAACTACGGTCTGGAGTACCTGTGGTCGTCGGCCAACGTCGAGGCGTTCACTTATCTCCCGATCCCGGAGGCGGATAAGGCCGTCATCCTGGAGCAGTGGGAATGGCTGCAGGAGCCGATCAAGCTGCCGGGCAGCTACATGCTGGAGCGCGAGCTGAGCAACGCCTGGAACAAGATCGTGTTCGACGGCGTGAACCCGCGGGTGGCGATCGACAACTCGGTCATCCTCATCAACCGCGAGATCACGCGCAAGATGGAGGAGTTCGGGTATCTGCAGGACGGCGTCAAGGTCAAGGAGTTCAAGATCCCGACGATCGAAACCGTCACGCAATGGATGGAGTCCGATGGCGACTAAAACCGGCGAACAGAACCTGCTCCTGCCGCCGCGCGCCTCGACGGGCCAGCCGCCGGCCGGCGCCGTGCGGAACTGGCTGAACAAGGAGGGCAGCGCCTACGCCTTCCTGTCGCTGTACGCGCTGGCGTTCATCGTCTTCATCGTGGTGCCGGTGGCCGCGGCCGGCCTGTTGTCGTTCACCTTCTTCGACACGATCCAGCCGCCGCAGTTCACGGGCCTGCGCAACTACATCGTCTTGTTGACGCAGGACGAGATTTTCATGCGCTACGTCCTGCCCAACACCATCCAGTTCGCGGTGATCGTCGGTCCGGGCGGCTATGGACTGTCTTTCCTGCTGGCCTGGATGCTGGCGCAGCTGCCCAAGCTCCCGCGGACGGTGCTGGCGCTCATCCTGTATTCGCCGTCCATGACCACGGGCGTGGCGATGACGGTGGTGTGGCGCACGATCTTCAGCGGCGACCAGAACGGCTACCTGAACAGTTTTCTGCTGGGCCTGAACGTCATCCAGGAGCCGGTCCAGTGGCTCCAGTCGCCGCAGTACCTGATGCCGATCATGATCCTGGTGACCTTGTGGAGCAGCATGGGCGTGGGCTTCCTGGCCATGCTGGCCGGCATCCTGGAGATCAACCCGGAGATGTACGAGGCCGGCAGCCTGGACGGGATCAGCAACCGCTTCCAGGAGATCGTCCACATCACCATCCCGTCGATGAAGCCGCAGATGCTGTTTGGCGCCGTCATGGCGATTGTGGCCACGTTCCAGGCCGGCGCCATCGGCGTGACGCTGTCCGGCGGCAACCCGACGCCGCAGTACGCCGGCCAGTTGATCGTCAACCACATCGAGGACTTCGGCTTCCTGCGCTACGAAATGGGCTACGCCGCCGCGGTGTCGGTGGCGCTGCTCCTGATGGTGCTGTTTTTCTCGCGCGTGGCGAACCGGCTCTTCGCCAGCGAAGACTAGCACCCGTCCTTATGAGAGAGATGGCCGGTTAGCGTCGGTTTAGCTCCAGGCAATGCCGCCCCGTTCATCGCGTTCAGATGGACCGGGCATGAGAGGTGCCGTATGCAGCGCAAGCGCTCTTTTTGGTCGGGCGGCCTGCGGGACAGCGGGATCAACCCGCAGGGTTTTCACCCCAGCCAGCTCAAGTTCTACGTGGTGCTGCTGCCGCTGGTCGTCTTCATGCTGCTGCCGATCATCTTCATCTTCTCGCACGCCTTCAAGCCGCCGGATGAGCTGTTCGCTTATCCGCCGCGCTTCTTCGTGGTCAACCCGACCTTGAAGAACTTCACCGACCTGTTCAACAAAATGTCGACGTCCGGCGTGCCGGTCAGCCGCTACCTGTTCAACAGCGTGGTGGTCACGCTGGTGACGGTGGCGGCCTCGATCCTGGTCTCGTCGACGGCGGCCTACGCCCTCTCCAAGAAGCGCTTCAAGCTCAAGCAGACGCTCTTCGCCATCAACACCGTGGCGCTGATGTTCGTGCCGATCGCGGTCACGATCCCGCGCTTCCTGGTCATCCAGAAGCTCGGCCTGCTGGACACGTTCGCCGTGCACATCCTGCCCGGCCTGGCCATGCCGGTGGGCTTGTTCCTGATCAAGCAGTTCATCGACGGCGTCCCCAACGAGGTGGTGGAGGCCGCCCAGATCGACGGCGCCTCGGACCTGTTGATCTACTGGCAGGTCATCCTGCCCATGATCGTCCCGGCCGTCGCCACCATCGCCATCTTGACCTTCCAGGCCACCTGGAACGCGGCCGACATTTCGACCCTGTACATCAACACCGAGAGCCTGAAGACCTTCGCCTTCTATCTGACCACCCTGACCGCCACGACGGCCGGCGCCAACGTGGTGGCCGGGCAGGGCCTCGCGGCGGCGGCGTCCCTGATCATGTTCCTGCCGAACCTGATCATTTTCATTCTGCTGCAGAGCCAGGTCATGAGCACGATGTCGCACTCCGGCCTGAAGTAACCGCCGCCCGCGGCGCGCAGGAAGCACGGCTATGCACACTCTCTGGGTCCGTCCTCTCCGGCAATTCTTGGACCGCTGCGCCAGGTCTGGTCTGGGCCTGAAGCGCCTGGCCCGCCTGCTGCTGGTCGCCGCGATCCTGGGGCTGGCCAGCGGCCCGGTCTGGGCTGAGTCGCCGTACACCACCTGGGCCTGGGGGCCGGGCGGCGGCGGCGTGATGACCCAGGACGCCTACCGGCCGGGGCCCGAAGTCGATCTGCCCCTGGAAGGCGCCGAGGACATGTTCGTGGCGCCGGATGGTCTGATCTACATCGCCGACACCGGCAACGGCCGGATCCTCAAGCTGAAAGACTTTGCGATCGTGGCCGAGTATGGCGCGGACGTGCTGCAGAGCCCGACCGGTGTGTTTGTGGGTCCGGACGGCGTGATGTACGTGGCGGACGCCAAGACCAACACCGTGGTCATCCTGGGGCCGGACGGGGAAGTCCGGGCGCAGTTCGGCCGGCCGACCGAGCCGCTGTTCGGCCGGGACCGCGAATTCCTGCCGCGCAAGATCGCCGTCGACGTCCGCCAGAACCTGTACATCGTCAGCGAAGGTTCGGTGGACGGCCTGGCGCAGATGAACAGCAACGGCAACTTCATCGGCTACTTCGGCGCCAACGCCTCGACCATGTCGCTCAAGATGATCCTGCAGCGCCTGTTCCTGACCGCCGACCAGCTGGAGCAGTTCGTCAAGAACGAGGCCGCCTCGCCGTCCAACCTGGCCCTGGACGCGCAGTCGCTGGTCTACACGATCACGGCCGGCGGCGCGCGCGAGAAGAGCATCCGCAAGTTCACGGTGGCCGGCCGGAACATCTTCCCGGACTCGATCGGGTCCACCACGTTCCGCGACATCCACGTCAGCGCCGACGGCCTGATCCTGGCGGTGGACGCGGACGGCCAGATCTTCGAGTACGACCTGCAGGGCACCTTGCTGTTCGTCTTCGGCGCCAAGGACAACGGCGAGCAGCGCCTGGGCACGCTGCGCAACCCGGTGGCCATCGCGCGCTATCAGGACAACCTGTACGTGCTCGACAAGGACAAGAACGCCATCGTCACCTACCAGTCCACGGCCTTCGCCCAGAAGGTGCACGCCGGCGTCCGGCTGTATATGGAAGGCTACTATGCCGAGGCCAAGCCGCACTTTGAGGAAGTGCTGAACTACAACGGCTCCTTCATCATGTCGTACCAGGCCATCGCCGACGCTTATTTCAAGGCCGGCGACTACCCGAACGCCCTGACGGCCTACCGCTATGCCGAAGACCGCCGCGGCTTCTCCCAGGCCTTCTGGGAGCTGCGCAACCAGGCGCTGCAGCGTTACCTGGCCTCGGCGCTGGGCTGGTTGACCGGGCTGTGGGTGGTGGTGCAGGCGGGCGGCTGGCTGGATCGGCGGCGGCAGTGGAGCCAGCCCCTCCGGCAACGGCTGCGCGGCCTGCAGCGCTTCAAGCTGGTCGACGACTTCGTCTTCCTGTTTCGGTTTATCCGGCAGCCGGCCGACAGCTTCTACTACATCAAGAAGGACCTGCGCGGCAGCCTGGGGTTCGCCGGGCTGATCTATGCCTGGGTGATCGGCGTCTGGGTCGTCTCGCTGTACGTGACCGGGTTCCCGTTCAACCCGTACACCGCGCCGGTCTACATCCGCGTGGAAAACGAGATCGTGACCGTGGCGCTGGCCCTGCTGATCTGGAACGCGGCCAACTACCTGATCTCCACCATCAGCGACGGCGAAGGCCGCATCCGCGATGTCGTGATCGGCACGGCCTACAGCTTGTTTCCCTACGCCCTGTTCGCGCTCCCGATTGCGCTGGTCTCCAACGTCTTGACCCTGAACGAGAGCTTCTTGTACTCGTTCGCGCTGAACCTGGTGTGGGCCTGGGTGGGGCTCATGCTCTGCCTGATGGTCATGGAGATCCACAACTACTCTTTCCCGGAGACCGTCCGCAATATCCTGCTCACGGTCTTCACCATGGGCCTGTTCCTGTTGAGCGGGTACATCCTGTCTGTGCTCTTCGGCCAGCTGTTTGACTTCGTGTCGGCGATTGTTCAGGAGGTCGGGCTCCGTGGCTAACTGGCATTGGCTCACACGCGGCGTGCTGCTGTTGAGCTTGGCGGCCGCCCTGGGCGCTCAGCCGCTCGCCGCCGGGGCGCAGGCTGAAACCGGCTCCGGCCAATTCACCCAGCCGGACGCCGTCAACCCAGACTGGCAGACCAACCAGGTCATCCCCGCGACCTACGCGCTGATGGCCGAGAACGCCAGCTTCCAGCTGTATGCCGACGCGGCGACGCTGGCCTTCAAGGTGGTTGACAAGCGCAGCGGCTATGTCTGGCACTCCAACCTGGACGAGACGACCGCCGACGACAAACTCAACAAAACCTGGACGGCCTTCGCGCGCAGCGGGATCAGCCTGGAATACCTGGACCCGAAAGCCGTCGACAAACGCCTGTCCATCACCAATGCCGAGCACACCCTCGACTTCCAGCGCACCGACCAGGGCTTTGCGGCTCAGGTCCGCTTCGACGAGGTCGGCATCACGGTGGGCGTGGTCGTCCAACTGGAGGCGGCCGGCGTCCGGGTGGAGGTGCCGTTTGCGTCAGTAAAACAGGAGGACCCGGACTACAAGCTGGGCACGCTGTACGTCTATCCCTTCCTGGGGGCCACCAAGCTGGACAGCATCCCGGGCTATATGTTCATCCCGGACGGCGTCGGCAGCCTGATCCGCTTCAGCGCGGTCACTAAGGCCCAGAATATGTACTACGGCCGCTACTATGGCGACGACCTGGGCATGCTCGCTTATCTGCCCTGGGACCCGACCATCAACCGGGCCTACCGCCTGTCGGTGCCGGTCTTCGGGATGGTGCACGGCTATCACCAGAACGCCTTCCTGGCCGTCCTCGAGCAGGGCGCGGGCTACGGCGAGCTCCAGGCGCACCCGGCCGGAGTGATCACCAAGTTCAATTTCCTGTACAACGCCTTTATCTACAATGAGAGCTACTTTCAGGCCACCAACCGTTCCGGCGCCGGCGTCACCACCTTGCAGCGCGAGACGAACGCGTTTGACGTGCGCGTGCACTATCGCTTCCTGACCGGCGCCGACAGCGACTACGTCGGCCTGGCGCGCAGTTATCAGCAATATCTGGCGGATCAGGGCGAGCTGAAACGCGTGACCAGGCCGGCGGGCGATATCGGGGTCCGGCTGGAATTCCTGGGCGGCGAGAAAGAGAAGATCCTGTTCTGGAACCGCCTCATCCCGATGACGACCATCACGCAGATGGCCGCCATCCTGCGTGACCTGGCGCTGCCCAACCCGGACGTCGTCTACTATGGCTGGCAGCCGCTGGGCGCCTCCAGCATGCCGCCGACCACGCTCAAACTGGACGGCGGCCTGGGCACCCTGGCGCAGCTGAGCGCGCTGAGCGAACAGGTCGGCGCCGCCGGCGGGCAGCTGGCACTGTATTGGGATCCCCAGGCCGCCGTGCGCGATGAGGCCGGCTATTCGACCCGGAGCGACCTGGCCATGGCGATCACCAACGTCAACCTGATCGGCTACAACCGGGGCAAGGTCAACTATTACTTCAACTGGGAGACGTTGAGCCGGCGCTTCGGCTCGCTGAGCCGGGAGGTCGCCGCTCAGCCGCAGCTCGGCCTGGCCCTGGACGGGATCGGCGCGACGGTCTACAGCGACTTCAAGCCCGGCCATCGTCTGACCCGTGAGGCCGCCATCCAGCGCAATCGGCAGCTGCTGACCGAGTCGGGCGGCCCGTACGCGCTCTACCAGCCCAATAACTACCTGTTCCCGGCGATGCGCGCCTACTACGATATGCCGCTGGGCACGAGCGGCTACCTGTACACCACCGACACGGTGCCGTTCCTGCCGATTGTCCTGGCCGGGTATGTGCCGGCCTACGGCCCGGCCCTGAACTTCTCGTCCAACTCCCAGGAGGACCTGCTGCGCCTCGTGGACTATGGCGTCTATCCGGCGTACTTCCTCAGCCAGGAGGCCACCGGCAAGATCCTCAACAGCGCCTCGAACTGGATCTACACCTCTTCCTATGCGCAGTGGGGCGCGGAGATTAAGCGCAGTTACGACTGGCTGAACAGCCGGCTCGGTCCGGTGGCCGGCCAGCCGATCACGGCGCGCCAGGTGCTGGCGCCGGGGGTTGTCGCCGTCACTTACGGCACCGGCCGCCAGATCATCGTCAACTATAACGAGCAGCCCTTCGCCGCCGGCGGAGTGGTGGTCAACGGCAAGGATGCCGTGCTCCGGGAGGTGGCGCCATGACGACGCGCTCGATGTCTGGCCGCGGCGAGCTGCGCCCCAGCACCCGCGAAGCGCTCTACGGCTACGGCTTTGTCCTGATCTGGATCGTGGGCTTCGCCATCTTCACGGTTTTGCCGCTGGCGCAGACCTTCTTCTACAGCCTGAACACCGTCACGGTCTCGGCCACCGACATCTCCTACGACTGGGTGGACTGGGCCAACTACTCGCGGGCCCTGTTCACCGACCCGACCTTTGTGGAACTGCTCATCGGCTACGTCATCGAGACACTGGTGTCGGTGCCGATCGTCCTGATCTTCTCGCTGCTGATCGCGCTGTTTCTGAACCTGGATTTCCGCTTCAAGGGCCTGTTCCGCACCATCTTCTTCCTGCCGGTGGTGATCACCAGCGGCCCCGTGATCCAGGAGCTGACGGCGCAGGGCGCCACCTCGGCGCCGGGCATCGCCCAGTCCGCGGCGGTGGCCGATTTCCTGCTGGAGCTGCCGCGCTATCTGCGCAACCCGATCGAGTACCTGTTGACGTCGTTCATCCTGATCCTGTGGTTCTCGGGCGTCCAGATCCTGATCTACCTCTCCAGCCTGCAGAAGGTGGACAAGAGCATCTATGAGGCGGCTGCCATCGACGGCGCCTCGGCCTGGGAGTCTTTCTGGAAGATCACGCTGCCGTCGCTGTCCACGACGACGGTCATCGTCGCCATCTACACCGTCATCACGCTGTCGCACTTTTCCGAGAACAAGGTCATCAAGTACATCTTCGGCCAGACCTACGCCGTGCAGGGCGGCATCGGCTACGCCAGCGCGATGTCGTTCCTCTACTTCCTGGTGCTGCTGCTGTTGCTGGGGGTGGTGTTCCTGCTGTTGAGCGCCCGCACCAGCGACCGGGCCCGTTGAGAGGCGCCATGGCCATGCGACCCATTTCCCGCGACGAAATCAAGAGCTTCTTCTTCGGCAACCGCACCAGTTACGGCCTGATCTTTACGGTGGCGCTGTACCTGCTGCTGGTGGCCATCGGCTTTGTGTACCTGTACCCGCTGCTCTTCATGTTTGTGACCAGCCTGAAGAGCCCGAACGACCTGCTCAACCCGATGGTGCAGTGGGTGCCGACGGAGTTCTACCTCGGCAACTACGCGAAGGCCTTCCGGGTCCTGGAGTACCCGGCCACGCTGCTGGCGTCGATCACGATCAGCCTGGTCCCGTCGCTGATCCAGGCGGCGGTCTGCTCGGTGATCGGGTACGGCCTGGCGCGCTACAACTTCTGGGGCAAGCGCCTGCTCTTCGCCCTGATCCTGGCCACTTTCATCATCCCGGCCCAGAACACAGTCATCCCGCAGATGCTCACCTACAAGAGCCTGGGCCTGCTCGGGAATGTGGCGGCCCTGATCCTGCCGGCTTTGTTCGGCCAGGGCTTCAAGAGCGCCATCTTCATCCTGATCTTCTACCAGACCTTCCTGTCGCTGCCCAAGGTGCTGGAAGAGGCCGCCCGCCTGGATGGCGCCTCCGACCTGGAGATCTTCGTCCGCCTGGGGCTGCCGGCGGCGGCGCCGGCCTTCATCATCTCGATCATCTTCTCGACGGTCTGGTACTGGAACGAAACCTACCTGACCGTGATCTTCCTGGAGGGCGGCACCGAGTCGCTGCCGATGAAGCTGTCTAAGTTTGTGCAGGCCTACGAGAACCTGTACCCGCCCGGCGTGGTCAACATCTTCGACCGCCTGAATGAGGCCGTCAAGCTGAGCGGCACCTTCCTCAATATCCTGCCCCTGCTGGTCATGTACTTCGTGCTGCAGCGCTGGTTTGTGGAATCGGTCGAAAGGTCAGGTATCACCGGTGAATAAGCTGCTGACCGGGCTGCTGGGCCTGGCGCTGGCGGTCGCCAGTTGCTCGGCCCCGGCCGCGCCCCCGGCCGCCGCCACCGCCTCCCCGGCCACGGCCGTCCCCACTGCGCCGCCCGCGCCCACCGCCACGGCCGTCCCGCCCACCGCGACCAGCGCGCCCACGGCCACGGCGGCTCCAACGGCCAGCCCGACCCCGGCCGCGATCGCGGACGTGATCGAGTACGAGATGCGCGGCTCGTTCGACTTTTTCTGGGAGCAGGCCAACCAGGATACCGCCAGCCCCGGCTTCGGGCTGATCCGGGATCGTTACCCGGGCTCGGAAGGCATCGCCAGCCTGGCGGCGGTGGGCTTCGGCCTGACCGCTTACGTCATCGGCGTCGAGAAGGGGTATGTCGACCGGGCCGCCGCTTATGCGCGCGTCGACGGGACGCTGGACACCCTCCTGGCCATGGACCGGGTGGAGGGCTTCTACTATCACTTCGTGGATATGACCACCGGGAAGCGCGCTTGGGGGAGTGAGGTGTCCAGCATCGACACGGGCCTGCTCTTGATGGGGGTGCTGTGCGCGGGCCAGTACTTCGGCGGCGAGGCCGCGCGCAAGGCCCAGAGCCTCTACGCGGCCGTGAACTGGCCGTGGTTCCTGGATGCCGAGCGCCAGATGTTTTACATGGCCTACCGGCCCGAGCGGGGCAAGGGATTTGAGGGCCACTGGGACTTCTACGCCGAGCAGCTGCTGCTCTACGTGCTGGCGGCCGGCTCGCCCACCTACCCGGTGGACGACGTCCCGTACTACACTTTTATCCGCCACGAGGCCCGCCTGCCGGACGGCCAGCCCTTCATCCATTCCTGGTTCAACTCGATCTTCACCTACCAGTACAGCCATGCCTGGATCGACTTCCGCGGGCGCACCGACCGGAAAGGCGTGAACTGGTTCGACAACTCGGTGGCGGCCTCGTTGGCCCACATCGACTACGCCACCCGGATGGACCGCAAATACGAGACCCTCGGCCCGCTGGCCTGGGGCTTGTCGGCCAGCGACGGCCCGGACGGCTACAACGGCCGTTACGGGGCGCCCCCCTCCGGCTACGACAACACCCAGCACTTCATCGACGATACGATCCCGCCCTCGGGCGCGATCGGCTCCATCATCTTCGTGCCGGACCAGGCCCAGGCCGCCATGCTGAACTACTTCACGCTGGAGCCGCTCAAAGGCCGGTATGGCTTCCAGGACGCCTACAACCTCAGCGAGGACTGGTTTGCCAGCGACGTCATCGGCATCGACAAGGGGATCACGCTGCTGATGCTGGCCAATTACCAGAGCGGGTTGGTGCACAGCCTCATGCTGACCAGCGCCCCGATCCTGGCGGGGCTGGAGCGCCTGCAGATCACCCCGGCCGAGTAGCAGAAAGCCTGCCCATGACGACTATCAAGGACGTGGCGAAACACGCCCGTGTCAGCATCACGTCGGCCTCTTATGCCCTGAACGGCACCGGCACCATCAGCGCCGCCACCCGCAAGCGCGTGCTGGAGGCCGCCGAAAAGCTCAACTACCATCCCAACGCCTTCGCCCGGCATCTCAAGAAGCGCAAGACCCTGACGATCGGCGTCTTCATCAACGCCTTTGGCGGCTCGTTCTATGACGAGATTCTGGAGGGCATCCACGCCGCCACCCTGCAGACGGACTACGAACTGATCGTCTGCCCGGTCAGCCGCGCCGTCCGCAAGATCCTGGTGCAGCGCCAGGTGGATGGCGCGATCCTGTTCGACTCCAGCCTGAAGAGCGACCTGATCGTGCGGCTGGCCTCCAAGCGCTTCCCGCTGGTGGTGATGGACCGCTACCTGGAGGCCGATTACCTCTTCCCGCTGCTGCTCGACAACCGCCAGGGGGCCCAGGCCGTCTTCGCCCACCTGTATGACCAGGGCGCCCGGCGGATCGCGTTTGTGTCCGGCGTCCCGGACACCTTCGACAACCTCGAGCGCATGCAGGCCTTTGTGGGCGCGGCCGACCAGCATCAGCTGCACATCCAGTGCCACACCGGCAACTTCACCGAGGCCTCCGGCTATGAGATCGCCAGCACGCTGCTGGCGGCCGGCCCGCTCCCGGAGGCCGTGTTCTGCGCCAACGACCAGATGGCCATCGGCTTTATCCGGGCTTTGCAGGCCCGCCAACGGCAGGTGCCGCACGACCTGGCCGTGGTGGGGTTCGACGATATCCTGCTGTCCCGCTACATGCGGCCCAGCTTGACCACAGTCGGCACGTCGCGCTTCCAGTGGGGGGCGCTAGCGGCCTCCCAGTTGATCGGGTTCCTCGAGAACGAAAGCGCGGTCCAGACGGACCGCATCCCCACGCGGCTGATTGCGCGCGAGTCGTCGGTCTTGCGCCTGGCCGCGCCCGCAGCAGCCTAGACAGCCCAGCATGGACGCTCACACGATCTTGCACCAGGAGCTGAAGGGCTCGGTCGACTTCTTCCTGGACTTCACCAACCTCGACCCGCGCAGCCCCGGTTTCGGCCTGACCGTGGACGCCACCAAGGACCCGACGGTGGCCTCCATCGCCTCGGTCGGCTTTGCGCTGACGGCCTGGGTGATCGCCAGCGCGCGCGGCTACGTCAGCGCCGATCGGGCGGCCGCAATCACGCACGGGACGCTCCAGACGTTGTGGCAGCGGGCCAGCCACCACCGCGGCTTTTTCGCCCACTACCTGCACATGGACACGGCCGAACGCGTCGGCAAGTGCGAGTACTCCACCATCGACACCGCTCTGTGCCTGAACGGCGTCATCACGGCGGCCGCTTATTTCGCCGACGATGAGATCCGGCAGCTGGCCCGGCAATTGCTGGCGCGCGTGGACTGGAACTACCTCGTCTTCGAGAAGGACGGCCGGACGCTCTTCCGCATGGCCTACAACCCGGACCGGGGCGGCGACTACGTCACCGGCCAGCCCGGCTTCATCCATCGCTGGGATATGGCGGCCGAACAGAAGCTGATGTACCTCCAGGCCGCCGGGCAGGTGGCGCCGGACCTGGCCCGCGCCCTGTACCACGGGTTTGCCCGGGACCGGCGCGAGTACGCCGGCTACTCGGTCATCGTCAACCCGAGCGGCAACCTGTTCGCCTACCAGTTCAGCGAGGCCTGGCTGGATACGGGCCGCTACCTGGACCCGGACGGCATCGACTGGTTCGAGAACACCCGCCGCGCCACCTTGGCCAACCGCGCCTTCTGCCTGGAGCACGCCGGCGCCTACGCGACCTACCACGCCAACAGCTGGGGGCTCAGCGCCGGCGACAGCCCGTGGGGCTACGACGTGTCCGGCGCCGCGCCCAGCCTGCACCCGCCGCAGCACAACGGTACCGTCTCGATCTACGGCGCCCTGTCGGCCCTGCCGTTTACGCCCGAACCGGCCACGGACATGCTGCTGCACCTGTATCACCAGCACCCGCAGACCTGGGGCCGCTACGGCTTCTACGATGCCTATAACCTGGCGGTCTCGCCGGCCTGGTACAGCCAGGCGCTCTACGGGATCGACAAGGGCTGCTCCATGATCATGATCGAAAACCATTTGAGCCGGCTGATCTGGGACACGTACACCAACAGCCCGGACGTTCAAACAGCCCTGTCCGTGTTGGGCTTTCATCGTCGAGAGGATGAGCCGCATGCCTAGTTTCTACGCGCAGGCCGGCCAGTTCTGGCTGGACGGCGTGCCCCAGTTGGTGCAGGCCGGTGAGTTCCACTACTTCCGCACGCCGGCTGACCAGTGGCCCCAGCGTTTGGGCTTGTTGAAGGCCGCCGGCTTCAACGCTGTGGCCGCCTATATCCCGTGGCTGTGGCATCAGGTGGAGGAGGGGACGACCGACCTGGACGGGCACAGCCATCCGCTGCGCAACCTGGCGGGTTTCCTGGACCTGGCCGCCGAGATGGACCTGCACATCATCGCCCGGCCGGGGCCGTACATCATGGCCGAGACCATCAACGAGGGCGTCCCGCCGTGGGTTTTCCGCCGCTATCCGCAGACGGCCTTCATCAGCCAGGGCGGCACCGTCCAGAACATCGCCAGCTACCTGCACCCGGATTTCCTGGCCTGCGCGGCGCGCTGGTACGACGCGGTCTTCGGAGTGCTGACGCCGCGCCAGATTACGCGCTCCGGCCGGATCATCATGATCCAGCTGGACAACGAGATTGGCATGATCCACTGGGTGCGCAACATCCTGGACGCCAACCCAGACACGCTGGCCCGCTTCGCGGCCTACCTGCGGGACACCTACGGCGAGCGGCTGGCCGGCCGTTACCCGGCCGCCGACCTGGAGGCGGCGCTGCGCGACGGGATCCTGAACCCGGGCGGGCCGCTCTCCGGGCCGCTGGTGACGGACTACCGCCGCTTCTACCGCGGCTACCTGCGCGAGTACGCGGCCTGGCTGCTGGCGGCGGCGCAAGCGCGCGGCCTAGAAGTCCCGCCGATCCTCAACATCCACGGTTTCGCCAACGGCGGCAAGACCTTCCCCATCGGGCTGTCCCAGTTGATCGGGGCGATAGAGTTGGACGGCCAGGTCACCGCCACCGACGTCTATCCGGGCGGGATCAGCGAAGGCACGTATCACCAGCTCCTGCTGGTGAACGAGATCACCAAGGCCGTGCAGAACAAGGCGCAGGCGCTCTTCTCGGTCGAATTCCAGGCGGGCGGCAACCACGATTTCGGCACCGGGCAGACGTCGCTGTACGACCTGCACAGCCGGTTGTGCCTCGCCTCCGGGATGCGCGCCATCAACCACTACCTCTTCTTCGACGGCGAGAATGACCCGCTCCTGAGCCCGGTCAAGCGCCACGATTGGGGCCATCCGGTCCGCAAGGACGGCTCGCTGCGCAAACACTACGCCCGTTATCCGAAGCTGTCGCGCGTGCTGCAGACCTACGGCCCGGACCTGGTCCGCGCGCGCCCGCAGACCGTGACCACGATCGGCTTTCTGCTGGACTACTTCATGACGGAGGTCAACCAGCCGGCCACCCAGCCGCTCACCAATATCTGGACGCACCAGCGCGAGGTGATCCTGTTCGATATGCTCGCCCGCGGCCTGGCGCTGACGCAGCGCCCCTTCGACGCGGTGGAACTCAGGCGCGGTGAACTGGAGGCCCAGCGGACGCCGCTGACCTGGGTGATGCTGGAGCAGCAGTGCCCGGCCGCCGTCCAGCAGAAACTGGTGGACTACGTGCGGCAGGGCGGGAAGTTGGTCATCGCCGGGCGGCTCCCTCAGACGGACTTCGACGGCGCCGCCTGCCGGCTGCTGGCGGACGCGCTCGCGGTCACGGCCATTCAGTCCGATGAGCCGTTCACGTCCCGGACTTTACAGGTCTTTCACCACCGCGATGTCCCGGCCTCGTTCGTGGAAGCCTACACCGGCGCCTTTGACGAGGTCTTCGCTGCGCGCGAGGACGGCGCGACTGTGGGCTTCACCAAGCGCCTGGGCCAGGGCCAGGTCATGGTCCTCGGCGCGGCCGTGCCGGCCAACACCCTGGACGACCTGGACATCGTGCACCAGCTGGCGCTGCGCCAGGGCTGCGCGCCGCTCTTTGAGTTGAGCGAGTGGGCCGATGTGCGCATCAGCCGCGGCGACGCCGGCGGCTTCCTGTTCATCAACAACTACCAGGATGACCCGGTGACCACCACGATCCGCGCGGACGGGCGCGACCTGCTGAGCGGCCAATCCGTCACCGTCCCGGCGCGGCGCGGGCTGATCCTGCCGCTTGACTGGCGGCTGAACGACGACGTCGTCATCCACTTTGCCACCGCCGAGATCTGCGGCGTGTCGGTGACCGACACCGCGCTCACGCTCAAGACTGAGCCGGCCGAGTTCTGCGCGGAGTTGACCGTGCGCGGGTATGCCTGCGCCCAGGCGACGGTGGTCCAGCAGACCGGCGCCACTCAGCGCCTGCGCGTCCAAAGCGATCAGGGCCCGCTGGTGCTGACCCGGATTTAGGTGCCTCACTCTATTCCCTGATCCTTCGGGGACTTCGTGCGCGGCGAAGCCAGGCCAGAGGCCGGGACTCGGAATCGGCCGGATTGACGGGCTCCGTCACCCACACGGTCAAGCCGCGTATCTTCTAAACGCCTGGGCGCGCTGCCCGGGCGTTTTGTATCGCAGGTGATTACCGGCTGACGCCGCGTTGCTCCGCCCAGCCAGTTGACCGCCGCCTCGCTTCGGCTTAGCGCAGCCCAGCGCTTTTCAGCACCCGCCGCGCCGCCGCTACCTGATCGGCGTAGCGCCCCAGGCTGGCGGTCAGGTCTTCCTCGGGCGGGATCTGCAGCCAGGCGCGGGCGGCGCCCTCGTCTGGGGTCCAGGCGGCTTTGGCGCCTTCGCCGCGCACCCGAATGTCCTGGCTGACCAGGCGGTTGCAGCGGTGATAGACGCTCTTGATGATGGCGTTGGCCTCGTCGCGCAGGTAAGCCGGGTCGGCCAGGATCAGGGTGCGCGCCTCGGTGAGCAGCCGGACGCAGGCCTCCCAGCCCTGGCGGCGTTCGCCCGCGGTGGCCAGCGGGTTGTCCAGCAGGTTCTGCGCCTGAGCTTCGGCCTCGCGCAGCTTGAGGTCCCAGGCCGCGCCCTGGCTGCCATCGCGCGTGCGCACCGGCACGCACTGGACGTTGAGGATGATGTACGACAACTGCGTCACCGCCTGGTCGTTCGCCAGGAGCACGCGGTCGCGCACGCTGAGCTTCACGTACGGCGACGGCAGCGGATTGCCGTCGTCGCGTGAGCCCAGAATGACGTAGTAGCCCTCACGCAGCCCCTCGCCCGCCAGGTTGAAGTCGCTGCTGAATTGCAGCAGCGGCAGGCTGTCCTCCGCCGGGATGAAGCTCTCGATGAGCTGCTGGCTGACCTTGCTCAGCGTCTGCGCCACCAGGGCCGCGCCGGGCGCCAGCGAGATGGCCGAGAGCAGGCCGTCGGTGTTGATGATCTTGCTCAGCGCCGCCAGCTGGTTCTTGCGGTCCAGGATGAAGTCGATCGACACGGTGACCCGGTTCATGCTGGCCGGCACCAGGTCGATCAGGTTGGGGCTCAGGCCCAACTGCTCGGCCCGGTTGCGCTCCACCTTGCGGGTGCGGCGCAGCGCCCGCAGGGTGTCGCCGAAGACCTCGTGGCTGAGGTTGACCTGCGAGACGACGGCCAGGCCCTCGGTCTGCTTCCAGGGCGGCCCGAAGTAGGCGGCCTGCGCGTTGTGGATCTGGATGAAGAAGTAGTTCTGGCCGACGACGATGGCTTGCGGATCCGGGGTGCGCGGGATGAAGAGGGGTGCCGTGGTGCCGGTGAGTGGGTTAGACATTGCCAGGCCTCTGCCAGGTTAGGCGCCGTAGTAGATGAACGGCGCCCAATAGAAGGGCTGCTCAAACGGCCGCCCGTCCGGGTCGGCCAGCGTGAACTCCAGGAATTTAGCGCGCGCCGCCGCCGCGCCGCCGCCGTCCGGCTGAACCGCACCCAGGCGCTCGCTCAACTCCGCGTTTGTGGCGGCGCGCAGCCAGAGCTGGGCGCGCCGCAGCGCCTCAACCGGCGGGGCGGCTTCGCGCCACAGATAAGTATAGAACTGGATCATCAGCAGGGCTGTGGACAGATCGTCCACCGGCCACAGGGTGCTGACGACGCCGGCGGCGCCCGCCTGCAGAAAGCCGGCCGGGAACCCGACCACTTCGTCCGGAACGTGGCGCACGTCGATCAGACCGCTCTCACAGGCGGAGAGCACCACCAGCCGCGCCGCCGTCAGGTCCGCGCCGCCTTCCAGCACGTGTCTGAGGCTCAAGCCGTCGGCGCCGGCCAGGGCGAGCGCCGACGCCAGCGGCTGCTCCAGGTTGAATTGCCCGTGACAGGCGAAATGCAGGTGGGTGGCGCCGGAGAGCGCCGCCGTCACGGCCGCGGACGTGGCCGCTTCGCCGGACAGGCCCGCGGCCGGCCCGGCCGTGAACAGCGCGCCGATCTCGTCCACCTCCAGCCGGGCGAAGGGCAGGGGCTTGAGGGCATTGGTCGGCGCGCCCACGCCCAGCCAGCGGTCGGGTTGCGCCGGGCGGCGTCCGGCCGCGGCCTGGGCGGCTTGCAGTGCGCGCGCCGACGGCACACAACTCAGCGCCGCAGCCTCAGCCGCGGCGGCGGGCAGGGGCAGCAGGCCGAGCAGGCCGCCCGGAATCAACGCGGCCTGGGTATAGCCGCGGTCCTGCAAGGCGGCGCTGACGGGCTGCAAGCAGGCTGCCTGTAAGACCGGCCAGAGCGCGGCCAGCGCTTGAGACAGCGCCCGCGCGTCACCGGCGAGACTGTCCGACAGAAGACGGGCCGCGTGCCCGGTCAGGTGGTCGGAGGCGAGGGCGTCCAGCCAGACTACCGTGAGCGGCGTGGCGGGCGGCACGATCAGGGCCAGGCCCCCGAACGGCGTCGTCTCCAGGTACACCAACGGCCGGCCGGTCTGCGCGGCCACTCCAGCGATATCGGCGGCGGCCCACTCCGCGGGCAGAAAGTCCGGCCGCTGGGTCTGCAGGCGGGCCGCGTGCGCGGCGAAGTCAGCCCGGGCCTGCGCCAGCTCGTCCATGATCGCTACCGGATCACGCGCCGGGCGCGGCCGATCCGGATCGGCGTCGAAGGCGTCGTCGACCCAACGGGCCTCGGCCTCCAGGGCGGCCAGACGGTCCCGGGCGGCGATGAACGCCTCCCGCTCGCTGCCGGGCGCGGCCGCCAGGAGGGCGGTGTTGCGCGCCAGCGCCACGCTCACAGCGCGGGCCCGCCCGGACTCCAGGCAGGCGGCCGCCTCGTCCAGGCGGCCGAGACGCGCCAGGGCGTAAGCCCGGTTGGCGAACACGCCTCGGGCCTGGGCCAGCTCAGACTGCCGGCCCGGCTCGGTGACGGCCTCCCGATAGAGCGCGTTCATCGCCGCGATCGCGGCCGCGTAGGCGTCTTGCGCGGCCTCCCACTGGCGCTGCCCGAACAAGAGCCGGGCCAGGTTGAGCGCCGCGCGGCGGCAGGCGCGCGGATAGCGCTGCGGGGTGTGGACCTCCAGCGCTTGCCTCAAGTAATTTACCGCCCGCTCGAAATCGGCTGATGCGTCGCCCGTCGGGCCCTGGCTGTACGCCACGCCGAGGTTGTTAACGGTCTCGGCCCAGCGGGCCGGAAAACGCGTGCGCGGCCGCTCGGTCAGGGCGGCCGCGTAGTACGTGATGGCCTGCCGCAGGAGCTGCCGCTGGACGGCCGGATCGGCTTCATCTTCTGCCTGCTCGGCGCAGACGTTGCCCAGGTTGTTCTGGAGCGTCGCCCAGCCGGCCGGGTTGCGCTCGGGCGTGCGTGTTTCCAGGGCGGCCCGATAGCACCGCTGAGCGTCCTGCAGTGAGCGGGGCCGGCCTCCGAACTCACGCTGGCCGTAGACGTCCCCCAGGGCGGCCTGGATGGACGCCCACTCCGCCGGATGGGCGGTCGCTGTGAAGACGCGCAGCGCCTGGGCGTAATAGTGGCAGGCGTGCTGCAGGTGCCCGGCCAGGCTGCCCGGCGGCATCTGGCGGTAGGCGATAGCCAGGTTGTAGCACGCGCGCGCCCAGTCTTCGGCGTGGTCCGGGAGCGGAAAGGCCGCCAGCGCCTCCGTGTGGCACTTGAGCGCGCGCTGCAGGTTCTCCTTGCGGCTGCCGCGCTGGCGCAGAATGTAGGCGTTGCCCAGCACCATCTGGGCCCGGCCCCAGGCCACGGACCCGGGCGCGGCCAGAGGCGGCGCGAGCACCGTTTCTAAAATGGCGAGGGCCGTTTCGATATCCTGGCCGTGGTCGCCTTGGCCGCGTTCGCAATACGCGGTCGCCAGGCTGCGCGCCGCCGCGAACAACGCCTGCCGCGTGCGGGCTTGCTTGGGGGAACCCGCGTGGGGTGGTCGGTCCCAGACCGCCAGGGCCTGCCGGCCGGCGGCCACGGCCGTCTCCAATTGCGGGATGGCCTCCGGCCCGGCCGCCCCGGCCAGGCTGTCGGCCAGCTCGTCGTTGACCGCTGCCCACATCTCCGGCTCGGACTCCGGCCGCAGGTCGGCCAAAGCCTGCTGGGCGGCGGCGGCGCGCTGCGGTTGCGCCGCGGCGGCCTCGCCCAGCAGCAGCAACTGGCCAAGCGCGCCGCCGTGATGCAGAGGCAGGGCCGGCCCAGCCTCCAGGCTGGCCTCGACACCGTCGGCGCGGCAGCGCGCCAGGAAAGCCCGGCTGGCGACGAAGACGGCCGCGCCGGCCCGGTCATCGCCCTCCCAGGCCGCCCGGATCAGCCGGGTCAGCAGCGCGTCCAGGCCGGGCTTCTGCAGGACCGGGTGCCGGCCGAAGGCGGCGCGCACTTGCTCGGCATCGCGGGCCGTGACCAGGTCTTGCAGCGCCTGGCCGGCGGCAGCCGCGGGATCGGCCGCCGGCCCCGGCCGGTCAGCCATGGCGGCTCCGCCTCACGGCAGCTGCACGACGTTCAGATCGCCCACGCCGTTGGGCACCAGGACCGTGTGCTGCAGAGTCAGGCCCTTGTCGGTGAGGTACTGCGCGATGCGCGGCTGGGCGAAGGCCTGGATCTCGCCCAGCGAGAGCCAGCCATCCTGGTTGGTGTCGCTGGCCGGGTCCTGGACAGCCAGGAGCAGGTGATAGGTGAAGACGCCGTGCTCCAGTTCGCTGGCCTCCCAGCTGCTTTCATTCTCCTGGGCCGCGGCCAGCAGGACGTGGTTCGCCTGGCTCACGTCCATGCCGCCGCTGTTGCAGGCGTCCAGGATCACGGCGACGTGCACGCCGCCCAGGTTGGCCAGGTAGGTCTTGAGCTCGTCGTCGAGCAGATAGTTGGCGAAGGGCGCGGCGCTGGTGTCAAAAGGTGCCAGGAATTCGTCGTCGTTGTCGGCCTCGTCCAGCGGCGCCTGGTCCGGGCTGAAGGGCCCGCCGTGGCCGCTGAAGTAGAGCACGACCTCGGCCGGCGTCACCGCCAGCGCTCCCACGCTTGGGCGCGCCAGCTGGTCGATCTGCTGGTCGACGCGCTGCAGCCAATAGACGAGGTTGGCTTTGGTGGCGTGCTCGTCGCGCAGCACGGTGGTGTCATAGCCGCTGGCGGAAAAGTGCCGGGCCGCCGGGACCGCGTCCGGGCCGGAGTAGAACAAGTCGGTGCCGTCGTCCCAGGCGCCGGTGCGGAACGGGCTGAAGACGGTCGGCGGGTCCAGGTGTTGATAATCGGCGACGCCGACCACCAGGGCGTAACGGTTCGCGCCGGCCGCCGCCGTCACCGCGGCGCTGGCGGAGATCGCGGTGGAGCGCGCCAGCAGCGGCAGATAGACGACGCTCACAGCCTCGTCGCTCTGAATCAACGTGACGTCCACGGTGGCGGTGCCGCCCAATCCGGCGGCGCTCACCTGGACCTCGGCGGACACCGTGCCCGGGCAGGGCGCGGCCTCCGTCACCGAAACCTGGACTGCGTCTGGGAAGAGCCAGGAGACCTGGCCGGCCGTCGCGCTCAAGTTCAGCCAGCTCGGGCCGCCGACGGCGCTGGCGGTCCAGGCGGCCAGCGTGGCGGAGTTGCTGGTGAGCGCCAGCGTCTGGGCGGCTGGCGCGGCGGCGCCGCACTGGTGGAAGAAGGTCAGGTCAGCCGACGCCGTCAGGGCCGGCGTGGGCAGGCTGTAGGTGACCTGGAGGACCGGCGCGTACTGAAAGCTGCCGGCGCGCGAGAGGAAGTCGCGCGAGGCGCAGCCGTACGGCCAGCTTTCCGGCCCGCGCAGCACCAGGCCGAACTCGGGGTAGGTGCCGTTGACCCAGGCCTGCACCAGGGCGGTGACGTCCAGCGTGTACGGGATGGGGCTGTTGAAGGGGAGGCTTGGCTGCGGGATCGCCACCGCGCCATACCCTTCCGCGAAGGCCGGCTGGTTGTTCCAGGTCACGCTCATCTCAGACCAGGCCGCCGTCAGGCGATAGGCCTGCACGCTGATCGCCGGATCGCCGCTGTAGTTGCAGAAGCCGGCCAACTGCACCTGCAGGGTGGCGCTCTGGATGGTGGTGCCGGGCGGCAGGAGGTCGGTGACGCCGAAATCCAGCAGGGACCGATAGGCCTGCCAGCCGGCGTCGGCGTCATAGCCGGCGCCGAGGTAGTCGAAGATGCCGAAGTTCTGCGCGGCCTGGCCCTGGCGCACCGTGGCATCGGCCACCACCGCCAAGTTGCGGACGGCGGCGGCGGTGCTGGCCGGCGGCGCTGGGGGCTGTGAAGTCTGCGCGAGGGCGTCGCGCCAATTCAGTCTGGCGCGGATTGGCGTGGGCGGGGTGGTGGGCGGCTCAGCCCAGGCCGGGCGCCCGGGCGTCCAGGGGGCCGCCAAGATCAAGATCCACACGAGCAACCCGGACCACAGCCTCGCCCAACGGCGGGGCCGCGAACGGCGGTGGCTCATAGCGCTCCCTCCTGCGGCTATGCTCTTGTGCGGGCAACGTCGCGTTATTCGAGATTATACTCCTCCCGTCGCGCCCGCCCTGGCGCTGGCGCGGACCGCTCCGCGCGGCGTGCTAAAATGCCGCCAGACCCTCCGGCCGGCGAGGTAAGCTGCCTGTGACTACCGACGATCTGGTCCTGATCTACACCGACGGCGCCTGCGACCCCAACCCGGGGCCGGGCGGCTGGGCCGTGCTGCTCATTGCGGGCGAGCATCGCAAGACGCTCACCGGCGCCGATCCGCGCACCACCAACAACCGCATGGAGCTGCAGGCCGTGATCGAGGCCTTGAACGCGCTCAAGCGCCCGTGCCGCGTGCAGCTCCACACCGACTCCCAATACGTGCAGAAGGGTGTCACGGAATACCTGGCGCGCTGGCGGGAGCGCGGCTGGATGACTGCGGACAAGCGCTCGGTGGCCAACCGCGAGCTGTGGGAGGCCCTGGACGCGGCCTTGCGGCGCCATCAGGTGGAGTGGATCTGGGTGAAGGGCCACGCCGGCGACCCGCTCAATGAAGAGGTCGACCGGCTGGCGGTGAGCATGATCCCGCGCGCCGCGCTGCCCCTGGCCGACGCGCACGCCAGCCACGTCTTCACCGGCGTCTCCTGCCTCGGGCAGACCGGGCCGGGCGCCTGGGCCGTGGTGGTGCGGGCCGGCGCTTCGGTCCGCGAGTTGAGCGGCTCCGAGGCCGTGACCTCCGCCAACCGCCTGCACGTCCTGGCGTTGGTGAAGGGCGTGGAGGCCGCGCCGTCCGGCCAGCCCGTCCACGTCTACACGCCGTCGGACTATGCCGCCCAGGGCGCCGAGAAGTGGGCGCGCCAGTGGGCGATCCAGGGCTGGCGGACCAAAGAGGGCGCGCCCGTGAAGCACCACGAACTGTGGCAGGCGCTGCTGGCGAAGACAGCGGCCCGCTCCGTGCATTGGCACTGTCTCAAAGACGCGGCGCGGCCGGCCGAGGCGCAGCAGGCCGAGGCGCTGGCCCGCCAGGCGGCGCGCGGCTGAGCGGGCGCTGGCTGGCCCAACCTGGCCTCTGATTGATTCTCGCGGAGATACTCGATGCGTGCGAACTGCTTGCAGATCGGGCTAGGCCTCGCGGCGCTGGCGTTGATCGGGTCTGTGGCCGGGGCGCTGGTCGGCGTCTATGCCTTTGTGGGGCTGGTGTGGGAGTTCCCGCGCACCTGGCTGCCGCTCAGCGGGCTGCCGGACTCGCCGCGCCAGCTGCTGGCCCTGCGGCCGGTCGATCAGGCCATCCTGGTGCGCGCGGAGGGCGGCCAGCTCTTCACGTGCCTGGGCCAGACGTGCAGCGCCGCCGAGTCTGATTGGGGCGCGCCTGACTCGCGCTGCACGCCGGCGGATCAGCCGGCCAGTGTGAGCCTGTTCCCGTTGTTGCTGGGCCGGAACTTCCGCGTTGTCCTGGCCTGTGAGCAGGAGTACCAGAGCACGATGCGCTCGGTCTACCTCGTCGAGGCCCCAAACGAGGGCGTCTGGCGCACCGGCGGCCCCGGCCTCTTGCCGACTGACGCGGCCGTGATTGGCGCGGGCCTGCTGGGCGGTCTGCTGGGTCTGGCGGCCGCGCTGCTGGTCGGCGCCGTCATCGTCGCTGGGCGCTGGTTGGCCGGGCGGTCGCGCCGGTCGGCGCCGCCCACCGCTGCCTGAGGCCGCCCTAGGGGATGAGGTCGGCGACCGAGGCCAGCACCTGGCCGGGCTGATAAGGAAAACGGGCCACGTCCTGGGCGCTCGTGACGCCCGTCAGCACCAGGATCGTGCCCAGGCCGGTCTGCACGCCGGCCACGATGTCGGTGTCCATGCGGTCGCCGATCATCACCGTCTCCTCCGAATGGATGCCCAGATAATTGAGCGCCAGCCGCATCATCAGCGGGTTGGGCTTGCCGATGAAGAACGGCGCGACACCGGCCGCCCGCTCGATGAGCGCGGCCATCGCCCCGCAGGCCGGCACCAGACCGTTCTCGCTCGGCCCGGTGGGGTCCGGGTTGGTGGCGATGAAGCGCGCCCCCGCCACCACCAGCCGCACCGCTTTGGTGATGGCCTCCACACTGTAGTTGTGCGTCTCGCCTAACACCACGTAGTCCGGCTCGTGGTCGGTCATGACGTAGCCGGCCTCGTGGATCGGGGCGGTCAGCCCGCTTTCGCCGATGACAAAGGCCGTGCCGTTGGGGCGCTGCGCCTGCAGGAAGCGCGCGGTGGCCATGCCGGAGGTGAAGATCCGCTCAGCCGGGATGTCCAGGCCGATCGTCTGCAGACGGTAGGCCAGGTCACGCGCGGTGTAGAGCGGGTTGTTGGTCAGCACCAGCCACTCGCCGCCGCTGGCCTTGAGCCGCTCGATGAACTGGTCGGCACCGGGGATGAGTTGGCGGCCGCTGACCAGGACGCCGTCCATGTCGGTCAGAAAATGCTTGCGTGGCATCACGTTAACCTGTTCCAGCCGGGCGGGCGGACCGCCGGCCGGGATGAGAGCCATTGAAAAGAGCCATCGGCGCTGATTCTACCAGGCCGGTTTGCTCACGATAGCGGGACTGGATAACGTCCTGGGCAAAGGGTGGCTAAAGGCACTTGTTGAGGCTTGCCCGCCTCGCTTAGGGTGAAAGCTGACCCAGATTGCCGCACAATTACTCCGAATTGATTCTGCGCCAGCTCGGCGGAGAGGCCAGCATGTCCCGGATCGGTTTGCCGCGCGCGCTCTCGTTCTTTCAACACTACCCGTTGTGGCGCACCTTCCTGGAAGGCCTGGGCGCTGAGGTCGTCGTCTCGCCGGCCACCAACCGCGACATCGTGGCGGCCGGTGCGCGCGTCGTCGCCGATGTCACCTGCCTGCCGATCAAGGTCTACGCCGGCCACGTCGCCTGGCTGCGCGACCACGGCCAGGTGGACGCCGTCTTCTGCCCGGCCATCCGCAGTGTCGAGAAAGATGCCCTGCATTGCTCCAAGTTCCAGGCCCTGCCGGACATCGTCAAAGCCACCGTGCCAGACTGTCCGCCGCTGCTCGATATCGAGATCGACGCCCACCGCCGCCACATCTCCGAGGCCGACGCCTTCGCCCGGCTGGGCCGCCGCTTCACCTGGAACCCGCTGCTGATCCGCCGCGCCTGGGCGCAGGCGGTCGAGGCGCAGGCGCGCTACCAGGCTCTGCTCGTCGCCGAGCAGCTCACCTACCCGGAGGCGCTGGCGCGGCTCTACCCGGACGCCTGGGACGAAGCCCCGGCGCCGAACGCGGAAACGACCCTGACCGTCGGCGTGGTCGGCCATCCTTACTGCCTGTACGACGACTACATTAACCATGACCTGATCGCGCGGCTGCGCCAGCTGGGCGTGCGCGTGCTCACCAGCGAGATGGTGCCGCCCGAGGCCGCCCGCGCCGGCATCCAGCGCACCACCGGCCAGGTGCGCTGGTTCTACGAGAATTGGGTGTCCGGCGCGGCCGGCCACTACCTGCGCGCGCCCGGCATCGACGGCGTCATCGCGGCGCTGGCTTTCACCTGCGGCCCGGACTCGGCCATGGTGGAGACGCTCACGCGCCGCGCGCACGGTCTGGGCCGCTCGCTGATGAGCCTGGTGCTGGACGAGCACGGCAGCGCGGCCGGCCTGGTGACGCGTTTGGAAGCGTTCGTGGACATGCTCACGCGCCAGAAGCAGGCCGCGCCCGCCGCCGCGCCGGAGCCGCCGCCGCCTGAACCGGCCGCCCCGGCCGTTTTGCGCCTGGCCCAGCAGCCGGTCTTGGGCTTCCCGCGCATGGGCACGGTGACCATCGCCATCAAGTCGCTGTTTCGCGGCCTGGGCGCCCAACTGGAGCTGGGGCCGCCGCTCAGCAGCCGCACGGTCGCGCTGGGGGCGCGGCACTCGCCCGAGTTCATCTGCACGCCCTACAAATACCTCCTCGGCAACATGCTGGAGATGTTGGAGTCCGGCGCGGACACGCTGTTGTACGTGGACGGCCCGGAGCTGTGCCGCAACAGTGCCTACACTCAGCTCATGATCGACGCGCTGCGCGACCTCGGCCACAAGTTCACGTTCGTCACCACGGCCCTGCTGGATGACAAGATCGTGGGTGTGGCCAAGTTCCTGCGCCAGTTCGCGCCGGCGGTTTCCTGGCGCGAGATCATGCGCGAGATCCGGCTGGCCCTGAAGAAGATGTCGGTGTTGGACGCCATCGAGCGCCGCGTGCAGTTCGTGCGCGCGCGCGAGGTGGACACCGGCAGCGTGGACAAGGTCTGGGAGGAGGGGCTGCTGCGCCTGGATGAGGCCGCCAGCCTGGACGCGCTGCGCCGCACCGAAACCGACCTGCTGCGCAAAGTCGAGCGCGTCCCGCAGGACCCGGCCCGGCGCCCGGTGCGGATCGCCACCACCGGCGAGTATTACGCCGTGCTCGAGCCGTTCTTCAACCTGGACCTGGAGCGCGAGCTCGGCAAGCTGGGCGCCGAGGTCCACCGCACCCTGATGATGAGCGATTGGGCGCTGGGGATGCTCATCCTGGAGGCGCTCGGCTTCCCGCGCAAGCCGCACATCGACAAAGCCGCCAAGCCCTACCTGCGCTGGGACGTGGCCGGCGAGGGCTGGGTGACCGTGGGGCAGGCCGTCCTGCACGGCCAGCAGCGCTTCGACGGCCTGGTGGAGACGCTGCCGTTCACGTGCATCCCGGAGGTCACGGCCCTCAACATCCTGCCGCGCGTCAGCCGCGACTACGACCTGCCGATCATCTCGTTCATCTTCGACGAGCAATCGGGCCGGGCCGGCCTGCGCACGCGGCTGGAGGCGTTTGTGGACCTGCTGGTGCGGCGGCGCGAGGTCCGCGAGGCCGGCGCCCGCAACGGGCCGCCGCTGCCGCCGAGGGTGGCGGACCAGATCTGTGTGAGCTGCCCGGCCGCGGCCACTTGCCAGGCCCGCGGCGTGGGCGCCGCCACAGGGCCGTGCGCCCTGGCGGGCCGGCAAAACTAGAGCAGTTTTCGCTTGCGCCGATGTCACCCCGGCGAAGGCCGGAGTCCAGAGTTCGCCAAAATCTGCTGGATTCCAGTTTTCGCCGGAATGACGGAGCGCAGGTCATATCGGAAACCGCTCTAAGGAGACGAAACGATGCGTGCTTTTCTGGGCGTCGATGTGGGCTCGGTGACCACCAAGCTGGTGGTGCTGGACGACGACTATCGGGTGCTGGACGCGCTCTATCTGCGCACGCGCGGCAAGCCGCTGGAGGTGGTCCAGGACGGGCTGCGCCAGCTGCGCGGCCGCGTCGACGGCGTGGAGATCGCGGGTGTCGGCACCACCGGCAGCGGCCGTTATCTGGCCGGCGTGGTGGTGGGCGCGGACGTGATCAAGAACGAGATCACGGCCCACGCTGTGGCCACCTCGCACTTCGTGCCCGGCGTGCAGACCATCATCGAGATCGGCGGGCAGGACTCCAAGATCATCATCCTGCAGGACGGCGTGGCCGTGGACTTCGGCATGAACACGGTCTGCGCGGCTGGCACCGGCGCCTTCCTGGACCAGCAGGCCGCCCGCCTCAACATCGACATCCAGAGTGTCGGGCCGCTGGCCCTGCGCTCCAAGAACCCGGTCCGCATCGCCGGCCGCTGCACGGTCTTCGCCGAGTCGGACATGATCCACAAGCAGCAGATGGGCCATCGCGTGGAGGACATCCTCTACGGCTTGTGCCAGGCCATGGCTCGCAATTACCTCAACAACGTCGGCCTGGGCAAGGTCATCCAGCCGCTGGTGGCTTTCCAGGGCGGCGTGGCCTTCAACCAGGGCATGCTGCGCGCGTTTGAGGACGCCCTCGGCCTGCCCGTGCACGTGCCCGCCCACCACGAAGTGATGGGCGCCATCGGGGCCGCTATCCTGGCCCGCGAAGCCCAACTGCGCGCCCCGGCGCCCACCCGCTTCAAGGGCTTCGCCGTCGGCGAGCTGCACTACCGCACTACTTCGTTCGAGTGTCGGCACTGCACCAACCACTGTGAGATCGTCCAGGTGGCGGTCGACCGCAAAGTGGTGGCGCGCTGGGGCGGCCGCTGTGATCGCTGGGAAGTGACCGAGGCCGGCCCGACCCGGACGCGCCGGGCCAACGGCCGCGCCCACCCCGGCGCTGAAGCCGAACTCGCCGCCCAACCGGTGACCGAGGCCGACTGCGCCGCCTGCGAGTAGCGGCCGCTTCGGCCGCGCCCACCCCGGCGCTGAAGCCGAACTCGCCGCCCAGCCCGTGACCGAGGCCGACTGCGCCGCCTGCGAGTAGCGGTCGCTTCGGCCGCGTTCCTGCCCCACCTCGCCGGCGCCCGCCGGCCCTTGGGGATTCCGCCCCATTGCCGGCATAATCCCGTTCTGACCACAAACCCACAGCCGAAGCCCGGCGCGCAGTGAACACTGCGTGCACTGGCTTCTGCTACTCTCGGGTGGGTCGGGAGGCCGCATGTCCCAACGACAACAACTGGAGCGCATCCTGGAGATCGACCGCCAGATCCGGGCCGAGGCCTTCCCCAACGCCGACCGCATCGCGGCCCAACTGGAGGTCAGCAAGCGCGTCATCTACAACGACAAGCGCTTCATGCTGGAGCGGCTGGGCGCGCCGATCGCGTTCGACAAGGAACGGCGCGGCTGGTATTACCTGGACGCCACCTGGGTGCTGCCAAACATGTTCGCGACTGAGGGCGAGCTGTTGGCCTTCTTCCTGAGCGTGGATGTGGCGCGCCGCTACCTGGGCACGGCCTTTGAGCCGCCGCTGCGCTCGGCCGTCGGCAAGCTGGCCGCCAGCCTGGGCGAGCACATCCAGGTGAGCCTGGACCAACTGCGCGAGACGTACACTTTCGCGGCGCCGGAAGCGCCGTCCGTCAACCCGGAGCTGTTGGCCGATCTGCAGCGGGCCATCCAGACCCAACACCCGGTGGCCATGCACTACTACACGGCCAGCCGCGATGAGTGGAACGAGCGCACGGTGGACCCGCACCACCTCTACAACATGCGCGGCGACTGGTACCTGTTTGCTTTTGACCGGCTGCGCCAGGAGATGCGCAACTTCCACGCCAGCCGCATCGACCGCTGGCAGGTGCTGCCCGAGCGCTTCGAGCGCGTGCCGGGCTTCTCGGCCCGCGACTACATGCAGTCGGCGTTTCAGAACGAGCGCGGCGGCGACCCGCAAGAGGTCGT
Source organism: uncultured Anaerolineales bacterium (assembly GCA_937952305.1). Lineage (GTDB taxonomy): Bacteria > Chloroflexota > Anaerolineae > Anaerolineales > UBA6663 > SpSt-583. The sequence continues at coordinate 157,106 of CALFZO010000116.1, read as the reverse complement.
CATCCGCTTCGGGCCGGTCCCGGCGCGCTATATCCGCGAGCGCCGCTGGCATGCCAGCCAGCAACCGCTGGAGCCTCTGCCGGACGGCGGCGTGATCCTGCGCATGACGGTGGGCGGGTTGGGCGAGGTCAAGCGCTGGGTGATGCAGTACGGCCCGCACGCCGAAGTCCTGGCGCCGGCCGGCTTGCGCCGCGCCGTGGCCCAGGATCTGCGCGCCGCGGCTGAGCTGTATGCGCCGCCGCCGGCCGCCCGCGACGGCTGAGACGAGCCCGCCACGAAAGGGGAGCGTATGAGCACGGTCGAAGACATCCTGATCCGTTATTACCTGGTGCTGCGCTGGCTGATCCTGGCGGACGAGACCCCGCCGTCGAGTCTGGACTGGGCGGCCACGGTGCTGGTCTGCCTGACCTGCGCGATCCTGGGCGTCGTGATCGTGACCCCGGCGCTCCTCCACAGCAGCGCCATCCGCTGAGGTCCGCTCAATCATCGCGACCGGATCGCCTAACTCGCCTTCCTTCCCCGTTCGCAGAAAACCGTCCGCGCTGAGGACGCCGACGCGGCCTATAATGACAGCACAACTCCGGCAATCCGGCGTCGCGGTCAGCGGGTCCGTATGTCTGACAAAAAGCCTCCGTTGCTGTCTCCCCTGATGCGTTGGTTCTTGCTCGCCATGATCCTGGCCAACATCGCGGGCTCGATGACCAACTTGTTGATGCCGATCTACCTGACCGAACTGGGCGCCTCGGTGAGCCAGGTGGGCCTGGTGTTCACGCTGACCTCGGTCGTGGTGCTGACGCTGCAGATCCTGGGCGGCTGGATCTCGGACTCGATCGGGCGGCTGCGCGCCGTGGCGCTGGGCAGCCTGGGCGGTGTGCTCGGCTTCCTGGCCATGCTGCTGGCGCCCAACTGGCAGTGGATGCTGCTGGCGTTGTCCATCTCCCAGATCCCGTACGCCCTCGTCGGGCCGAGCTTCAGCGCCTTCATCGCCGAGAATTCGAGCGAGGCGAATCGCGGGCGCGTCTATGGCCTGACCGACACGCTCTACCAGATCGTGGGCGTGGTCGGACCGCCGCTGGGCGGCTTCCTGGCCGGACGCTGGGGGTTCCAGGCCATGCTGCTGGGCGCGACGCTGTTCTACACCCTGGCCGCCCTGCTGCGCGTGTGGATGGCGCGCACCATGCGTTCGCCGAGCGAGGCCCAGGCCCGGCCGCTGACGCTGGCCTCTTTCCGGGCGAGCGCCACCCTGATCGGGTCGCTGCTGGTGGGCGGCGGCGTGATCACGTGGATTTTCCTCACCGACGGCGTGCGCGATATCGCCTTCCGCCTGTCCGAGCAACTCCAGCCGCTCTACCTGGAGCAGGTCGCGGGCTTGAGCCTGGCGCAGATCGGCCTGCTCGGCTCAGTCTTTTCGGTGGCGATGATGCTCACGCCGGTGGCCTCGGGCCGCCTGTCCGACCGTTACGGGGAACGCGTCGCCATCTCGCTCGGCTTCCTGATCGTGTTTGTGGCGCTGGTGGTGTTCGTGTTGGCCGAGAACTATCTGGGCTTCGTGCTGACGTGGGTGCTCTTCGGGGTGGGGGTGGGGCTGCTCAGCCCGGCCTACCAGGCCCTGATCTCCAAGGTCGTCCCCCGCCACACGCTGGGCACCTTCAACGGGATCTTCCAGAGCAGCCTCGGCATTATCTCGCTGCCGGCGCCGTGGGTGGGCGCTCAACTGTGGGAACGCTTCAATCCGCGCCTGCCGTTCTGGATCACGGCCGGTGTGGCGCTGCTGACCATCGGGCCGACCTGGTTCAAGTTCAAGCTGCCTCCGACCCCAGCCGCCGAGCCATCCGCCGAGGCTGCGGCGCCCGCGGACGCGGACTGAGGACCGCCTCTCCACCAGGCCGGCGCTCCACCGAACCGGGTGGCCGCTCTCTGTCAAGCGGCCGCCCGGTTGTGTTTCCGAGCTATTGCGCGCGTGATTCGTTGGTTCGTCGCCTGTCCGCGCGGCTGCGCCTGAGGTTTACTTCTGCGACTCGAAGAACTCGAGCCGCTTCGCCTCCAGCGCGTCATAGCTGTGGTCGGCCACGGGCAGCGGGTTGATCAGACGGGCGGCGCGCACCGCCTCGATCCCGTCATAGCTGTGGTCGCCTGCCGCGTTGAACCAGGTGCGCTGGGCGCGCATGGCCTCGATGGCGTCGTAGCTGCGGTCGGCCACTGGCGCCGGGTTCACCAGCCGGGCCGCCCGGATCGCCTCGATGGCGTCGTAGTTGTGCAGCTCGTACTCCGTCAACTGGATGGCGCTGCCGGCGCTCAGGTTGGCGGCGGTATTCGCCAGGTTCAGCGTGTACAGCAGCAGCCCGATCACGATCACGGCCAAGAGGCCGCCCAGCACTTCCAGCAGCACTTTGTGCGACACGACCCAATCGTAGGTGTGATGGATCGTCCCCCCATGGGCGCCTCCCATCACGGGGCGCCGGGTGAAATCGAACAGGTGCTTGCGACGCATAGACGCCTCCTTTGGTCGGTCGGTGTGGCTCCACCCTAGCACGACACGGTGGCGGCGCTATGACATTTCTTGCCAATCCCGGCGGCCATTTGCGGCCTATAATCGAATCAGCCTGAACGCGGGTGGCGCGGCAGTGGGAAGGGGTCAATGGCCTCTAACTTGACCGCGTTCGTCCTGGACCGCTTCACGACCTTCGGCGACCTGCTACGGTGCCTCCGGCGCCGCGTCGGCCTGACCCAGCGTGAGTTGGGCATTGCCGTTGGCTACTCCGAAGCCCAGATCAGCCGCCTGGAGCTTAATCAACGCCAGCCGGACCCCGCGACGATTGCCGCCCGCTTTGTCCCAATCCTGGACCTGGCTGATGAGCCGGCGGCGGCCGCGCGCCTGCTGGACCTGGCGCATCAGGCTCAGCCACAGGACCTCACCGCTTCGGAAATCCCCCCTTACAAGGGCCTTAACTCTTTCGACGTCGCCGACGCCGACGCTTTCTTTGGGCGGGAAGCCGTGACCCAGCAGTTGGTGGCCGACGTCCTGGCCTGTGCCGGCACCGCGCCTGGGCCGCGGCCGGCTCGGTGGGTAGCCATCGTCGGCGCCTCCGGCAGCGGCAAGTCGTCGGTGGTGCGTGCCGGCCTGATCCCGGCTCTGCGCCGGCAGCCAGAGTCCGCGGACTGGCCCGTGCATGTGGTGACGCCGGGCGCTCACCCGCTGCGCGCCCTGGCCGCGAGCCTGGCGCCGCAACCGCTGAACGGCGGCCAGGATTCGGATCTGGCCGCGGCGCTGGCCGGCGCGGCGCGGCGGTGCGGCGCCGCCCACGCCCTGCTCGTCGTCGACCAGTTGGAGGAGCTCTTCGTCCACTGCCGAGACCCGGCCGAGCAGGGCGCTTTTGTGCGCAGCCTGCTGGCCGCCGCCAGCGCGCCGGACGGAATCGCCCTCGTCGTCATTGTCCTGCGCGCCGACTTCTACGCGGACTGCGCGCGCTTCGAGGGTCTGCGCGAGGTGCTCGCGGCCGGCCACGCCCACCTCGGCCCCATGACGGCGGCCGAACTCCGGCGCGCCATCGAGGCGCCCGCCGCGGCCGGCGGCTGGGCCCTGGAGCCCGGCCTGGCGGAGGTCTGTTTGCAGGCTGTCGGCGCCGATGACCTGGACGGGCCGGAGCCGGGCGCGCTGCCGTTGCTCTCGCACGCGCTGCTGGAGACGTGGCGGCGGCGGCGCGGCCGGACACTGACCTTGAGCGGGTACGCGGCGGCCGGCGGTGTGCGCGGCGCCGTGGCGGCGACGGCGGAGGCCGTCTTCAACGATCAGTTGAACGCGGATCAACGCCGGATCGCGCGCCAGATCTTGCTGCGCCTGATCGCCCCCGGCGAAGGCCATCCGGCGCGCGACACCCGCCGCCGGGTCGCCACCACCGAGTTGCTTCCACCGGTCAGCGACGCGCCCGCGCGCCAGGCCGTGCTCGAGACGCTCGCGGAGGCACGCCTCCTCACCCTGGACGAGGCCGCGGTCGAGATCGCGCATGAGGCCCTGATCCAGGCCTGGCCCCGGCTGCGCACCTGGCTGGACGAAGCCCGCGACAGCCTGCGCCTGCGCCGCCAGCTGGCCGAGGCGGCGGCGGAGTGGCGCGCGCTTGAGCGTGATCCCAGCCTGTTGTACAGCGGCCCGCGCCTGACCCACCTCCAGGCGTGGACGGCTGAGTTGGAGCAGGCGGAGCTCAACGCCCAGGAGCGCGAGTTCCTGGAGGCGTCTCGCGCACAGGCGGACCAGGCGGCCGCGGATCAGGCCGCCCGGCATCGCCGCGAGCTGGAGGCCGCCCGCCAGCTCGCCGAGTCCGAGCGCCAACGCGCCGAGGAGCACGTCCAGACGGCGCGCCGCCTGCGGTGGCATGCGCTGGCGCTGAGCGGGGCGCTGGTCCTGGCGCTGGGCCTGGGCGGGTTGGCGGCCTATTTCGGCAGCGAGGCGGCCGAACACACCCGCGCGGCTCAACTGGCCGTGCGCCTGGCCTATGCGCGCGAGGTGGCCGCGTCCGCCGAAGCCAGCCTGGCCGCTGATCCGGAGCGCAGCCTGCTCCTGGCGCTGGAAGCGCTGAGCACCACCTACACCGTCGATGGCACGCTGTTACCCGAGGCTGAAGCCGCGCTGCATCACGCGCTGGCCGCCTCCCGGGTGCGCCGCACGTTCACGGCCGCTGGAGCGGTGGCCCACCTGACGCTCAGCCCGGACGGCGCCTACCTCGCGGCCGCCGGCCCGGCGGGCACGCCTCAGGTCTGGGCCGCCGCGACCGGAGCCGTTGTCTTCACCGCGCCGGTCAGCACGCGCTTCCCGGGCCCGCTCACAGCCGACGCCAGGCTCCTGGCCCTCACCGAGGCCGCCGATGGACAGGCCGTCCTCGCCGCCTGGACCATACCCACCGGACAGGCCGCGCCGCGCCGCACCTTGCCCGTGCGCTACGCCGCGCTGAAGGCCGCGGCCTTCAGCGCGGATGGACGCTTCGTGGCATTCTGGCCGGCTGAGCGCGGCGCGGTGTGGGTGTGGGATGTCGCCCGACACGAATTGCTGGCGGCGGTGGCGTCCACGCTGGCGCCGGTGATCAGTCTGGGCTTCACGCCCGACGGCCGCACCCTGGCGGTGGCCGGCGGCGGGAGGCTTGAGCTCTGGGCGCTGCCCGAGGGCGTGCGCCGTCTCGCATTGCCGGCCGTCACGGGTGAGGCAGGCGCGCTGGCGTTCAGCCCCGGCGGCGATCGCCTGGCGACGGGGGGTCCGCAACCCGGATGGGTGCACGTGTGGGACACGGTCACCGGTCGCGCGCTGCAGCTCCTGCGGGGTCCGGCCGGGTCGTTGACCAGCCTGGCCTTCAGCCCGGATGGCGCCCGCCTGGCCGCCGCCGGATCGGGCGGGGAGGCCGGCCTGTGGGAGTGGCCGAGCGGGCAGCAGCTGGCAGTCTTGGCCGGGCATCGCGGCGCGATCCCGCAGACTCTTTTCAGCCCAGAGGGACGCTGGCTCATCACGGCCGGGGTGGATGCGACCATCCGCTACTGGGAGACCGGCCCGCTCGACGAAGGGCCGGCTGTGGCGATGTGCGCGGATGGTCTGCCAGTGATGGCGGCCGCGCCGAGCGGGCGCGCTGCCGTCGTCTGTCGCTCGGCGCCGGCCGAGGTCGCGCTTTGGGACCTGGCGGCGGGCCAGCGCTTGCGGGTCTGGCCGGTCGGCCTGGCCGTGACGAGGCTGGCCCTCAGCCCGGATGGGAAGCGGCTGGCCGTCGCCGGCGCCGGCCCAGGTGCTGGCGCCTTGTGGGCGGCGGCCGACGGCCGGCCGGTGGCCGCGCTGTCACCGCCAGCCGGGGTGGCCCTGACGGCGTTTGCGTTCAGCCCAGACAGCCTGTGGCTGGCCGCGGCCGGCAGCGACGGCGCCGTGCGGGTGTGGAATACAAGCACAGGCGGGCTGCGCGCGACACTGCCCGGTCACGCCGGTCCGCCCTGGGCCCTGGCGGCCAGCCCGGACGCGATGCGCCTGGCCGTCCTCGATCCGCGCGGCGCGGTCGCGCTCTGGGATACGCAAACCGCGCAATGGCAGGCGGCCCTGACGCCGGGCTGCCGGCCGGCCGCCTTGAGCTTTGCCCCGGAGGCGCGCACCGCGCCGCTGGCGGTCGGCTGTCAGGATGGCGCGGTGGAGGTTTGGGAGCCGGCCGCCGGCCGATTGCGGGCGACGCTGACCGGGCTCACCGAGCCGGTGTCGGCGTTGGCGATCTCGCCCGACGGCACACGCCTGGCTGCCAGCGGCGGCGGCCAACTGCAGGTCTGGGAGATCGGCCCGGGTCAGGCACCGCTGACGTTGGTGTCTGGAGAAAACCCCGTGCTCGTTCTGGGCATCAGCGCCGAGGGGGCCCGCCTGTGGATGGCGGACAGCGCCGGCCGGGTACGGGTGTTCTTGAACCAGCCCGCTGATCTGCTGGCGTTGGCGCGTCAGCGGGTCACCCGGCCGTTGACGTCCGCCGAGTGCCGCCAATACCTGCACCACGCCTGCGCTGAGCTCAACCCGTGAGTGCGCCTGGTCCCGGCCGGAGTTGGCGGTAGAATCAGTCCGGTCCCGCGCCGGCTGCGGCGCGGCTATGCTCCTATCCTGATCTTGGGAGCCGGCGTTCGGCCGTGGCTGGCTGTCACCCCGCCCGCCGCTTTCCCAGCCTGTTGGTCTTGGAGGTTTCGCATGACTGCGAGTTCATCGACAGCGCCAACCGACCTCTTGCCGCCGGCGCCGCCCGGTCCGCGCGGCCTGCCCGTGATGGGCAATGCGCTGCAGCTCTCGGGCCGTGACGTGCTGGCCGCCTACACCGACCTGTGGCGCCAGTACGGCGACGTCATCGGCCTGAAACTGGGGCCGCTGAACGCCTGCCTGCTGGCCCACCCGGACCACGTGCACCACGTGCTCGTCAAGAACCAGAAGAACTACATCAAGGGTCTCGGCTACGACGGCTTCCGGCTGCTGGTGGGGCAGGGCCTGGTCACCAGCGACGGCGACCTGTGGCGCCAGCAGCGCCGCCTGATGCAGCCGCCGTTTACGCCAACCGCCATCAGCCGCTACGCCGCCATGATGGCCGAGGTCACCGACCGGCTGCTGGTCCGCTGGGAGACGGCCGCTCAGCGCGGCGAGCCAGTCAACGTGGACGCGGAGATGATGCGGCTGACGATGAGCGTCATCGGGCGGGCCATGTTCAGCCTGGATCTGGGTGAGGCGCTGGCCGAGGTGGGCGCGGCCTTCCAATCCGCCTTCGCCTTCATCCCGGAGCAGAGCTTGGCCCCGGTGAAGCTGCCCCTGTGGGCGCCGTTCCCCAAGCAGCGCCGCTTCCGCCACGATCTGGAAGTCATCAACCGCTTCGTCAGTGAGCGCATCCAGGCCGGCCGGCAGCAGCCCGGCGAGGACCTGCTCGGCCTCCTGCTGCGCGCGCAGGACGAGGAGACCGGGGCGCGCATGAGCGAGCAGCAGCTGCGCGACGAGGTCATCACGCTGTTCTTCGCCGGCTTCGAGACGACGGCGCGCACGCTGACCTGGGCCTGGTATCTGCTCTCGCGCCATCCCCAGGCGGCCGAGGCGACGGCGGCGGAGGCCCGGCGCGTGCTGGGCGGGCGCCGGCCGGCCATGGCCGACGTGCCGGAGCTGAAGTACACGCGCATGGTCGTGGACGAGACGCTGCGTCTGTATCCGCCGACCGCGCTGCTGGCCCGCCAGAACCTGGAGGCCGACACCATCGGCGGCTACCAGGTGCCGGCGCGCACGCTCGTGATCCTGATCCCGCACCTCGTCCATCGCCACCCCAGCGTCTGGCCTGATCCGGAGCGGTTCGATCCGGAGCGCTTCGCGCCCGCGGCCGTGGACGCCCGCTCGAAGAACGCCTACATCCCCTTCGCCAGCGGCCCGCGCGTCTGCCTGGGCAACAGCTTCGCGCTGCTGGAGATGGTCTTCGCGCTGGCGATGGCGCTGGAACGCTTCCGCGTTGAGCCGACCTCGTCCGAGCCCATCCCGGCCGAGTTCGCCGGCGCCACCCGTCCCACCCGGCCGCTCTGGCTGAAGGTCCACCAGCGCTGACGCCGCCCGCGCCTCAAGCGCCCTGTTTCCGCGCCCCTGGCCTCACCCGCCAGGGGCGTCCTTTTTCCGCCGCCGGTTCAACGGCGGACCCGTGGTCGCACATAATCGCCCACTTCTCCGAAACTTAACGTCCCAGGCTGCGTATTGAGTTCTGACGTAGCACACACGGGGCGGAAGCCCGCCCCAGGAGGACGTATGGACAAGAAGCTTTATCGCAGTCGCAGTCAGAAGATGATCGCGGGTGTCTGCGGCGGGCTGGGCCAATATCTCGGCCTGGACCCGACCGTGGTGCGCCTGGTGTTTGTGCTCATGGCCCTGGGCGGCGGCCACGGCGTGCTGATCTATCTGCTGCTGTGCCTGTTCGTGCCGAGTGAGCCCGCCCTGACGGTGACGTCGGAAGCGCCGGCCGAGCCGCGCGCCGCCTGAGCGCCCGGGAGAACCACCATGAGTGACCAAACCCGGACCGAAGAATTCCAGGTGACCGGCGAAGCCGTCGTCGCCAAGCTGCGGGAAATCCTGCACGCCGGCAACGTGCGCCGCATCATCATCAAGAACGAATCCGGCCAGACCCTGATCGAGATCCCGCTCACCCTGGGCGTGGTGGGCGCGCTCCTGCTGCCGGTCTGGGCCGCCGTCGGCGCCATCGCGGCGCTGGCCGCCAACCTGACGATCGTCGTGGAGAAGATGGATGCGGCCACCCCGGCGGCGGCGTCCAACGAGGAGGCCAATCATGACCAATAGCTCATCGCGCGCCGGCAGTGTGGTGGCCGGCGCTGTGCTCATCGGCCTGGGGGTGCTGTTCCTGCTCGGCCAATTCCTGCGCTTTGACGCCTGGGACTTTGTCTGGCCGCTGGCCGTGGTGGCCTTCGGCGCGCTCTTCTTCGCCGGCATGGCGGCCGGCGGCCGCGCCTCGGGCGGCCTCGCCATCCCCGGCGCCATCATCAGCGCCATCGGCCTGCTGCTGCTCTATCAAAATCTCACCGGCCATTTTGAGAGCTGGGCCTACGGCTGGACCGTGATCGTCATGGGGGCCGGGGCCGGCCTGTTCATCATGGGCTGGTGGACGGGCGACGAGGGCCGGCGCCGCAGCGGCCTGCGCGTGCTGGCGGTCGGTTTCGTGCTCTTCGTCATCTTCGGCGCTTTCTTTGAACTCGGGGCGTCGTTCTTCGGGCCGCGCGGCCTGCGCCAGCTGATCTTCCCGATCCTGCTGATCGGCGTCGGCCTGTTCCTGCTGGTCCAGCGCAGCGGCCTGCTGGCCGGCCGCTCGCCGCTGGCCGCGCCCACCGGCTCGGCCGAGGCGCCCAGCCCGGCGCCTGTCGGCGAGGCCGCGCCGCCGCCGGCCGACCAGACGCCCGGCCCGCAATAACCATCGACTTTGCGACAGTCGTTCCGCGACTGTGGGGAGATCACCATGTCTGACGCACAACCCATGCAACCGCGTTACCGCTCCATCTTCTGGCCGCTGGTGCTCATCGCCGTCGGTGTGCTCTGGCTGCTGGGTAACTTCAACGTCATCGCGCCGGTCAACCTGTTCGCGCTGCTGCGCCTGTGGCCGGTGCTGCTGATCGCGGTCGGGCTCGACATCCTGGTCGGCCGGCGCTGGCCGCTGGCGAGCGCCCTGATCGCGCTGGCCACCGTCGGCCTGGGCGTGGCCGCCGTCGTCTTCGCGCCGCAGCTCGGCCTGGCCGGCGACACGCGCTGGGGCTGGTTCGGACCGGTCTCCATTGGGCCGGGCGTGGCCGGTTCCGGCACCGTGGTGGAACAGACCCGCGAGGTCAGCGGCTTCGACGCCGTCGACTTCTCGGCCGTCGGCGACCTGGAGATCCGCCAGGGCGAGCGCGAGTCCCTGGTGGTGACGACCGACGACAACCTGCTGGACTACATCAAGACCGAAGTGCGCGGCAACACCCTGCACATCGATCTCCGCCAGGACGGCTTTCCGATCAACTTCACGCCGACGGACGGCATCCGCTACACCCTGACGGTGAAGGACCTGAACGACATCGACCACTCCGGCGCCGGCAATCTCAGCCTGGCGGGTCTCAAGACGGAGCAGCTGCAGGCGAAGCTGAGCGGCGCCGGCAACCTGGACCTGCGCGGGCTGGACGTCGAACGGCTGGAAGTGCGCCTGAGCGGCGCCGGCAACATCACCGCCGTCGGCCAGGCGGCTGAGCAGGACATCCGCTTGAGCGGCTTTGGCGAGTATCGCGGCGGCGACCTGGACAGCGACAGCGCCGAAGTGTCGGTGAGCGGCGCCGGCAGCGCCACGGTCTGGGCGCGCGCGACCCTGCGCGCCAACATCAGCGGCGCCGGCTCGATCCGCTACTACGGCAGCCCGGCCGTGGACGAGAACGTCTCCGGCCTGGGGAGCATCGACCGGGCCGGGGATAAATAAGCACTCAGCGGGAGGTGGCGGATGGATAAAGAACGGCGCTCGAGCCTGAGTTTCGCGCTGATCTTGATGGCGCTGGGGGCGTGGTTCCTGGCCGTGGAGCTGGTGCCGGCCGTGCGCGCCATCGCCTATGGCCGTGACACCTGGCCCCTGAACGTGGTCGGGGCGGGGGCGCTGATGCTGGCGGCCGGCTTGCTGACCTGGACGACCGGTTGGGCGGTGCCGGCCTGCATCGTCGGCGGGATCGGCGGCCTGCTGTACTGGCAGAACTCCACCGGCAACTGGGAGAGCTGGGCCTACGCCTGGGCGCTCATCCCGGTCTTCGTCGGCGTGGGCGTCATCCTGGCCGGCCTGCTGAGCGGGCGGCCGCGCGACGCCCTGGTCGGCGGCGGCTGGACGATCTTCAGCGGCCTGGTGATGTTCAGCATCTTCGGCTCCTTCCTGGGCGGGCTGACCCTGGTGGGTCAGCTCTGGCCGGCGCTGCTGATCCTGGTGGGCGTGATCATCCTGGCGCAGGCCGTGCTTCGTCCGAAGCGCTCCTGAACAACGCCGTGACACAAGCCGGGCCGGAGGCGCACAAGCCCCCGGCCCTTTTTGCTTGTAGACGAGCGCTTACAGCTTGCGGCGCGCCCGGGCCGCCACGGCCACGGCTATGGCCGTGCCGATGCCCACGCCGGCCGCCAGGCCCACCGGGCCAAAGCTGGCGCCGAGCGCCACGCCGACGCCGATGCCGATGGCCAGCCAGGCGCCGAAGTTGTTCGAGGGGGTGTTGGTCTGCATCGTCAGGTCCTCCAGATGAGCCCGATCATAGAGTATGATTGGCCCGCGGCCCAGCCCCAGGCGCTTTAGGCGCCGCTATAACTTTCGATAGAGCCCATGCCACTGCCTGCGCCCTTCAAGCTCGAGCGTTACTTCGCGCGTTACGAATTCAGCGCGCCGCATTTGCTGAGCGCGTCCGACTGCGAGGCGCTCAGCCTGGCCGAACTGCTGGCCCTGGCCGACGCCGAGGGCCGCGCCCTGTGGGAGCGGCTCAGCCTGGGCTACACCGAGTCTCAGGGCCATCCGGCGCTGCGCGCCGAGATCGCGGCGCTGTATGCGTCCCTGCCGCCGGAGCAGGTGGTGGTGCTGACGCCGGAAGAGGGCATCTTCATCGCCATGCACACGCTGCTGGAGCCCGGCGACCACGTGGTGGCGCTGACGCCGGCCTACCAGTCGCTGTCCGAGCTGGCGCGCTCGCTCGGCTGCGCGGTGACGGCCTGGCCGCTGACGCCGGCCGGCGACGGCTGGGGCCTGGACCTGGAGGCGCTGGCACGCGCGCTCACGCCGCGCACGCGGCTGCTGGTGCTCAACTTCCCCAACAACCCCACCGGCTATCTGCCCAGCCGCGCCGAGTTCGACGCGATCCTGGACCTGGCGCGCCGGCACGGGCTGCTGGTCTTCTCCGATGAAATGTATCGCTGGCTGGAGTATGCGCCCGAGCAGCGCCTGCCCGCGGTCGGCGACGTCTACGAGAACGGCATCACGTTGAGCGGGCTGTCCAAGTCCTTCGCGCTGCCCGGCCTGCGGATCGGCTGGTTGGCCACGCGCCGGCCGGACTTCATCGAACGCTGGCTCCGTTTCAAGGACTACACCACCATCTGCCACAGCGCGCCGAGCGAGGTGCTCGGCCTGATCGCCTTGCGCGCCCGGGCCGCGCTGCTGGACCGCAACCTGACCCTCATCCAGGCCAACCTGGCCCGGGCCGAGGCCTTCTGCGCCGCGCACCCAGGCCTGTTCCAGTGGCTGCGGCCGCGGGCCGGCTCGGTCGCCTTTCCGGCCTGGACCGGTCCCGGCGACGCCGAAGCGTTCTGCCAGGGGCTGGTGGAGGCCGCCGGCGTGATGGCGGTGCCCGGCAGCCTGTTCGATTATCCCGGCCCGCATCTGCGGCTGGGCCTCGGCCGGCGCGGCTTCGCGGCGGCGCTGGACGCCGTCGGCGCGTACCTGCGCGCGGCCGGCCTGGCCTGACTTCTCCGGAGAGACCCCCATGCGCTGGAAGTTGATCTCGTGGAATGTGAACGGTATCCGCGCCGCCGAAAAAAAAGGCTTCGCGGACTGGCTGGCGCAGACCGGCGCCGAGGTCGTGGCCGTGCAGGAGACCAAGGCCCAGCCCGAGCAGTTGTCGGCGGCGCTGCTCAACCCGCCCGGCTACCACGCCCACTGGTTCGCGGCCGAGAAAAAGGGCTACAGCGGCGTCGGCACGTACTCCAAAACCGCGCCGGCCAAGGTGAAGACCGGCTTCAGCGACGCGCGCTTCGACCATGAGGGCCGCGTGCTGATCACCGAGTTCGAGCCGTTCGTGCTGTTCAACATCTACTTCCCCAACGGCGGGCGCGGGCCGGAGTGGGTGGCCCACAAGCTGGCCTTCTACCAGCGCTTCCTCAAAGTCGCCGGCCAGTACCGGGCCGCCGGCCGCCCGGTGGTGCTGACCGGCGACCTGAACACGGCCTACGCCGAGATCGACCTGGCGCGCCCCAAGGAGAACGCCAAGACCAGCGGCTTCATGCCGGACGAGCGCGCGGCGCTGGGCGAGTACTTCACGGCCGGGCTGGTGGACACCTTCCGCCATCTGCACCCGGACACGGTCAAGTACACGTGGTGGGACCAGGTCTCGCGGGCGCGCGAGCGCAACGTCGGCTGGCGCCTGGATTACTTCCTGGTCTCGGACGATCTCAAGGCCAAGATCGTGGCCGCCGAGATCCACGACGACGTGCCCGGCTCCGACCACTGCCCCATCAGCCTGGTGCTGGACGTCTGATGGCGCGCACGCGCAGCGCCTCCGACCCGACGCGCTACGGCAGCATCCTGGGCAACCTGTTCCCGGCCGCGCACGCCGCTGTTCAGCCGCTGCGCGAATTCCACTGGCACAGCGCCGCCGGCGAGCGCTACGACACTTGGAAGGTCCAATCCTCGCAGGCGCTGGCTATCGACGTCTTCGGGACGCTGCTGGCCGCGCCGACGCGCGCGGCCGTGCTGGACGGCTGGGCCGCGGCCCTGGGCCTGCCGCCGGGCGGCCCGTGGGAGGTGGCGCTGGAGTGGCGCGACCCCGCCAACCACCTGCGCGAGAAGACGCGCACCGTGGTGGATGCCATGGCGCGCAGCCCGCAGGCCCTGATCTTCTTTGAGGGCAAGTTCACCGAGAGCGACGGCGGCGGCTGCTCGCAGACCGGGCGTCTGCCGAGCGGCCCGCACCGCGGCCAGCGCCAGTGCACGGGCAGCTACATGTGGCAGGTGAACCCGGCCACCGGCGAGGAGGCGCGCTGTGCGCTGACAGCCAAGGGCCTGCGCTACTGGGACGTGGTCCCGCGCGTCTTCGATTACGATGCCGACCAGAGCTACTTCGAATGCCCCTTCGCGGGCGCGTGGTTCCAGTGGATGCGCAACCTGACCGTGTGCTACGAGGCGGCCCGGCAGTCTGGCCGCAGGCCGGCCTTTGTCGTGGCCTACGCGGACGGGCCGGGCCTGGCCATGGCGGCGCGGGTGCGCTCGGCCGAGTGGGAGCGCCTGCACGGGCGGCTTCAGCCGCGCGCTGTCACTTTCCAGGCCCTGTCCTATCAAGAGTTGATCGCCCTGGCGCAGACGTCCGTGCCGGCCGACCCCACCTGGCCGGCCCTGGCCGCCTGGGTCCAAGGCAAGATCGACTCCGTCTGCGCGGGCCGCGGGCAGCGCCGCGAGTAGCGCGCCGGCGCCCGCGTTCACGCCTCCCCGTCTTCCCTCGCGACAAAACCCAAATCGACTGCTGGGCGCCGGGCCTGGGCGCCTCAATCAGATTTGGCCGCGCCCATTTGCTGTACCTCGAGTCCCGCTTACTTTGGCGTCGTCCCGCCCAGGAGGGCCGTTTCTGGGTCCCGGCCTGCGCCGGGACGACATGAACCTAGTGACCGGAGGCGCCACCAAACCGGCTTGTGAGTTCAACGCATAACGGGACGCTGCGGCTTCGCCTTCACGGCCGCGCGCGCGCGGTGAGCGTGGCCTCCAGCGTGAGCCGCAGGCTGGTGGGGTCGAGGGTGGCCGTGGTGGTCAGGAAGGTCGCCAGCGGCGGCGGGACGCGCGTCGTCGGTTCCACGGTGGGCGTGGCCGTGGGTGGGCGCGGCGTGTGAGTGGGCGTGGGCGGCGTGGTCGCCGTGGGCGGGCGCGGCGTGTCCGTGTCGGTCGGCGTCGGCGTCCAGGTCCGTGACGGCGTCCAGGAGGCGGTGGGCGACGCGGTCACCGTCACGGTCACCGGCGTGGGCGTGGCCGGGGTCAGGCCCGGTGTCGCGGCCGTGGTTGTGCGGCTGGGCGTCAGCGACGGCGTGCGCGGGCTGGTGGCCGTCGGCCCGGGATCATCGCCGCCGGATGTGGGCAGGCCGGTGGGCGAGACCACCGCCGGGGCGGTGCGCGTGGCCGAGGCGCGCGGGCCGGGCGCCCGTGTGGTGGCCTGGGCCGGCGACAGAGAAGGGGCCGGCGTGCCGCTGGCGCTGGGCGCGGGCGCGGCCGTGTTCGTGGCCGGCACCGGCAGCGCCGTCAGCGTCGCGGCGCTGGCGTTCAACCGGTCCTCCAGATAGTCCACCGTGGGCTGCAGCTCCGGCCGCTGGCTGACCTCCGTGAGGAGTTGATTCACCGCAGTCCGGTCCAGCGCCAGCTGAGCCTCGCCCGTGGCCTGGACGGCGGCGCGGGCGGCGAGGGCGTCCAGCGTGGCTGTCAGCGCGGGGCCGGCCTGGCCGCCGAAGTTGGCCAGGACGAGGCCGGACGCCACGCCCGCCAGCAGCAGCAGCCCGAGCACCAGCGGCACCACGCGCACCACCTGGCGCTTAACCTCTTGGCTCACAAAACGCCCCACCTCGCGCCGCACCTCCTGGGTGACGGCCTCGGCGCTCTTGACTGTGGCCAGCGAGCGCGCCTGCTCCACAAAACCGGCCACGGCGGCCTCGGCTTGGCCGGGCACGGCGGCGGCCAGGGCCTGGGCCAGCGCGCCGGCGGACGGGTAACGTGCCTCCGGCTCCTTGGCCAGCGCGCGGGCCAGGACAATGTCCACGGCCGGCGGGACGTCCGGGTTGAGCGCGCGCGCCGAGGGCACGGGGTCGTTGACGTGGCGGAAGGCCACGGCGATGGGGTTATCGGCCCGGAAGGGCAGGTCGCCGGTGAGCAGCTCAAAGATCATCACGCCCAGGGCGTAGACGTCTGAGTACACGCTGGCCGGGTGGCCGCGCTGCAGCTCCGGCGCCATGTAGGCGGGCGTGCCCATCCCCTTGAGGCCGCTGCTGCCGGTGAGGTGCAGGCTGGCCTCCAGCACCTTGGCCAGGCCGAAGTCGGCCAGGTAGGGGTGGCCGTGCTGGTCGATCAGGACGTTGCTGGGCTTGACGTCACGGTGCAGGATGCCCTGGCTGTGGGCGTAATCCAGGCCGGCGGCCACGGCCCGGATGACGCGCACCGTGGCGGCCGGGGACTGCGGGCCGAAGGCCAGCAGATCACGGGCGTTGGCGCTCTGGATGTAGCGCATCACCAGGTAGGGGACGCCGGCGTGCTGGCCGTAATCGTGCACGGGCACGATGTGGGGGTGCTCCAGGCGCGAGATGACCTGGGCCTCCTGCTGGAAGCGCTGATACAGCACCAC
The DNA here is from genome assembly GCA_937952305.1 of uncultured Anaerolineales bacterium. Classification (GTDB taxonomy): domain Bacteria; phylum Chloroflexota; class Anaerolineae; order Anaerolineales; family UBA6663; genus SpSt-583. Next base: position 141,020 of record CALFZO010000116.1, on the reverse strand, counting down.
CTGGCCCACCAGGTAATCCGGCAGGATCTTGAGGGCGACGGTGCGGTCCAGCCCGGCCTGGTAGGCGCGGTAGACCTTGGCCATGCCGCCCTGGCCGATGAGCTCCAGGAGCCGGTAAGGTCCGATCAGCGTGCCGATCTGCTCGGTCATGTCTCCCCTGGCGGCGGCCGGCGGCCTGGCTACAGCTTGAGGATGTAGCCCTGGCCGCGCACGGTCTCGATCAGGTCATAGCCCGGCACGGCCTTGCGCAGCAGCGCACGCAGCCCGCTGACGTGCCGGTCCAGCGCGTCCGCGTCGATCTCGGGGTCATACGCCCGCTTCCACAGCGCCAGCGCGCAGCTCTCGCGGGTGCAGACCGCGCCGGCGTGCTCGTGCAGGTGCTGCAGCAGCTGGAACTGGAGCTTGGTCAGCTCCAGCGGCTGGCCGTGGACCAGGAAGCGCAGGCGCGGCTTATCAAACTGGAGCAGCTTCTGCGGGATCAGCGTGGGGTCGGGGTCCAGGAAGCACAGCGCCTCCTGCGGCGAACCCAGGCCGATGCGGTCCTGGTCTTTGAGAGTGTGCGGGCCGCGCAGGGGGCGGCCGTTGACGAAAGTGCCGTTGGCGCTGCCCATGTCGGTGAGCAGGTAGCGCGGGCCGTCGCGCTCGATGCGGGCGTGGTAGCGCGAGACCAGCGGCCGCGCCACGATGATCTGGCAGGTGGGGAAGCGGCCGAGGATGTAGACGGCCTCGTGCAGCAGATAAGTTTGGGGGGCGGCCTCGGACTCCAGCGTGACGAGGCGGGCCGGCTGGACGGGGACAGGCGGCTCCATGCGGCTCCTCAGCTAATCAGCCAACCGTAAGGTTTCCTTCTGGTTAATCGCGCCCCATCCCCCCTAGAATGCTGGATGAGACAGGGGAAAACTACCGAGAGAACGCCGGCAAGAATATCAGGTTATCGTCAAGATCGCAAACAACGTTAGGCGGCGGTAAGCGACCCCGGAGACAGGCACGTGCAGGCTAACACACTCGCCACAGGCTGGGCACGGTACTTAAGTCTGCTCGGACAGGAGGACGCGGCCATGTTGACCCCGATTGCGCGGCTCACATTCATTGTCCTGGTCGGCGCGCTGGCGTTCGGCTTCGTGCTGCGCGACAGCGCCGAAATCCGCGACGAGAACGAGCGCCTGAGCCAGCAGGCGGCCGAGGCCGAGCGCACGATCACGCTCCTGCGCCAGAACCAGGCGGAGTTGGAGCGGCGGCTGACGGAGCTGCAGACGCAGACGCAGGAGCAGGCCGACGAGGCCCAGGCGCTGCGCTGGCGGCTGGCCGCGGCCGAGACTGAGGCGCGCGAGCTGCGCGCCAGCGTGGCCCAACTGCGGACCGAGCGGGACCGCCTGGCGGGCCTGGTGAAGGCGCTGTCCGGCCTGCCTCGCACCGGGGTGGCGATGGCCGGCGCGGCCTGGCCGGCGGGGTTGGGGCTGCTGACGGCGGGTGGCGTGTGGCTGGGTGTGCGCGGCCTGCGGCGCGGACGCCGGACCGGCACGGCCCCGGCGGCCCGGGCGCCCGAGGACATTTGGGTGCGGATGACGCGGGAACAGGCCACGTGCTATGCGCGGCTGCGCGGCCTGCGGCCGGTGGAGCCGGCCAGCGTCCACAGCCGGGCGCGCTGACAAAAGACGACCGGCCTCCGGGCCGGCACAAGGGAAGGGGGAAGCCACCGGGGCCGAGGCAGCTCGGCCCCGGTGGTTCGTTATAACTGGATCGGTCAGGTTGATGGCGGCGACTGGAATTGTGCGCAACGGCCCGTTAACGGCCCCACGGCCAGACCGATTGGAGATATTGCCACAGGCCCAGCAACAACAGCAAAGCTGGCAGGGCCAGAGCCGCCGAGATAGCGGCTGGGGATGCGGCTGCCTTGGCCCGGGGGGCCTCTGGCGCCGGCTGCACCGAAATCTTAAGTTTGCCGGATTGGTTCAAGACGACCTCGGTGGAACGACTGGCCTCATCAAAGATCAGCGTGAGCCCATTTGTGATCGGGCGTCCATTCGGCTCGGTCGCTTCGATCGTCACAAGATGCTCGGGCGGAAAGGTCGCCCGCGACGCCAGCGCGATCCGTTGACCGGAGGTGATGAGTCCGAGATAGTGATTGACGCCGGCCAGGCCGTCCCTCGCTTGAGCAATCTCATGGGCCGGGCCGTTCGGTTCCAGCAGGGCCAGGGCTTGGGCAAAGTAGGAGCGGGCCAGTTCGAAGTCGCGGTCGACGTGGAAGGCGATCTGCCCAAGCGAGAACCGCACCTGCCCTTCCGCGGTCGGCTCGGGCAGTGTGATGAACAGAGCCAGGCTGCGCTCGAGGCAGGGCCGTGCGTTGGCGAAGTCATGTTGCGCAAGGTAGGTGCGGCCGAGACGAGCCAGGGTCAACGCCTGGCCGAGATGGCCGTCGCCCTTTTCGAAGAGTTCTAGCGCTTGGGACCACAGCGACAGCGCCAGGCTGGTATGGCCCTGGTCGTTTTCCAGCTTGCCGAGGCTGGCCAAGGCGGCGGCCGTTTCAACAGGCAATTCCAATCGTTGGCAGTGACGGAGGCATTCATCCAAGGCGCGGCGGCCGTGCTCGACGTTGTGGCCCCATTCTGACAGCCAGCCGATCTTAAGCAACGCCAAGACGACGGCGTGGTCATGGCCGGCCGCGCGCGCCTGGGCCGCGGCGGCTTCGAAATGCCGCTGGGCTTCCGGCCAGGCCTGGCGGCGGGCGGCCTCGGAGCCGGCGTTCATCAGTTCATGAAAAGTGGAGTCGTCTGAAGACATAGGCACTACCTGAGAGTGGGCGCACTGCTCGCGAGGGACCCAACTGGCCGAGCTGCCTGGGCGGTGCGTCTACTCGCGAGTCCGTCAGATTGCGAAGAAGGGCGCGGTCTTGCGGCAAGTTTGCCAGCGGGCAGACCATCCGGTGTTCGGCGGGAGACTGCTTGCGCGACTTCGCCAATGCGCTGTGGTGTCAATGGGTTTCATGGCCGGCACCCGTGACCGTCACTCTTTTGTCGGCGGTTGCGAGAATACCGGCGCAGGCTTGGATGGAATGTGCCCAATGGGGGAGTTGATCACGGCGTTCTCAGCCGCCCCAGGAGCCGGGCGAAATCCAAAACTCAGACGAGTCAGACCGCGCAACTCGATCGACGGCAGAGGTTGATCGCTTGAGAATGGCCGATCACTACTGCGCCGGATCCTCGCCTCGATCGAGTTGTTGGAGCGCGGACAAGCAGAGGCGAGTCTTCTCAATGTCGAACTCTGACCCTAACTGTTCGAAGATCGACAAGGCTCGGTCAAGAAGGCTTTTGGCTGCGCCCAGATTCTGGTGGTGGTTAACCGCAACGTCTGAAAGGCTCAACAAAACCTGCCCCACAGCGTTCTGGTCGCCGTTTGCCTGGAATATCAAGAGGCTGTCATTGAACAGACGCTCAGAAGCCGAATAGTTTTGGCGTGCTTTCTCGATCAACCCCATTTGATGCCAGACCATTGCCCGCCCCGTCTGGTGGTGCTGATCCATGAATACTGGCAGGGCACGGCCCAGCTTTTCAAGAGCTTTGTCAAACTTTCCTTCCTGATAATCAAGCGTGCCCAATTCAATTAGCGCATACCCAATCCCGAAGGGGGCTCCAAGCGTCTCAAACAAGGCAAGGCTCCGAGAGATTTCCTTCCGGGCGCGGGGCAAGTCCCTGTCAAACCTACGCGAGATGCCGCCCAAATGAAACAGAGCGGAAGCCTCGCCATGCTTGTCTCGCAGGCGTTTGGCCTCGGCGATGGCTAACTGGAAAGCATTTTTTGCTCCAGGTACATCGCCCCGCCCCTTGTTTGCCAGGCCTGCGACGAGATATTGCTTCACAATTGGCGCTACGTCTTTCATGGGGCGCTCTCCTTAGCTGACTTGGCGACAGTCTGGGATCTACTCGCTTGACCGTTTTTCAGGGCGGTATTCCGAAGCTTGGCGATGGACATAGTATGAGAGACGACTGATTGGACACTTGGGCATGATGACTACTTCGGTGCTGCGTAGACCAACTTGTCTCTTCCTACTATGTCGCCCGCCACAAGTGTATTCATTGCGGCGTTGACTTGGAGTGATCCGCCGCTGCCAATAACACTACCGCCTATAAGCACGTCTCTGGAAGCGGTCATCGACAAATTGTTGCCCGGGGCGGCGAATACAGAGCCGCCGATGGTCAGGTTGCCGTACACGGTCAGGGTGGCGTGGTCGAATGAAGCGTTGCCCGATATAGTCACGTCACCATCGGAGACGTATCGCCCAGGTGGAAAGTGCAGATTGGTAATGCTGGCAGTAGAACCCGCTGATGGCGTGCCCTGAGTTGCAGCCCCGCGCGCGCTGAGCACCTGGCTAGTCGATGTGACACCATAAATCGCCGAACCGCTTCTCGCGGCGCGATTATCTCGCCTTCGGCCACCCCATCAAGGTGTTCTCTCGCGCGCCGTCCCAGGGGACGGCAAGGATCGCGCGCTGCGCTCTACCTTGACGGGGACCCCCGGCCTCCGGCAAGGCGCTCCCGCGTAACGAAGCGGTTCACGACTCAATCTGTTCGCCAACGCTTACTTGAGCGCAACCCATCCGATTGGGGTGAACCCGTCAATCAGGATTGATGCGACATGTTTTTCCAGATCGACTGCGTACACGTTGCTTTCATATGGAGGAAGGGATTGGTAATAATCTTCGACCAGAAGATACCCCCCATCGGGGGACCATACTGGAGCGGCGAGACTCTGGCCAGATGGAAGGCAGTAGTCCGTTATCATACCGCTTTCCAGGTCTAGGACCGCAAGTCTCCCTGGAAGGTCAGGTCGCGACGTTGGATACAAATCCGGATAGTCATATGGCCCAGCGATGAATCGGAACGCCAGTCGGGTTCCATCAGGAGACCATGAGTATTGGTAGAAATCGACTTCTTCCCAGCTCTCAGTAAGGTGAGTGATCTGTTTCGTGACCCCATCCGCATCCAACAGATACAGTTCCTCTTGGGTCGAATCAATGTCTTCCTTTGGCTTTGCCGACAGCAGGGAGGCAGGTCCTTTGATGACAGTGCGTTGGCTGTCGAGCGACCATATGGGCGTCAGTCCATAACTGATGGTGCCTGGCAGCTCAGTGATGATCTTTTCGTCGGGGAGTGAGCGTAGGATCAGGGCGCCCATGCCACTCGATTTCCCGGGATAGAGTGCGGTCCGGGCGGTTCTGTCATAAATGATTTTCGTCGCGTTGAACCACTGCCAGAAAGGGTCAGGATCGAATGCGATCAGGTCTGGGAATGTACTCGGTAATTCCGTTTGTGCTTGCGAATCGACGTCTAGAAGAACCAATTTGTGGTCTTCACCCGTCGTCGATGTATCCACAATCAACTGATGATCATTCAGCCAGCCATCGATCTGCTGCCACGTTGCCGGCCAGGGGATACTCAAGGAGACAGAACCGCTAGCCTCACCGATCGTTAGCTGGCCTAGCGTCTCATTTCGGTAGGCAATCTTAGTGAAATCGGGTGAAACGTGCACGCTGGACATGACATCCTTTTCGGATGAACCAGGAAGTGCTTCTAGTGAACCCGTTTCGGCATCCATCACGACAACTCGTGAAGGGTTATCGATCGCAAACATCACAATTCGTCCCGGTGGCAGACCAATGCCGGTTGACTTGCTTGGGTCGATACAAGCCCTCGTCAGGCCGTCGGCGATGTGGGCTGTTGGTGTGATCGTCGGGTCAACGTCCGGTGTCTGTGTGGCCTGAGAGGTCGGCACTTGCGTTGACCGAACGGTTGCAGAGGGCGCTGGCCGTGGAAGAGTCGCTTGAGCCAACCCGGATGGCGTTGCCCTTGGAGAAGGAGCGCAGCCAGCGGCCATGACAAGCGCCAATATTGACAAAGTGATTTGCTTGAGCGATATAGCCTTGTTCATAGAGTCATTTCACCCTGAACTGTTGCAGGAAATTTACCTGCTTTACGGAAAAAATGAGGAACGTATTCTGACCCGGTAGCCCGTAAGACCACAGAGGCTGGCCTAACCCTTGAACGGTGAGGGCGCTTTCAATTGAGCCACCCCACACCTCGACAGGAACTGCATACAGCGACCTGTTCCCCCAACTTGCCGGCAAATCACTGGTGTTTGCGACCCCAAGTACTGGATCTGGCGCACTCATTGCATGCGCCGCAACCAGTGCAGCAAGTGGGTTGATATTCTGGTTGACAGCATCTTGCGCCGACATCCCACCTCGCCACCGCTCGTACATATCATACGAGGTAGAGGAGAAACCGCCCATCCAATTCATCACGGCGTTTTGGGAAAGGCTCGTGCAAGGCCCACCCTTCTCGTATCGACACTTTTGATACAAGGAGTACGTCGTCGAATCTTCGAGTTGCTGGACTATCCTCTCAGCATCCGGGTTTCTTCTCAAGTCGATGGTCTTGAACTCCGGAGTCAATCCTCGTGCGAGGAAGTCTTGCGTATTGCAGTTACCCCCATAGTATTCCTGGCAGAGCGCCAGCATTTGTGTTCCCTTGAGGGTCAGCGGCACTGGATCAACTAGTGGCTTCCAATTCCGGTCTGCTTCTTCTTCACAGGCCTGCGCGCAGAGGTAGACATGCCCCGAAGGATCGATATACTTAAGCGGGTTCGATAGAGAATACGCGTACCGGTTCAGTCGTTGCGGATTGTCGGCCCCGGGCACGATCGTGTCCGCGCTGATGAATTGTCCCAGCTGCGGCGCGTAGAAGCGCGCGTTGTAGTCCAGCAGGCCGAAGCCGTCCTGGCGCTGGCCGGTGAAACTGAAGTCGGTGGGCGAGGCGCCGGCGCTGGCGCGTTCCAGGCCATAGGGTAGGTAGCGCGTCTCGGCGACAACGGCACCGGCGGCGTCGGTGACGAGCGCGGCGCTGCCCAGATGATCGCCATGAATGAAGTGGACGGCTAGACCCTGGCGCATGGCCAGCCGCTGGCCGGCAAAGGTGTAGTACTTGACAACATCGGCGACGACGGCTGTGGCCGTCTGCCAGGCGGAGACGTTGCCGACCCGGTCCGTGGCGCGGACGCGGAACACGTAGCTGCGCCCGGCCTGGCCGTGGAAGTGGTTGATTGTTTCCGTCGTGCCCGTGAGCCACGCGGTCCAGGCCAGCTCGCCAGCGTCGCGATACTGCACCTCGAACGACTCCACGCCGGCGGCCTGGTCTAGGGCGGCCCAACCTACCGAGAAGCGCAGGCCGGCGACGGGCGGCAGGCTGACTGTTACCGTCGGGGGCGCGGCATCGTAGTGCAGCGTCAGCGCGCGATCGGCGCTGTTGCCGGCCCGGTCAGTGACCAGAACGGGAAAAGCGCCGTTGGTCGTGCCCGTGACCGTATACGTGCGGGTGTAGGTCAGGGAGGCGCGGGCGCCATCGAGCGGGCGTCTCTCCTCAGGCGCGCCGAAGAACGCCGGAAACGTGAGCGTCTCCAGCCCGGCGGTCATGTGCGTGGCCGAGGCATCCTCGGCGGAAACAGCCACACTCATCTGGCCCTGCGTCTGCGGTCCATGGTAGGCAGTGGTCCCGGTGATCACAAGCCAGGTTGCGTTGGCCGTGAGCGTCGGATCAGACAAGATTGGTGGGGTTTGGTCGACGATGACGGCGGCGCCGGTGAGGACCGCCGTGTTGTTCAGCGTGTCGCGGGCGAAGACCGTAACCGGCTTGAGGCCTTCTTCGGCGTCCTCGGCGATGGCCAAGGCGCCCGTGGCCGTGTTGGCGTGCACCGCGAGATCCAGCATGACCGAGTCGCCCACGCGTTGCAGATCATCGATGCGCAAACTGATATCAGCGACAGCGCTTAAGGCGTCCGTCACGCTCAGAGTAACAGTCAACTCGGAAGCGACATCAACATACTTCGGCCACAGCCCCAGGCTTTGGAGGGCTGGCCCGGTCGTGTCGATAGTGATCACAATCAGCTCGGAGGCCGGGCCGACATTGCCGGCCTGATCCCGAGCCTGCACGCTTAATGTGTAGCGGCCGTCCGGCAGCGTCAGGGATGTCGTCCAGGCGCCGGTGGCGTCGCTCGTGCCGGACGCGCTCAGGGCGAGCCCGTCCGAAACGCGGAAGGCGGTCACAGTGACGAGGCTGAAAGGCTCGGCCACGCCCTGCGGCGTGAGCGCCGCGGCGTTCTGAGCATAGCCGGCCCACGGCCACATCAGGCGCGCGTAGGGCGGCACCAGATCCAGGTACGGTTGAACGAACTGCACGCCGCGGTTGGGCGCAGGCTGGGCCGTGTCCACGGCGCTGAAGACCACAGTGACCGGCGCCTCCCACTGGCCGGCGTCCGGCAGGTGCCAGACTCCGCTCCACGTATCGGCGGCGGCTGTCCCGTCGGTGCGCGTCAACACGGGCGCCGTCCCCAACTCAACGGGCAGCGCCACCTGCACGCCGTCGGCGTTAAGTGGCGCGCCGATGGCGCGGGTAGCGGCGCTGAGTGTGATGACGTTACCCAGGCCGAGGATGGCTTGCGAGAGGCTGGCGTGCGGGGCGACGAATGGGTCGCTCTGGGTGAGGCCAACCAGGCACGGAGCCGACGGTATGCTGGAATTGCCGGCCGCGTCGAGCGTTCGCGCTGTGACCGTCGTCGAGAAAGGCGCTCCCTGGCTGAGAGCCAAGGGTTGCTGCCAGCGCCCAGCAAAGACCGGGACCACGAACAGGTCGACGCCGCCCTGCGCCACGACGACCTGGACGCCCTCCGGGGCCGTGCCGCGGACGAGGGCCGGCGGTTGGCTGAACCACGTTTCGTTGTCGACGCCGCACTCCAGCGTGGGCGCCGCTGGCGGATCGCTCGCCAGCGTGAACGCCAGCGCCGCCGACTGGGTGACACGGCCGCCGGTGGTGGTCAGCGTCAGGCGCGCCGTGTAGGCGCCGTCAGGCGCGAGGTCGCTCGAGGCCAACCGCCCATCCCAGACGATTGGCTGGTGTTCAGCGGGTTGCGTTCCAGTGATGACCGCGACGGTCGCGGCCCCGGCTTCTAACGTCAGGCTCCAGCTGAGTACCTGCCGGCCGCCGCCGGCCAGGGCCGTGATGGCGAACAGCGCCGGCGCTTGCGCCGGGTTGACGTAAACGCGCTCAGCCGCCACCAGGGACACGTCGGCCGTCAGATCGACCGTGACGGTGACGGCGTCGCCGGCTGTGTTGCCGGCCTGGTCGGTTGCCGTCGCGCTGACAACGTTGTCTCCCTCATCGAACTCGATGTCCGGGATTTCCCAGCGGCCGCTGGCATCGAGCGTGTGCGTGAAAGCCTGGCCGGCAACGGTCACGGTCACGGCCGCGCCCGGTTCGCCCGCGACGACGACCGCTGGCGAGCGGGTGTTGAGCACAGCGCCCTCCGCCGGCGACAGAACCCGCACCTGCGTCTCAGGATCAAGCGTGAAGCGGCGCGTGGCGCTGGTCTGATTGCCGGCCTGATCGGCGAGATATAAGGTGAGCGTGTGCGCGCCCGGGGCCAGGGGCGCCTCGGGTCTATACGTCAGAGCGCCGGCGGCCAGCGTCGGCGTGACGATCTGCTGGTCGATCGCCAGCACTGGCGCGGCCAGGCTGGAGCCGGGCGCGAGGTCGGAGTAAGCGGCCGTGATGACGGGGCGCGTGTCCGTAATGACCGCGCCATCGGCGGGCAGCCAGGCGTCCAGCGCCGGCGGTGTGTTATCGAAGCGGAAGTCGAAGAGGGTGGCCCAATCCGACCAGTGGCCAGCGGCGTCGCGCGCTTGCAGCCGCAGAAAGTACTCAGCGCCTGAGCCGACCGGCTGCGTCACGGTGTAGGCGGCCGTGACGGTGTCCGTATACGGTCCGGTGCCAAGCGGATCCGGCCCCCAATACACGCGATAGCCGGTCAGTTGATCGGCGGGGCTGTCGGTGAGGCCGCGCCAGCTGAAATGGGGTTGGTCCACCCGGCCTTGCCACATGCCGGACTCCACCCCGGCGCCGCCGTCCTCGCTGGCGCTGGCGTCGGCCAGGGACGGCGCTTCGGCGTCGATCTTCAGCTGCGCCGACTGCGGCGTCTCCCAATTGCCAGCAGCGTCGCGCGAACGGTATTCCAGGAGATGGACGCCGGAAGTGGAGACGCTGACCGGAGCGCCGGCGTCCTGCCAGGCGCCGCCGTCCAGGCGATACTGCGTCAAGGCGATGCCGGAGAGCGCGTCGACGGCAGTCAGCGTCACGGTCACAGCGGAGCGGTACCAGTCGTCGTCGCCGGCCGCGCCGGCCAGCGCCTGGCTCGTGACGGGCGGCGTGGAGTCGTAGCGGAAGGTGAAGACGGTGACCCAGGCCGAAGCATTGCCGGCGCGGTCCACGGCCCGCAGCCGCAGGTAGGTGACGCCCTCGTTGGTGCTCCCGGCGTTGAAGTTCGCGGTGGTCGTCAGGGCGGTCGCCGTGCCGTTGTCGGACGGCCCCCAGTAGCGTTCGTATTTTTCCACGCCGCTGACGGCGTCGAGGGCCGCCGGCCATGTGAAGTTGGGTGCGCTGCAGGTGTTCTGCCAGATGTTGCTTGCGGCGCAAGACGCGCTGGCAGCGGCGGGCGCCGCCGGCGGCGTGGCGTCATACTGATAGGTCGCCGTGCGCGTGGCGACGTTGCCGGCCTGATCCCAGGCGCGCACGTTGAGCACATGGACGCCCTCGCCGGGCATGTTGACTGAAGCTGTGATCGCGGCGCAGTTGGAGTCATCCGGCGGCGCGGTGTCCCAGGCGGCCCGCACGCAGCGCGGGCCGGATAGGCCGTCGCTGAGGGTGACCGTGATCGGCGTGGCCAGGGCGTACCAGGCGTCGCTGGCCGGCCCGGCCAGGGTGATCGCCGGCGCCGTGCTGTCGACCTTGACCGTCACTTGGCCGAGGGTCGATTGGTCGCCGTGAGAAGACTCCGCCCAATAGTAGTAGGTGACCGGCGCTGTCTCGGTGACCGTGAAGACGCGAGTTGCGCCGCCCGTGGTCTGGCTGGCGGTGCCGGTGTGGAACAGGCTGGTGGAGACGCCGACGATTGACTCGCCTGGCATCGGCTCGGCGCCGGTGAGTGTCAGGGTTGCCGCTGAGCGGCACCAGCCGTTCAGGCCGAGCGTGCAGCTCAGGCCGGCGGAGGCCGTGGCCGGGTTGTAGGTCACCTCTGAGGGGTAACCGTCCGGCCCGTCGTAGCGTTGCCCGTCCTGGCACGGCCACTGGCCGAGGGCGCTGCAACTGACGGCGTCGAACCCGAGGCCGGTGCCATAACCGCATTCGGTGCCCTTGGCTGGGTCGGCCGGTTTGTTGGCGCAGTCCGCGATCCAGGGCTGATAGGCCACCTGGGCCGGGCCCCAACTGTAGGCGGGCGGCACCCACACCGTCACGGTGCGTGCGCCCGGCCCGGTGTAATCGCGGTGGGCGGCTCGCGCCAGACCATGCCGCCCGGGCGGGGCGCCTTCCGCCGCGGCTGTCCGGCCGAAGACGGCGCTGAGGTCGGCGGCGGTGGTGTCGCTCTGCTTCTCGTACAGGCCGCCCACATACACGGTCGTGATCTCGGCTTCACCGTCGTCTTCGATCTGCAACGTTCGCGCGCCGTCGCCGTCGTATCCGAACGTGGTGGTGTAAGCGCGGCCGGCCTCGATCCAGGTCACGCGCGCCAGCCGGTTCTCGGCCGTCCAGGTCTGCGTGTACGTCAGGCCGGCCTCCACGCGCGTCGTCATATTGCCGTTGGGGTCGTAGGTGTAGCTGTCGGCCTCGCCCAGACGCGTGGCGGCATGCAGGTGGTCTGGATCCGCGTAGGCGTAAGCCGCCGTCGCGCCGTCGTCGGTGCGGGTCACCAGCCGGCCCAATGCGTCATAGACGAAAGCTTGGGCATACGCGCCGACGGTGCTGCCGTTGGTCTGCGCGGCCGTCAGCCGATCGAGGGCGTCATACTGAAACTGCTGCGTCTGCGGACCCGCCAGCAGACGGGAGCGGTCAACCAGGCGCGTGACGTTGCCGCCGGCGTCGTAGACGAAGCCCAGGTCGAGCAGGCCGTCGCCCACGGCCAGGCTTTGCAGCCGGCCGCCCTGGTGCAGGGTGGTCGGGGCGTAGTAGGTGTAGCGCGCTGACAGGCCGTTGCCGAGGCTGATCTGCAGCGGGCGGCCGAAGGCATCGTAGCTGGCCGCAGTCACATAGTCCGAGTCGAGCGAGCTCTGCAGGCCGACGGGTTGACCGGCCTCGTCCAGCCTGGTGGTGACCACTTCGCCATCCGGGTAAGTCAGCGTGATCGGTTCATCGGCGGCGTTATAGCCGCGCTGGAACGTGTAGATGCCCAGGCCGTAGGCGAGCGCGCGCGTTTCCGCGACGGCGTGACCGCGCGCATCGTAGGCCCAGGTCGTCGTGCCGGTGCCGTCGCTCAGGCGCGTGCGCCGGCCGAGCGCCCAGGCTGCGGCGCCGCCCTCGTCATAGAAGAAGGTGACGGTGCTGGGGGCGACCACGGCCTGTCCGGCGGGGACGGCGTAGCGCTTGGTTAAGGGCCGGTCCAGGGCGTCGTAGGTGTAGGCGATCACAACGCCGCGCGCATCGGTCTGCGCGGCCAGGCTGCCGGCCGGTTCGTACGTGTAGGTCCAAGTGCCCAGGTCGGGGTCGTCCAGCGCGGTCTTGCGCCCCAGCGCGTCATAGATAATGGTCGTGGTGGACGAGAGCGTCGTCACCTGGACGAGCTGGTCGGCGACGTCGTAGGCGTAGTGGGTGACGGCGTAGGCGGCGCGCTCGAAGTCCACGGCTCCGCCCGGTGTATCGGCGTACTCGAAGACGGCGATCGTCCGGCCGAAGATGTCCACCTGCATGAGGCGTTGGTGGCCATTGGCGTCGAGCAGGCCGGTGCGCAGGCCGCGGAACTCAGACTGGGCGACGGCGCCGTCGGCGGCGGTGACGCGCACGGCGCGGCCCAGGGCATCGAACTCGGTCCGTGTGTGCGGGCGCGCCTCCCAGCCGGCGGGGCGCGCGAAGCCCAGGCCGGTGGTCTCGAAGACCGGCAGGTAGCTGGACGTGGCGCGGCCCAACGCGTCGTAGGTGGTGTTGGTCACCGTCTGGCGTCCGCCGCTGTCGGCGACGCGGACCTGGACGGTCCGGCCCAGGCCGTCAAAGTACGCGGCGGTGACGCGCTCACAGTCCGCGCAACCGCTCGTCACACGCTGGCGCGTCTCGACCTGGCTGGGCGCGCCGCCGTCGCGATAGGTGTGGCGCACGGTCGGCAGCGCCTCACTGTCGCCGGGGCGGATCACCAGCGTCAGCCGTCCAAAGGGGTCATAGCGGAAGCGGGTCGCCGCGCCGTTGGCGTCCGTGATCGTGAGCGGCAGTCCCAGCCGGAAGTCAAGGTCCAGGGCTGTGGCATGGCCCAGCGGGTTGGTCTGCCGCACCGGGTAGAGGCCGTAAGCGGGATCGTAGGTGGTGACGGTGACGCGCGGCGCGGCGGTGGCATAGGCCGCCTCGCTGCCGTAGCTGTTGAAAGTCGTCGTTGCCGTGACATTGCCCCAGCGGTCATGATTGAGGCGCGTGTCCACGAAGCGCGCCTGACCGGTGGCCGGGTCCAGGCTCCAGGCGCGGACGGCCGTCAGATAACCGCGCGCGTCCGGGGCGGTGGTGGCCGGGTTGCCATCGGCGTTGTAGTCCGAGCGGACCTCGCGGACCGGCTGTTCGGCCCAGCCGGAACCAGCGCGCGCGAAAACCTGCTCGCGCGTCAGAGCGCCGGTGATCCAGACGGCGCCGGCAACGTTGGCCTCGTAGCGGCGCTGTGTGCGGCGGTAGGCCGCGCCGTCAGCGGCATAATCGATGATCTCGAGCAGGTTGCCGTAGCGATCGTAGGCGGCCAAGTCCTGGCGCGCGGTGACGGCCTCGCCGCCGTCGAAGGACGTGGTCGTGGTGGACCGAGGCAGGCTGACCTGGGCCGCGCTGCCCGGGAGAGAGGCGGGCGCATACTCGGTGGTCGTCGCCCGCAGCAACTCCCAGGCACTGCCGCTCCAGCCCAGCGTCTGCACAGACAGCGGCCGCCCCACGGTCAGGCGTGCCTGACCGAACGCAGTCACTGAGCGGGTCAGGCCGCCGATCCCGCTTTGAGATTGGACGGTGACCGTCGTGGTCAGGAAACCGACCAATCCGCCCAGGTCGAAGTGCGGGGCGACGCCGGGCGCCGTGGCCGCATCCTGCAACAGGCAGCGCGCCGCGCCGGGCAGCGGCCCCAGGGGGCCGTCGGCGGTGTTATAGCACGGCGCCGCGTAGGCGTAGGTCGTGACCGCTGGCGCCGCGGCGACGCCGTCCCAGGTCTCGATCTTGCTCACGAAATACGCCTGCCCGAAGGCCGGTTGGCTCTCGCCGGGCTGGCCGGCAGCCTCGCGCCCGTCGCCGCTGTACGTGAACTGCATGCGCCCGCCATAGCCGTTGGCGACCGTCTTGAGATAGGCAAAGGGATAGCAGCTGCCATGATGGCGATGCGGCTCATACGTGAACGTCGTCGCCGGGAGGCGGGAGACGCCGTCCGCGCCGGTCACTTGGATGGCGCTGACCGTCTGCGTCGTCGTGGCGGCGCCGCAGCCCAGGTAGCTGATGCCGTCCAGGCGGATGTCCAGCGAACGCACCGGCCGGCCGCGGTCGATGTGGTAAGTGTCGATGCGCGTGATGCGGTGATTGTCGCCGCCGATGAAGGCGATCCGGCTGAGGTAATCGCCGGCGACCGGCGTCAGCGCAGCGGCGGCCGGCTCCAGGAAGTTGTAGCGGATCTCGTCGGGGCGCGCCCCCTCGGTGAGGAGGCCGCCGTCGCGCTTGAGCCAATTCTCGTAGCGGTACTGGATTTGATTGCCGGAGGTGTCGGTGACCAGGTCCACCTGCCAGCGCAAGGCGGTGACGCCGGGCGCGCCGGCGTGGCCGGCCAGCGCCACCGTGCCCCCGGCCTGAGTCATTTCGGCGTCAGCAGTGTAGCCCAGGCGATAGGTGGTGCCATCGCCGGTCTTGACGATCCAGTAGAGCTTGTCCTGGTTGGCCGCCTCCGGCGCATAGATGCGCTGCACCCACAGCGCCGGGCCGTTTTGGGCGGAGTAGCGAACGACCGAAGCCACGGCGGTGTCGATGCTTGTTTCAGGGAAGAGGTCGTAGCTCTGGCCGCCGAGCGAGAGCGTGTATAGGTCGGGGTAGACCATGACCGGGCCGCTGGCCCAGCAGCAATAGGTATGCACGCCACGGCGCACGATTTCGGCGCCGCCCAGGGACCAACCCAGGCCGAGAGGGCCTTGATCCTGATCGCTCGACGTGATCAATCCGTCCAGGCCGCGGCTGGAGTAGCTCAGGGCCACCGACGGCGTGAGGCCGCCGCGCCCAGCCGGCACTTCGACCGGCTGGCTGTAGGTGGCCGCGCCGCTGAACTCGGACACTGCCGGCAAAGCCGGCTTGAACTGCCAGGCGGACGGTTCGGCGCCGGCCGCCCAGGAAGAGAAGTGCTCGGTCTCGACGCTGAGCAGGCCGACCGGATCATGGACCGTGATCTCGGGCCGATGCCAGACGTCCGGGTCGAGGGCGTCTTGATAAGCGAGATACCAATCGCCGTTGAGACCCTGGCCGCGCAGGTCCACCAGGAGTCTGACGGGACGCTCAAAGTCGGCGACCAGCTGGCCGCTGTCGGCCTGATGGGCTTCCACCGTGAAGCGGCGCGGCGCGCTCTCCGGGCCGGCCGCGGCTGTGGCCGTGCTGAGAGGCTTGAGGCTGAGCGTGACCGGCTCGGCAAACGCACCGGCCGGCGCGATCACGGCCACCGCGCCAGCCTGGAACAAGACGGCGGTATCCCCGGTGCCCACCCAGGCGTGCTCGCCGACGCCGGAAGCATCCGGTTCCGCCTGCAGAATCTCGGCGCCGCGCGGGATCTGGTCACCGAAACCGGCGGGCAAAAATTCCGGATAGGGGAACGGGGCCGGCGCCGGCAACTGCACGATCGGCAGATAGAGCACCAAGCCGGCCGCGGTCGAGGTCGTGGCGCCATCCGCGGGCAACGTTGTGGGCGCGGCCTCGCCCGAACTGGTCGGGCGCGGAGTCTGCGCGTTGGCGGGTACGGCTTGCAACGCGAGGGCGGCGGCCAGGCACAGGCGGATGATACGGTCTAGGCGGCGGGCGGCGATAGGCGGCATGTAACCCCCCAAGGAACGCAGCCCCCTGACCGCGTTCAATCGGTTGAGACGCCTCGGCGGCGCGGCACGACCCGCGTGCGGCGCCCGGTGAGGCCGGCTGAAGTTGATGGTGGAGTGCGGAGGCAGCGCGAGAACGCGGCAGGCATCGCCAGGCGGCGATGAGCGCCCTGTCAGGGTTTGGCCACGCCCTCAGAACTCCAGGGAGTGCGTCGCACGATGGCGACGCCGGGTCCTGCGCCGGCTCGCCCCCCAGTCATGAGCCGAACGCATGGGCGCATTATTGCGGAAACCATGCCGCCGGAGCGATTGCGTCCGTTGGTGCGGCGCGTGAAATCGGAGGAGGGTTTTCAAGATAACGGTCCGCGGGCCTCGCTTTAAGGTTGACGCCTTTCGGAGTCGAGCGCCCGGCCGGCCGCGCGGCCGGTTTAGGCGTTTCTCTCCGAGGCCAGAACCCCGTGAACCGCCTGTCCCTGTCAACGGTATTGTTCAGGGGAGCGCGGCGGTCTTCAGAGGGATCAAGCGCCATCGACGGCGTTCGGAGCGCCTGAAGTTCTGGGGAAACGCTGCGCGCGGAATCTGGGATACTGACCTTGGGCGGCTGTGGGCCGCGTCTTCACCAGGAGCGCCATGACCATTACTTATCAATCCGTGCTGGAGTTTGGCCTGGAGCCGGCTGCGCGCCTGCTCAACCAGGGCTTCGCCGATTACCTGGTGCCGGTGCAGCTGCCGGTGGCCGGCCTGCTGGGCATGGTGCGGCAAGACAGCGTGGACCTGACGCTCAGCCGCGTCGTCTGCCGCCAGGACCAGCCCGTGGGCGTGGCCCTGATCGCGCGGCGCGGCTGCACCAGCCGGCTGGCGGCCATGGCCATCATCCCGGAGGCGCGCGGCCGGGGCGTGGGCGCGGCCTGCGTGCGGCAGCTGCTGGCGGAGGCCCGCGCGCGCGCGGATCAGGCCCTGACGCTGGAGGTGATTGAGCAGAACGCGCCGGCCGTGGGCCTGTACCGCCAGTGCGGGTTCAGCACCGTCCGGCGTCTGGCGGGCTACGCGGGCCGGCCGGCCGGCGCCGAAGCCGACGGCGAGCTGGAGGCCGTGGACGTGCGCGCGGTGGCCCGCGCCCTCACCGCGCACGGCCCAGCCGACCTGCCCTGGCAGCTCTCCGGCGAGACGCTGGCCCAGGCCGGGCCGCCGGCCGTGGGCTATCGCTCCGGTCCGGCCTGGCTGGCGCTTTCCAACCCGGCCGCCCCGGTGGTGGGCGTGCGCGCCGTGGTCACCGAGCCGGCCGCGCGCCGGGCCGGCCACGCGCTCGCGCTGCTGCGCGGCGCCGCCCGCCGTCATCCAGACAAGGAGTGGCGCGTCCCGGCCATCTGGCCGGAGGCGCTCAGCGGCCTGTTCGAGCAGTTCGGCCTGCGGCGGGAGGCGCTGACCCAGTGGCAGATGATCATCCAGCTGTGAGGCCGGCCGCTCTGGCTGCCGCGAATTTCTTGTGCGTTCACGCCGCCCGGACTTGCGGCCGTTCACGTAGGCCCGGCGCTGGCCGCCTGATCCGGAGGTGAGCATGCCCACTCAGAGCCTGGGCCGCGAGGCCATCGTCGAGGCGCTGCGCCGCGCCCTGGAGCCGCTGGGCCACGTCCACGCCTTCTGGGAAGCCGGGGCCGCGGCCTTCAACCGCGTAGACGCCTGGTCCGATATCGACCTGATGGTGGACGCCGACGACGCCCGCGCGGATGAGGTGCTGGCGCTGTGCGAGCAGACGCTGGCCGCGCTCTCGCCGATTGAATTGAAGCTGGAGGTGCCGCAGCCGGCCTGGCACGGCCACGCGCAGGCCTTTTACCGCCTGCAAGCTGCCGGGCCGTTCCTGGTGGTGGACCTGTGCGTGGTCCGGCACACCAACCCGCTCAAGTTCCTGGAGCCGGAGATGCACGGCCGGGCGCGCGTGATCTTTGATAAGGCCGGGGTGGTGGCGTCCGCGCCCGGTCTGGACCCGGCCCGGCTGGCCGAGCAGGTGCAGGCCCGGCGGGCGGCGCTGCGGGTGACGTTCCCGCTCTTCCAACCGCTCACGCTCAAGGAACTGCCGCGCGGCAACCATATCGAAGCCGCCGCCTTCTACTTCAGCTACACGCTCCGGCCGCTGGTGGAGGCGCTGCGCCTGCGGCACTGCCCGGAGCGCCACAGCTTTCACACGCGCTACGTGTACTACGACCTGCCGCGCGCGGTGGTGGACCGGCTGGAGCCGTTCTTCTTCCTGGCGGATGCCCAGGACCTGGCGCGCAAGCGGGCGGCGGCGGAAGAGTGGTTCTGGGAGGCGCTGCCGGCGGCGTGAGGCCGCGGCCTCAGGGCGGGGCGGGAAAATCGAAGGCGGTCTGTCGGGTTCCCCCGACAGACGCGGGCGCGGAGGCCGCTTACAGTGGAGCGATGCTGGCGGCTGCCCCCTTTGCTCATCTGGCGCCTGTGACCGTGTTGTTGGCCGACGGCCATGCCGAGGCCCGCGCGCGCCTGCACGGCTGGCTGGCCGCGTACCTGCCTCAGGCCAGCGTCCTCACCGCCGGCGATGGCGACGAGGCCGTGGTGATGGCGCTGGCCAACCCCCTGGACCTGATCCTGCTGGATTGCAGCCTGCCGCGCCTGAACGGATTAGAGGCGGCCCGGCAGATCCGGGCCGGCGCGCCGCGCGCGCGCGTGGTGCTGCTCACGCAGCGCGGCTCGGCCCAGGAGCAGAGCGCGGCCTGGCTGGCCGGGGCCAGCGCCTACGTGGAAAAGGGCCGCCTTCCGGCCGAGCTGCCGCGCCTGCTGGAGCAGTTCTTCAGCCCCGAACAGGTCCGCTGATCCCCCTCGCCGCCGCGCCGGCCGTCACGGGCCGGTGAGCCCATACAGCCGGTTGTACATCACAAAGTACTCGTAAGCGGTCTGCACGTAGCCCTTGGCGTCCGGCAGACGAATGACCTCCACAAACAGGTCGGGGTCGCCGCCGGCCAGGTCCAGCCAGGCATCGGCGTTGCCGGGGCCGGCGTAGTAGCCGGCCAGCAGTGCGGCCGGCCCGCCCTGCGTGGTCTGGCCCACGAACGAGAGGTAGTACGCGCCCATCGGGATCGAGACGGCCGGCCGGTACAGGTCGTCTTGCTGGAAGCCTGTCAGGCCGAGCTTGCGCGCGATCTCGTCGGCCGTGGACGGGATGATCTGGTTGAGGCCGCGCGCCTGCGCGCTGGAGAACGCGTACTTCCAGAAGAAGCTCTCGATACGCATCTTGGCGTACATCAGGAACGGGTGCTGGCCGTACTGGGCGCCGGCCGCCTGCACGCGCTCCGCGAAGGGCGCAGGGTAGCGCAGCCGCTGCAGATAGAGCGGGCCCTGGGTCAGGTCGGCCACGCCGGCCAGGTCCAGCACGCGCCGGGCCGAGCGGATGGCCAGGTCGTGGGCGCCCAGGTCGTGCCAATACACGGCCAGCTGCCACATCGCCAGCGGGTCCCCCACCAGCTCGGTGCGCAGATCGTCGAACTCGGCGTGGGCCTCGCGCAGCAGGCCCAGCCGCCACAGCTCGGCGCCGCGCACGAAGCGCGCCTCCTTCCACACGCCCGGCCCCAGCGCGCTCAGGTTAGAGTAGGCCTGCGCGTCCGGAAACACCGTCCGCAGCCAGGCCTCGGCCTCCGCCAGTTCGGCGGCGCGGTCTCCGCGCAGGGCGTAGCGCGCGGCGGGCGTGAACGGGGCCTCGCCGCGCAAGAGTTGCTCGGCGCGCAGCGCGTAGTAGGCGCCGGGGTCCAGGTGAGCGGCCTTGGCCCAGGCCTCGCGCGCGGCCGGCTGGTCGCCCTGCTTCTCCTTCACCTTGCCGATCCATAGCCAGGCGCGCGCGTGTCCGGCGGCCTCGGCCGCCAGGCCGTCGGCCTGCTCAAAGTGCCGGGCGGCGGCGGGGTAATCGCCGGCCCGGTAGCGCACGATCCCGGCCTGCAGGGCGGCGTCGGCGGCCTGGTCCGCCTGCGGGTACTCTTCGGCCAGGCGCGTCCACAACTGCGCGGCGCGGTCGAAGTCCTGGTTGCGTTCGCACAGGCGCGCGGCGCGGTAGAGCGCGTCCGGGGCCTCGGGCGCCTGCGGGGCGGCGGCCACGAAGGCCAGGAAGGCGTCCACGTCGGCGGGATAGTCCAGGATGAACGCGATCTGGAAGTAGGCCGGCTGCCAGTAGGCGTCGCCGGGGAAAGCGGTCACCAGTTGGCGGAAGACGTCCACGGCGTCGCCGCGCCGCTCGAGCGCTGCCAGCGTGAGGCCTTTGTAATACAGCGCGGTCGTGTCGGCGGGGTCGGCGGCCAGCGCCCGGTCGAAGGCGGCCAGGGCCGGCTCGTAGTTGGCGGCGTGGTAGTTGGTGAGCGCGCGGGCCAGCTCCGGCACGGGCACGCCGTCGTTGACGAGGGTCAGCAGGCCCTGGAAGGTGTCGCCGGCGGCCGGGTAGTTGGTGACGGCCTCCAGGTAGCGGGCGCGGGCCTCGTCCAGCCGGCCGGCCGCCGTCAGGGCGTTGCCGGCCAGGATCAGGGCGCGGGCCTTGCGCCAGTCCTGGGCCGTGAGCCGGTAGATGGCGTCATACTCCGCCAGCGCCTGGTCGCGCTGGCCCAGCAGCAGGTAGACCTCGGCCAGGCGCTCGCGCAGGTCCAGGACCTCCTGCGGGCTGCCGCTCAGGCGCGGCGCGGCGATGGCGGCCTGGTAGGCCTGGGCCGCGAGCGCGTAATCGCCGTTGAAGGCCGCGGCCTGGCCCAGGCGCTCCTCCACGTACGAGTCCAGCACGCTGGGGCGCCGGCTCTGATACTGGCGGTAGCCCTCGATGGACTGCGCCCACAAGCCCAGGGCGCGGAAGGTCTCGCCGAGCAGGAAGTGCGCGTCGGCCACCAGCGATGACTCCGGGAACTGCTCCAGGACTCCGGCGAAGGTCTGCGCGGCGGCCTCGGGCTCGGCGGCGTAGAGTTGGGCCTTGCCCAGGCCCAGTTGGGCGGCGGCGCGCAGGTCGGCGTCCGGGCTCTGGTCCAGCACGGCCTGGTAGGCGGCGCGGGCGGCGTCCCAGTCGCCGGCGAAGAGCGCGTCGTCACCCTCCACGATGCGGGCGGCCGGCTCCGGCGTAGGCGTGGGGGAGGGCGTGGCCGTCGCGGTGGGCGTGAGGGTGGGCGTGGGCGTGAGCGTGGCCGTGGGGGTGAGGGTGGGGCCGAAGAAGGGCAGCGGCCCGCCGCCGCAGGCGGTGAGCGCGGCGACGCTGAACAGGCCGGCGAGCAGAGCCAGCCGCGCGCCGCGCGGGTGCAGAGGATGTGGCCGGGGAGTCATGCGCGGGACTATACCTGACTCCCCGGTCGGGGTCTACTTGCCGATAAACCGGGGCGGGCGCTTCTCCAGGAAGGCGGCCACGCCCTCGGCGTGGTCGGCCGTGCCGCCGGCGGCCTCCTGCAAATAAGCTTCGTAATCGAGGGCCTCGTCGATGGAGGTCAACAGCGCCCGGTTCATGGCGCGCTTGGTGAGGCCGAAGGCGCGCGTAGGCCCCTGGGCCAGGCGCACGGCGATCGCGCGCACGGCGCCGGCGAGTTGGTCGGCCGGGAAGACCTGGTTCACCAGGCCGAGCGCCGCGGCCTGCTCGGCGGGCACGGCCTCGTTGGTGAGCGCCAGCTCGTAAGCGCGGGCGTAGCCGATGAGGCGCGGCAGGAAGAAGCTGGTGCCTGAATCCGGCGCCAGGGCGATGCCCGTGAACGCGAAGCGCAGCTTGGCGCCGGCGGCCGCGTAGCGCAGGTCGCAGGCCAGGGCCAGGCCCAAACCGGCCCCGGCGGCGGCGCCGTTGAGTTGGGCCAGCACCGGCTTCTCCAGCGCGCGCAGCCGCGCCACGATCGGGTTGTAGGTGTGCAGGAGGTGCTCGCGGAAGGAGACCGCGTCGCCGCGCCCGCGCAGGGCGCCCAGGTCCTGGCCGGCGCAGAACCCCTTGCCGGCGCCGGTGAGCACCAGGCAGCGCGCGGCCGCGTCGCGCTCGGCCTGTTTGAGCGCGTCCTGGACCTCGCGGGCCATCTGGTCGTTGAAGGCGTTGAGGACGTCCGGGCGGTTGAACGTTAGAGTGAAGACGCCGTCAGACAGGTCGGTCAGGATGGTCTCGTAGGGCATGGCGGCCTCCTGGGCCAGAGCAGAATCCCGCTGGGCTGAGCGGCGGGCCGCGTCCTTCGACTGCGGCCCTGCGGCCTGCGCTCACCTGTGCCTGCGCCGGGGGCGCAGCCCGCTACAGCGCGCAGTAGCGGTCGATGCGCTTCTCGATCACCTTCAGGCTGGCCTCCCAGAACGCGCGCTGGCGCAGGTCCAGGCCGAAGCGGCCGGCCAGGTCGGCGGCCGTGCCCTCGCCGGTGCTGGCCAGCAGGGCCTCGTAGTCCGGCACGAAGGCGGCACCGCGCTCCTGGTAAATGGCGTACAGCCCGGTGCCGAAGAGCAGGCCGAAGGCGTACGGGAAGTTGTAGTAAGAGAGCTCGGGCCGGTAGTAGTGCGGTTTCCACGTCCACATGTAGGCGTGGCGGAAGTTCGGGTCCAGGCCGTCGCCGTAGGTCTCAGCCTGGGCGCGCAGCATGATGTCGCAGAAGTCGTCGGCCGAGAGCTCAGCCCGGACGCGCCGCTCGAAGACTTCCTTCTCGAACAGGTAGCGCGAGGCGATGTCCACGATCACGGCCGCGGCCCCGATCAGGGCCGTCTCCAGGATGGCCAGTTCCTCCTCGGGGTCGGCGGCCGCAGCCAGGGCGGCGTCGGTGATGATGGTCTCGCAGAAGATGGACGCGGTCTCGGCCAGCGTCATCGGGGTCACGGTCTGCAGCTCGGTCTTGCCCACCATGCAGTCGTTGTGGAAGCCGTGGCCGAGCTCGTGGGCGAGCGTGAAGACCTGGTCCAGCGAGCCGTCGAAGTTGAGCAGCACGCGCGATTCGTCCACCCGCGGCACGCTCATGCAGAAGGCGCCGCCGCGCTTGCCGGCGCGCGGCTCGGCGTCCACCCAGCGGCCGGCGAAGGCGCGCCGCGCAAAGGCGGCCAGCCGCGGGCTGAAGCGCCCGAACTGGTCCACGATCAGGGCTTCGGCCTCCGGGAAGGTGTAGCTGCGCTCGGAGCGGCCGACCGGGGCCTGCAGGTCGAACCAGGGCAGGGCGGCCCGGCCGAGGCGTTGGGCCTTCTTCTTGAAGTAACGGCGGAAGGCCGGGAACGAGTCCCACATGGCGCCGAGCATGGCGTCCAGCGTGGTGGTGTCGATGCGGGCCTGGTCCAGGGCCGTGTGCAGGGCATCGCGGCGGCCGCGCCGGCGGCTGAGGGTGTTGACGGCGCCTTTGACGCCGTTCAGGCAGGCGGCCAGCGGCTCGCGCGCGGCGTGCAGGGCGGCCAGTTCGGCGTCGTAGGCGCGCTGGCGCACGGCCGGGTCGGGATCGTGGCCGAGGTTCTGCAGCGCCGCCAGGGGCAGGTTCTCGGTCCGGCCGTCGCGCTCGAAGGGCACCACGATCTGCGAACAGACGGTGGTTTGCAGCTTGCTCCAGGCTTGCACGCCGCTCAGCCCGAGCTCGGCCGCGAGCCCCTCCTCGCCCTCGCTCATCAGGTAGCGGCTTTGCTCGGCCGTCTCCTGCAGGAAGAAGGCGTGGGCGCGGACGGTGGCGTCGGCGGCCAGGCTGGCCGGCAGGTATTCGGCGTGGGCGCCGATCCAGGCCTCCAGGCGCACGCTCTGCTGCTGCCAGCGCACGCCCTGCATCTGCAGCTCGGAGAGCAGGCGCTTGGCCACGGTGTTGTAGGAGTCGGTGGCCACGAACGCTTGCACGTAGGCGCGCAGGGTGCCGTACAGGCGCAGCAGGGCGTTGGCGCGGTCCAGGGCGCCGGCCAGCACGGGCGCCAGCGTGGCCCCGGTCTGGCCGTCGGCGGCGGGGCCGCCGGAAATGTGGTGCTCGTCCAGGAATCGGTCGAAGTCGTCCAGGCTCGCGCGCAGCTCGGCGACGGCGGCCTGGAACTCGGCGCTCTCCAGGCCGGGGTAGACGTTGGAGAGGTCCCAGCGGGGCAGGGTGGCGGTGGAAGTGGCGGTCATGCGGTCTCCTGGGCGGCAGTGGGTTGGGCGGTCGCGGGGCGCGGCTTACACGGTCCCGCGTTGGCGCAGCCAGTCTTCGACGATCTCCCAGAGGACGTCTTCCACGCGCACCATCTCGATGCGCTGGCCGGCCTCCAGGCCGATGAAGTCGTACTCGGGGTCGTCGGTGATGTCGTTCAGCGTGAAGTAGGTGCTGGCCAGGCGGTAGCGCCCGGCCGGATCGAGCGGCGCGCCGTCCCGGCACGCTTCCAACAGTTGCTCGCCGGGTGGGAGCGCCAGGTCATAGCGCAGGCTCACGTTGTGGGAGGCCGCCGGCAGGCCGAGCGGCGGCTCGCCGCGGTGCGCGTTGAAGGGCTCGGTCCGGTAGGGCGAGGCCAGCATGCGGTTGAGCAGCCGCGTGATCTGCGCGCCGGAGACATCGGCAGCCGTGGCGTGGACGCTGCCGGGCAGCGCCTCGTACAGGTCGCGGCGCCGGATGGGGCCGGCGGCCAGGCCGCGCCAGGCGAAGCCGCCGAAGACGATGGCCAGGTCGGCGCGGCAGATTGAGCGCAGGGCCTCGGCCACTAGACCGCCGACGGGGGAGGGCGCCTCCAGCGTGTGGGCGTAGGCGCGGTCGGCCTGGGCCACCGGCGCGTCCAGCAGGCGCGCGGCCTCCTCGCGCACCAGCTCCAGCGTGGCCGTGATGGTCGGGTCGGCCGGCACCGTCTCAGCACAGGCGTGCAGCTGCCCGGCGTCAGCGGTCACGCGGCCGGTGACGTCATCGAATTCCAGGTCGAGCTGGCCCAGCCAGCGGCCGTAGTCGCCGGCCTGCACGATGAGCGTCTCGCCGACGCGCACCGGCGTCTCGAGCTGGCGATGGGAGTGGCCGCCGACGATGACGGCCAGCTCCGGGAAGGCGGCGGCCACGTCGGCGTCGGTCAGGTCGTCCGGGTTGCGCCACTTGGCCTTCTCTTCCGCGGTGGCGTAGCCCAGGTGGGAGAGCAGGATCAGGGCCTGCGCGCCCTGCGCCTTCAGCGCCGCCAGCTCGCGCCGCAGGACCGGGAGGGGATCCACGGCGTCGTAGCCGAAGCGCGTGTAGCCGGTGCCATAGCGGGCGGTGGCGCTGGTTAGGCCGAGCTTAAAGCCGTCCAGATCCAGGAGGACGGAGGCTTGCAGGCCGGGTACGGCCAGGCGCGCCGGGTCGGCGCAGTCCACCAGGTTGGCGGCCAGCACAGGGAAGTGGGCGGCGGCCACCAGGCGCGCCAGGGCAGTGCGCCCCCATTGCAGGGCTTCGCCGTTGCCCACCACGCTGGCCTGCACGCCCATGGCGTCCAGCAGCGCGAAGTTGGCGCGGCCCTTGGTGATGTCGGATTCCCAGTGGTTGCGGTCGGACGAGTCGCCGCCGTCCAGCACCAGCACGGCGCGGCCGGCCCGGCGGGCGGCCGCGCGCTGGCGGTCGATGAGCGTGAAGAGGCGCGGCAGTTGATCCAGGCGGCCGTGCACGTCGTTGAAGTGCAAGAGGGTCAGCCGCATGGCGTTGGCAGCGGGGCGCTAATCGAGGCGGACGTGCAGGAACAACACGTGGCCTTCCGGGAGCTCGGTGTAGCGCGCGGCCAGGATTTGGGCTTCCTGCGTCAGGCCGGACTCATCCCGGAACTCGAGGTTGACCGAGCGGCCGGCGTCCCAGGCCTTCCAGCAGCGCTCCACCAGCGACGGGCCGTTGAAGGTGCGCAGGCGCGTGACCGCCACGCGCGATTGCGTCGGGCCTTCGGCCAGGGAGAGGGCCCAGGTCTCGTTGGGCGCCTCGAACGTCGGCGCGGGGCCTTCGATAATCGTGATCTTTTCGGGCGTGGTCAGGTCTGTCATAGCTGCCGTCCAGTCAATCCTTGAACACCGTAATTATACGCAAGCTTTTCCGGCGGCGGGAAGGCGGGGGTTGGGAAAGGTAGAATGGAGGCGCGCCCGCCGCCCACCCGGGGAGGCCCCTATGTCCATCCGCATCCTGTCCGCCGCCGACGTGCAAGCCGCGCTGCCGATGCCGGACGCCATCGCGGCCATGCGCCGCGCCTTCAGCCAGGTCTCGGCGGGGCGGGCCGTGATGCCGCTGCGCGCGCGCCTGCCCACGGCCGACGGCCTGACGCTGGTGATGCCGGCGTATCTGCCGGACGGCGGCGACCTGGCCGTTAAGGTCGTCTCCGTCTGCGAGGGCAACCGGGCGCGCGGCCTGCCCGCCATCCTGGGGGCGGTGCTGGTGCTGGACGCGGAGACCGGCGCGCCGCGCGCGCTGCTGGACGCCGCCAGCCTGACGGCGCTGCGCACCGGCGCGGGCGGCGGCCTGGCCGCCGACTACCTGGCGCGGCGCGACGCGGCCGTGGTGGCGCTGTTTGGCGCGGGCGTGCAGGCGCGCGCTCAACTGCAGGCCGTGCTGGCGGTGCGCGCTATCCAGCGCGTGTGGATCATCAGCCGCCGGCCGGAGACCGCGCGCCGGCTGGCCGACGAGATCGCGGGCTGGCCGGGCGGCCCGTGGGCGGAGCCGGCCCCTGACACGGCCACGGCCGTGCGGCAGGCCGACCTCGTCATCACGGCGACCTCGGCGGAGAGGCCGGTCTTCGACGGGCGGGACTTGCGGCCCGGCACGCACGTGACCGGTGTGGGCGCGCACACGCCCACGGCGCAGGAAGTGGATGCGGAGACGGTGCGGCGGGCGGCCAAGATCGTGGTGGACGCGCGCGCGGCGGCGGCCGTGGAAGCCGGCGACCTCATCGTGCCGGGCGCGCCGATCTACGCCGAGCTGGGCGAGTTGGTGAATGGCCGAAAGCCGGGCCGTGAGAGCGACGCCGAGATCACGTTTTTCAAATCGGTGGGGATAGCGGCGCAGGATGCGGCGGCGGCCGGAGCGGTGCTGGCGGCGGCCGAGGCGCGCGGCCTCGGGACGCTGGCGGCGCTGTAGACAGTAGCCGGTCAGGACTGCACGTCGTCGGGCCGGGCGTTCAGATCGACGCGGATGGTCACGTCCGCGCCGTCGCGCCAGACGTCCAGCGTCAGCGTGCCGCCGGTGTGCTGGGCCACGATCACGGCGTCCAGGGTGTGGTGGGCGTCGATGGGCAGGGCGTTGACGCTCAGGATCACGTCGCCCAACTGCAGGCCGGCGCGCTCGGCCAGACCGCCGGCCGCCAGCGCGCGCACGATGGCGCCGGTCTGAATCGTCAGACCGTCCAGGCGGGCCAGCTCCGGCGTCAGCGCCTCGAATTGCAGGCCCAGGATCGGCTCGTCGCTGGCCGCCGGCCCGGGGAGCGGCGCGGCCGGGAGGCGGGGCGGCCGGGCGAGGCCGACCCCAAGCCCGAGGCCGGACAGGAACAGGCCGGCGCCCGTGGCCGCCACGGCCGCGGCCAGGATCAGGGAACGCACGAACGCCATCAGGATCGCCACCATCGTGCCACCTCAGCCAGGGACGGAACCGTAGAGAAACTATAGCGCCGGCCGCGGCTTCTGGCCAAGGGCGACCCGTCCGCCGTCAGCGGCCAGCCTCGGGCAACCGACTCCGACGCGCTTGTGGCACACATCGGCCGGCTCCCTCGATTTTGGCCGGCGGCCTCCGCTCGGGGGGCCGGCCGCCAGTTCGTTGGGCTCTGCGCCGTCCCAACCCCTCCCCCAAACAAAAAGCCGCCGGCGGTTTGTTCGGCCGGCGGCGGATAGATAAGAAGGCGCGCTCAGCCGGCGGGCTGGCTGACGGCGCGGCGCACGGCCGCGCAGCGCTCGCAGTCCTCGCGCGCGCATAAGAGCGCGGTCGGGTCAGACAGGATCAGGGCCTCGGCCGCGGAGAGCAGATCGGCCAGCGGCAGGCGCTGGAGCAGCGCGCCGCCGACACGGGCTGTGCGCGTGAGGGCGCGCACGTGCGGGTCGAGGGCCGCGAAACCCTCCGAGCAGCCCGGCCAGGCTGGACATTGGACGACGCCCGCCGGCGTGAACGCCCAGCGCACGAACTGCTTGCGCCCGGCGCGCCGCTCGGCCAGGTGCACGGCCGCGTTGCGGGTGTGGTCCACGCCCAGCAGCAAGACGTCGCCGCCCAACTCAGCCAGGCGCTCCAGCGGCGCGAAGGGTTCGGCCAGGGTTTGCGCCGCCAGCAATTCGGCGGCGCCGGGGCCGACGGCCGCGAAGGACAGCAGTGGGTGCGACGAGCGCCGCGCGTCGGGATGGTGGCGCAACGTCTCAGCCGTCACGCCCATATCGGCGTGGGCGGGCACCTCCGGCAGGAACATCTCGGCCTCGGCGTTGTCCGCGTAACGGTCGCCGTACGTCATCCCATTCTCGGCCGGCCCCACCAGCGGCAGGATCTGGCATTGCTCGGTGAAGGTCGGCACCACCACCAGGCGGCAGGTGCTGGTGAGCGCGGCCACCAGCGCCTCCGCCCCGCCGCGCACGTGGCCAAAGGCCGAGAGCGCGGTGTGCGCGAGGACGCGGCTCTCCGGCGTCAGGCCGAGCTCGCGGAACCCCTTCTGCAAATCGCGAAAAGTGATGTCGTTCATGGGCGGCATCTTACTCCTGGCGCGAGAATTGCACAATCGATGCCAGATCACCGCGCCGAAAAATGAGAGCGCGGTTGGTCGGCGTTTTGGCGTCACGGCACCAATCATGCTATAGTCGCGGCCATGTTGTCGCTGTTCCGCCGCCTGATCGACCGGTTCCGCCGCCGCCCCGCCGGCGCGACGCCGGCGGTTGCCCCGGCGGAGACGGCCGCTCGCGCCAGCCAATCGCCCGTGATCCGGCTGACGTTTCGGCGCCGCCAGGTGCCGGTCTTGCTTGGCCTGCTGCTGGCCAACCTGGTCCTGATCGTCGGCGCCACGGCCTACGTCAGCGTCACGCTCATCGCCGACGCGCAGGTAGCGGCCTCGCCCACGCCCGTCTCGCCGGAGAGCGTGTCCACGGCCATCGCCGTGCAGCTGCCGACGCTGGAGATCGTGGTGACGCCGCCGCCGGCCGGGCCGAGCGCCACGCCGCCGCCCAACCCCCTCTCGCTGGGCGGCACTGTCTTCTTCGCCTATCGCCACAACGGCCGCACCAATCTGTGGGCGCACAGCCTCGGCCAGCCGGACCCGGTGCGCATCACGGCCGGACCGTGGGATGACCGTGACCCGGCGGTCAGCCCGGACGGCCGCTACCTGGCCTTCAGCTCGCGGCGCGAGGGCAGCTGGAACCTCTACCTGCTGGACCTGGGCTCCGGCGAGGTCCGCCGGCTGACGTCCGGCCTGGAGTTCAAAAGCAACCCCACCTGGAGCCCGGACAGCCAGTTCCTGGCCTTTGAGCTCTACCGCCAGGACAACCTAGACATCGCCATCATCGGCGTGGATGGCGGCGACCTGATCGACCTGACCACCAACCCGGCCGCTGACTACGAGCCGACCTGGTCGCCGCGCGGCCGCGAGATCTTGTTTGTGTCCATGCGCAGCGGCAACCCGGATTTGTGGGTGCGCTCGCTGGATGACTCGTTCGATGCCGACGCGCGCCGGCTGACGGAGACACCGGCCGTCTTCGAGACCAACCCGGCCTACAGCCCGGACGGCGAGCGCGTGCTCTACACCGACGCGGTCTCGCCGCAGGGCATCGTCTACGCGCGCTCGGCCACCGATCCGGCCGACAAACCGCGTGAGGCCGGCCAGGGCCAGCACCCGATCTGGTCGCCGGACGGCTCGTCGCTGCTGACCGTCATCCCAGAGGAAACCGGCGCCGGCTACCTGGCGGCCGCACCCTTCGGCCAGCCGGGGTTGGCCCAGATCCTGTATAAACCGCCGCAAGGACGGCTGGACGCCATCAGTTGGGCGCCGCTCACTCTGCCGGCGACGCTGCCGGGCTCCATGGGCCTGGCCGCCGACGCCTCCGACGCCGCCCTGTGGACGGAAGTGATCTCCAAGCCCGCGTCCGGCGATCCGGCCTATGCGCTGGTGGCGCTGCCGGACGTCAACGCCCCGGACCCGCGCCTCTCGGACCGCGTGGACGACTCGTTCGCGGGCCTGCGCCGCGCCATCGCTCAGGCCACGGGCTGGGAAGTGCTGGCGACGCTGGACAACGCGCTGCTGCCGCTGCGCGCGCCGCCGCCGCCGTCGATGGAGGGCGACACCTGGCTGAAGGCCGGGCGCGGCTTCGACCTGACGCAGGCGTACGCGCAGGCCGGCTGGGTGGAGGTGACGCGCGAGGACTTCGGCTTCCGCACCTACTGGCGCGTGTGGGTGCGGGCGCGCTTCCAGGACGGCAGCCAGGGCGAGCCGCTGCGCGTGCCGCCCTGGGACTTCGATGCGCGCTACTCCGGCCGCGCACAGCCCTACGACGAGGGCGGCGAATACTTCCGCGCCATGCCGCCCGGCTATTTCATCGATTTCACCACCCTGGCCGCCGACTACGGCTGGACGCGCGTGGCGCCGCAGACCAACTGGCGCGCGTTCTTCCCCGGCATCCTGTACTGGCGCTTCGAGCATCGCGGCGGCCTGACCTGGCTGGACGCGATGCGCGAGGTGTACACGGCCGCGCAGGTGGCCACCCAGACGCCGGTGCCGTCGCCGACCTCCACGCCCACCATCACGCTGACGCCGACGATCACGCCGACGCCGACGCGCACGTACACGCCCACGCCCACCAACACGCGCACGCCGCGCCCGACGAATACGCCGCTGCCCACGCGCACGCCGCGCCCCACCAACACGCCGCGGCCCATTGTCATCACCGTCGTCATCACCGTCACGCCGCTGCCCAGTTCCACGCCCGCCAGGCCGACGCCGACGGAAGGGTTCCCGTGATCGGCCGCCCGGCCAGGTTCCTCATCGGGTTGGTGCTCGGCGCCCTGACGCTGGCGGCCTGTGCCGCGCCGGCGCCGGTCCCGCTGGTGGCGACGCCGGCCGTGGACGCCCAGTCCGGCGCGGGCACTCCGGCGCTGGTCGTGCCGGCCCCCCCTACCGCCACCGCCGCCGCCATCGCGGTGCCAGCCCTCACGCCCACCATCGCCCTGGTCCCGACGCTGCTGCCGGACTACCTGCAGGTGGCGCTGCCGACGGTCAACCCCGAGAACCCGCTGCGCTTCACCTTCCCGACGCCGATCGCGTTCAACACGCCCGAGAACTGGCGCCCGCCGCTGCAGGGCGTGCCGCTCTCGGTGCGGCCGCAGGATCACTTCTGGTTCGCGCGCCCGATCGCGTCAGACAGCGTCAACTGGCCGCTCGGCTCGTACCGCTACGGCAGCGATTACTTCGGCCAGATGAACGTGCACGCCGGCATCGACATCGACGCGCCGCGCGGCACCCCGATCCTGGCGACCGGGCCGGGCCAGGTGATCTGGGCGGGCTGGGGCCTGTTCAACTTCGACCCGCGCCGCGAGGACGACCCGTACGGCATCGCCGTGGCCATCCGGCACGACTTCGGTTATAAGGGCCAGGCCCTGTACACGCTCTACGCCCACATGGAGGCGCAGAACAACCTGTTTCTGGGCCAGCGCGTGCAGACCGGCGATGTGCTCGGCTGGATCGGCGTCACCGGCAACACCACCGGCCCGCACGTCCACTTTGAAGTGCGCCAGGGCCGCAACGACTACTTCAGCACGCGCAACCCGGAGCTGTGGATCGCGCCCTACTCGGGCTGGGGCGTGCTGGTGGGGCAGCTGCTGGACAAGGCCGGCCGCCCGATGTACAGCCAGCCGATCGAGGTCTACAGCGACGACGGCCGCTGGCTGTACACGCTCTACTCCTACGGCGAGCAGCGCGTGGCCAAGCCCGACGACGAGTGGCGCGAGAACTTCGCCATCTCAGACCTGCCGGCCGGGCGCTACCGGCTCAAGGTCACGGTCGGCCAAGGCCCGCCGCTGTTCCTGCCCACCGCGCCGCCGCCGGCGGAGGGCCTGGAGGGGGCGGCCGCGCAGCCCGAACTGGTGGTGCCCCCGTCCCAGATCGGCGAAGTGGAAGTCATCGAGGCCGTCGTGGACGTGATCGCGGGCCAGACCAACTTCGTCCTGCTGCAATCCGGGCTGGGGCAGGTGGCGGGCGCCCTGCCGGCCGAGACCAACACGCCGCCGTACCCAACCAACACCTTCACGCCCACGGCCACGCCGACGCTGACCTTCACGCCGACCAACACGGCCCCGCCGCGCCCCTCGCGCCCGCCGACGATTACGCGCACGCCGCGCCCGTCGTTGACGCCGACCATCACGCGCACGCCGCGCCCGACGCTCACCCCATCCCCCACGCGCACGCCGACCCCGTAACCGCAGGCACGTCGCCCCACATATAGGCTGATAGGCCCCCGGGAAATCAATACCCGCCAGATTTTGGGGCTTGACTGCCTAGAACGGATGGCCTATACTCGCTGATACATCTGTTCTATAGATCGCCGCTTGCGGCATCTGAACCCCAAAAGGAGCCTGAACCATGCCCCGCAAGAAGAAGGAAGAGACCGCTGTTGAAACCGCCGCTGAGGCCGTCGAAGGCGCGGAGGCCGCCACTGAGGTGGCCGCCGTGGCCGAGGCCGGCGTGACCGTGGAGGCCGCCGCCGAAGCGCCGGTGGAAGAGAAGCCGGCCGGGCGGCGCGGCCGCAAGGCGGCGGCGGTGGAGGCGTCTGAGGTCGCCTCCACCCCGGCGCGCCCCAAGATGGACGCGGCCCGGCTCAACGCCATCGACAAAGCCCTGAACGACCTGACCAAAAAGTACGGAGAGGGGACGATCATGCGCCTGGGCGAAGCCTCGCATTTGCAGGTCGAGGCGGTCCCGACCGGTTCCCTGGCCCTGGATATCGCCCTGGGTATCGGCGGCATCCCGCGCGGCCGCGTCACCGAAATCTATGGCCCGGAGTCTTCCGGCAAGACCACGCTCTGTCAGCATATCGTGGCCGAAGCCCAAAGGCGCGGCGGCGTGTGCGGCTACATTGACATGGAGCACGCCCTGGACCCGATCTACGCCACCAAGTGCGGCGTGGACGTGGACAACCTGTACATCTCGCAGCCGGACACCGGCGAGCAGGCCCTGGAGATCGCCGAGGCCCTGGTGCGCTCGGGCGCCATGGACGTGGTGGTGGTGGACTCGGTGGCGGCCCTGGTGCCGCGCTCGGAGATCGAGGGCGACATGGGCGACGCCACCATGGGCGTGCAGGCCCGCCTGATGAGCCAGGCGCTGCGCAAGCTCTCCGGCGCCATCAAGCAGACCAACACCGCCATGATCTTCACGAACCAGCTGCGCCAGAAGATCGGCGTGATGTTCGGCAACCCGGAGACCACCACCGGCGGCATGGCCCTCAAGTTCTACGCCAGCGTGCGCCTGGACGTCCGCCGCCTGCAGGCCATCAAGGAGGGCGGTGAGGTGATCGGGTCGCGGACGCGCGTGCGCGTCACCAAGAACAAGGTCGCGCCGCCCTTCCGCGAGGCCGAGTTCGACATCCTCTACAACGAGGGCATCTCCAAAGAAGGCGACATGCTCGACCTGGGCACGGCGCTGGAGATCATCACCAAGCGCGGCGCCTTCTTCTCCTACAACGACACGCGCCTGGGCCAAGGCCGCGAGCAGTCCAAGCAGTATCTGCGCGAGCACCCGGCCGTGGCCGAGGAGATCGAGCTGGCCATCCGCGCCCAGCACGCCGCCACCGGTTCGCCGTTGAACGTGGCCGCCGGCGCCGAGGGCGATGAAGAAGAGTCGGACGACGACGCTTAAGCCCGCCGTCCGCCGCAACGTCTACTGGACTCTCCCGCCAGCCTCAGGCTGGCGGGAGAGTTTGTCAGCCTGGTTTAATCACTCGTTCTTGGTTTTGTGCTAGTCTCTAGGTTGCCGGCCCCCGGCGCCTACCCCTCTAAGCGGGCTGGGTCCGACGGCCCGCGCGCGGCCGGACGGCTGCGCTGTCTCTGAGTCCACCACAATTGAAAGGCCGCCGCGCCTGCCCATCCGCCAGGAGTGACCGATGCCGCTGAACGCCGAGATCGAGACCTTCGTGTATCGCGCGCGCCAGGCCCGCCCCGGCCTGGAGGACCTGGAAACGGCCGCCAACGATCTGGTGGCCCGCCAGACGCCGTCCAATAGCCTGATCATCGCCCGCCGGATGTATGAACTGGCCGACCCGGCGGCGCGCGTGTTGGCCACCCTGGTGCTCGGACGCCGGGCCGCCGACTACTCGGTGAGCCAGCACTTCCTGCGCACCCGGGTCAGCCGGGACCGCGACCCGCGCGTCCAGGTGGCGCTGGGCCGGGCCTTCGACCAGCTCTGCCACGACCTGGGCTATGGCCAGGCGCTCCCCACGATTGAGGCCTGGCTGGGCAGCCCCAACCCCAACGTCCGCTTGGCGGTCATCAACGGCTTGCACGTCTGGACGAAGCGCCCATTCTTCGACCAGAACCCGGAGAGAGCCGCCGCCCTGCTGGGCGGGCTGCGCGCCGATCCCAGCCTGGCCGTGCGCCGCGCCGTGGCAGTTGCCCTGCGCGAGATCAGCCGCAAGCACCGCGCCGCCGTCCGCGCCGAAATGCAGACCTGGGACCGCCGTGACCGGGTCGCCGCGCAGACTTACACCTGGGTCGTGGATGGGCTGGAATGAGCGCGCCCGCCACGGACTTCGACCAGCTCTGGAACTACGACGACCCGGCCGGGACGGAACTCAAATTCCGGGAGTTGCTGCCCGCGGTCGCCGTGGACGCCGGCCGGCACGTGGAGCTGTTGACGCAGATTGCGCGCACCCAGGGTCTGCAGCGCCAGTTTGAGGCCGCGCACGCCACGCTGGATGAGGCCGAGCGGTTGTTGAAGCCGGACCTGCCGCGGGCGCGCGTGCGGCTGCTGTTGGAACGCGGGCGCGTTTTCAACTCCGCGCGCCAGCCCGAGCAGGCGGTGCCGCTGTTTCTGGCGGCCTGGGAAACCGCCCAGGCCGCCGGCGAGGACGGTTACGCCGTGGACGCCGCCCACATGCTCGGCATCGCGGCGCCGCCGGAACAGCGCCTGGACTGGAATCAACAGGCCCTGGCCCTGGCCGAGCGTTCGGCCGCGCCGGGCGCACGCCGCTGGCTGGGCGCGCTCTACAACAACCTCGGCTGGACGCTGCATGACCAGGGCGCGTATGCCCAGGCGCTGGCGTTGTTTGAGCGCGCGCTGGCCTGGCGGCAGACGCAGGCCGGCCAGGCGCGCGAGGTCCGGATCGCGCGCTGGTGCGTGGCGCGCGTCCTGCGTTCGCTCGGCCGCCTGGAAGAAGCCCTCGCCGCGCAGCGCGCCTATGCGGCTGAATTGGCCGAGGCGGGCGAGGCCGCCGACGGCTACGGGCAGGAGGAGATCGGGGAATGCCTGCTGGCCCTGGGCCAGGCCGAGGCCGCCCGCCCGCACTTCGCCGCCGCCTATGCGCGGCTGTCCCAGGACCCGTGGCTGGCCGCGCATGAGCCGGAGCGGCTGGCGCGCCTCCAGGCCCTGGGGGCGGCTGAACCCTGAACCGGCCGGCCGCCATCGAACTTCCAGCGCGCCAGACAAGTAATCTCTCAGTTAGGCGTTGTCGCGGGCCGCGCGCCCGTCGAGTAACGGTCTACCGCGGCTCAGCCGCGCCTCCCAGAAAGGAACCAACATGCCCAGTTCGGTGACCCTGAAGTTCAAGCGTCACGTCAACGCCCCGGCGGCCGAGGCCTTCCGCGCCTTCGTCCACGCCACGGCGCTGCGCGACTGGATGTGCGACGCCGCCCAGACGGATGCGCGCCCGGGCGGGCGGCTGTATCTGTGGTGGAATGACGGCTACGCCGTGACCGGGGTTTTCACCAAGTATGAGCCGGGCAAGCGGCTGGCCTTCAGCTGGCACAGCCCCCACGATCCGGCCGCCTCCCTGGTGAGCGTGACCTTCACGGCCAAAGGCCCAGGCACTCAGGTGGCCCTCTCGCACGGCGGCCTGGGCACAGGCGCCAAGTGGCGTGATACCGTCAAGGCCCTGGACACTGGCTGGCAGATGGGCCTGGAGAACCTGCAGTCAATCGTGGAGACGGGCATCGACCTGCGCTTCGCGCGCCGTCCGCGTCTGGGTATCTACATCGGCGAGTTCAGCGCCGCCATCGCCCGGCAGCTGGGCGTGCCGGCCAAGGCCGGCGTGCGGCTGGAGGGCACGGCCGACGGCAGCGGCGCCCAGGCGGCCGGCCTGCAGAAAGACGACGTGTTGGTGAGCTTCAACGGCCGTAAGCTGGCGGGTCCCGAGTCGATCCAGCTGGCCGTCCAGGGCTTGCAAGCCGGCGACAAACCGAAAGTCGTCTTCTATCGCGGCGGGCAGAAGCACACCCTGGCCCTGGAACTGTCGCGCTTCCCCATCCCGGAGTTGCCGGCCACCGGCCCGGAGCTGGCCGGCCAGGTGCGCAAGCTCCAGGCCGAGGTCAGCGCCGCTATCGGCCAGACCGTCGCCGGGCTGAGCGCAGCGCAGGCGGCGCGGCGTCCAGCCGAGAATGAGTGGAGCGTGCTCGAGCTGATCGCGCATTTCATCTTGAGCGAGCGTGACCTGCAGGGCTGGCTGGCCGATATGCTCAACGACGTCGTCATCGAAGACTGGCTGCAGATGCGGCCCAACGTCAACGCGCGCCTGGGCGCCCTGGTCCAGCGCTTCGGCACGGTGGCGGCGTTGTGCGAGGAGCACGCGCGGGCCGCGGCCGAGACGGCCGACCTGTTGGAGGCGCTGCCGGAGAGCTTCGTCCAGCACCGCCGGCATTTGTACCGGCGCGCGGCCCAGTGGGCGCTGGAGGTGACGCCCGGGCACTGGCACGGCGAACACGCCGAGCAGATGCAGCGGACCATCGCCGCGGCCCGGAGCGCATAAACGAGGATCTCTATCGGCTGCGCCCGGCCCGACGCCGGAAGAGGCCGCGGCGGACGCGATCCTGCGCGCCGACCCGGCCAGGCAGACCGGCGTCATGACGGCGCGCGGCTGGACCCCTACAAAATCGCCTTGCTGGCGAAATCCTGAAGGAGGCTTGCGATGGCAACGAAAGCGCTGACATTCAAACGCCAGGTGAGCGCGCCGGCCACCGAGGTGGCGTACCTGTTCACGCTGTCTATGCACTTGCGCGAGTGGCTGAGCGACGTGGCGCTGGCGACGCCGCAGAAGGGCGGGCGCCTGTATCTGGGCTGGAACAGCGGCTACTACGCCAGCGGCGAGTACACGGCGGTGACGCCGAACCGCCTCGGCTTCACGTGGCGCGGGCGCGGCTACCCGGCGCCCACCCAGGTGCAGGTGGGGCTGAAGGAGAAGAACGGCATCACCACCGTCACTGTGACGCAGAGCGGCATCGGCACGGGCAAGGCCTGGGGCCGCATCCCGGACGACATCGCACGCGGCTGGGAGGCGTCGCTCGAGAACCTGCAATCGGTGATCGAGACCGGCCATGACCTGCGCTTCACGCTGCGCCCGATGCTGGGCGTCTTGACCGAAGCCGAGATCGACGCCGTGCGGGCCAAGAAGCTCGGCCTGCCCGTGGACTACGGCGTGCGCCTGTCCGGCGTGGTGGACGGCCTGGGCGCCCAAGCCGCCGGGCTGCGCGGCGGCGACGTGATCGTGGCGATCGGCGGCAAAAAAGTGGCCAACGCGCCCACGCTCTTCGCGGCCTTGCAGAGCCGTCGCGCCGGCCAAACCGTGCCGGTGGTGATCTACCGCGATGGCCAGAAGCAGACGGTGACGATGACGCTCTCGGCCCGGCCGCTGCCGGAGGTGCCGGCCACAGCCGCCGATCTGGCCGAGTACGTGCGCCAGCTGTATGCCGGCTTCGACGCGCAGCTGACCGAGTGCTTCGCCGGCGCCACCGACGCCGCGGCCAACTTCCGGACCGGCCCGGACGAGTGGAGCGCCAAGGACGTGCTCGGCCACCTGCTGCAGGGCGAGCGTGACGGCCTCTCCTATCTGACCGAACTGCAGAACCGCAACGAGCGCAGCTACGACGGCCCGTTCGAAAACTCGACGCTCGAAGTCCGGTCGGTGGCGGGCGCCTACCCGAGCCTGGCCGCGCTGCTGGCGGAATACCAGACGACCCGGGCGCAGACGGTGGCGATCCTGGCCGGGCTGCCGCCCGAGTTCGTGGCGCGCCGCAGCACCTTCTGGCGCACGGCCTATAACTACACCCAGGCCAGGCCCCACTTCGACGAGCACATCCAGCAGATCAAGAACGCCCTGGCCGCTGCCCGGCAGTAGCCGGCCCCTTTCTTCGGAGGCAACATGGCCAACAAGACCCTGACTTTCAAACGCGTGATCAAGGCTCCGGCGGCGGAGGTCTACCGCCTGTGGACGCGGGCCTCGGCGGTGCGCCTGTGGTTCTGTGACGCGGCCCAGATCGAGCCGCGCAAGGGCGGGCGCGTCTACTTCGGCTGGAACGGCGGCTACTACGCTGCCGGCCAGGTGACGCAGGCCGAGCCGGGCAAGGCCCTGGCCTTCACCTGGCTGGGCCTGGACGAGCCGGCCGCCACCCGGGTCAAGGTGACGTTCAAGGAAAAGGCCGGCGTCACCACCCTCAGCGTGGCCCACGCCGGGATCGGGGCCGGCAAGGCCTGGGCGCAGGCAGCGCAGGCGACGGACGCCGGCTGGAACGCCGGCCTAGAGAACCTGCAGTCGGTGTTGGAGACCGGCGAGGACCTGCGCATCGTGCGCCGCCCGATGCTGGGCATCATGGGCATGAACACGCTGGACGCCGAGACTGCCCAGAAGCTGGGCGTGCCTGTGACGAAGGGTATCTCCATCGGCGGCGCCGTGCCCGGCATGGGCGCCGAGGCCGCCGGCCTGCAAGCCGACGACGTCGTCGTCAGCATCGGCGGCAAGCGCACCCACTCGTTCCCCGAGCTGCAGACGGCCCTGGCCGCGCGCCGGGCCGGTGACACCGTGCCCGTGGTCTTCTATCGCCGCGCCGAGAAACTCACGCGGCCGATGACGCTCTCGCGCCGGCCCCTCCCGGCCGCGCCCGCGGACGGCGCGGCGCTGGCCGCGGCGGTGCGCGCCATCCACGCGCGTGAAATCTCCGCGCTGGAGGCCTTCCTGGCCGGTGTCGTCGAGACGGAGGCGGGGCGGCGCCCGGCGCCGGGCGAATGGAGCGTGAAAGAGATCCTGGCGCACATCCTGGATGGGGAGCGCGCCACCCTGGATTTCATCGCCGAGGTGCTGACGGACTCGGTCCGCTGGAACGACGACTTTGACAACGAGAACGTGGCCCTCCCGGCCGGCCTGCTGGCCGTCGCTCCGACGCTGGCGGACCTGGTGCGCGAGATCAAAGCCGCCCACGCCGCGCAGGAGGCCATGTACGCGGCCATCCCGGCCGAGGTCTTCGCCCAGCCGCGGATGCGCTGGCAGCTGGCCTGGAACCTGCTGCAAGCCGCGCAGACGCCGGGCCACATCGAGACGCACCTGCCGCAGATGCGCGCGGCCCTCGCGGCCGCGCACCCGGCCTGAGCCCGCCCGCCGGCGACCAGGAGCTCTGCCCATGTCTGTCTTCAAGCGGATCGACCTCGTCTCTCTTCCCATCACCAAAGCCGGTTGGGACCAGGCCAAGGCTTTCTATCGCGAGACCCTGGGACTGACCGAGACCTTCCTGGCCGATGAGTTCGGCTGGGCGCAGTACGGCTGGGACGGCGGCGCGCAGATCGCGCTGAGCCGCTGGGATGACGGCGTCCCCAGCCGCAGCGGCGGCGCCATCATCGTCCTGGCTGTGGATGACGCCTCCGTGGCGGTGGCCGCCCTGCGCGCGCGCGGCGTGCAATGTGATGACCCGGTCGCGGTGCCGGGCATGGTGACGTACGCCAACTTCTACGACGTCGAGGGCAATCAACTGCAACTGGCCGGGCCGCCGCCGCAGGCCTGAGGCCGAGTTGGGGATTTGCGAGGCGGGCCGTCTGGCCCGCCTCTTTTTGGGCCTGGCCCTGACCGATTGCGGCAACACGGCGCCCATGCCACTCGCTGGTTGGCTGGGCCTGCCGTTCGCGATCTGGGCCGGCGTGATCAGCCCGGCGCTAACCGCCGTCTTTGCGCGTGATCGCGCTGTGGTGTGGCTGCGGCTGGCGGCCTCCGTCTTCCTGCGCGCCGCCGGGTTCTCCAACTTAGCCGACCCCGTCGCCGCCGCCGCCGGCCTGACGTATCTGGCCTTCCTGGCCGCCACGTTCGCGCGCCGGGCGCCGCCGGCGAATTGACGCCCCGCCCATCCTGGGCCACAATCGGCCCACATCAACGCTGGCAGGGAGCACAACCCAAACATGGCTCGCATCGTGGGCGTCAACGCTATCGTCCTCTACGCCGACCAGCCGGCCGGCCTGGCTGCCTGGTATGAGCAACGCCTCGGCCTCACCACGCTGGAGAACGCCGACGACGGCAACTTCTACGGCGAGATCGAGGACTACCACACCGGACTGACCTTTCAGTTTGCGATCTTCAAGACCACGGACCCACTGCCTGCCGCCGGGCGCGGGCTGATGGTGACCTACCGCGTGGACGACCTGGACGCGTTCTTGCGCCAGTTGGAGGCTGAGGGCGTGCTGGTGGAGCGCATCGCCGTCGGCTACGGCCGCTACGCGCGGCTGCGCGACCCCGCTGGCAACCCGATCGAATTGTGGGCGCCCGACGCCGCGCCGACCATCGATCTGCACCATCCACCCGAGGCCTGAGCGTGCGCTGGGCGGCGGTGGTCGCGCTCGTCTGGCTCGGCGTCCTGCTGGCGGCCTGCCGGCCCGCCCCTGGCGCGGCGCCGACCTCGGTCCTTACGCCCCTGCCGCCGGCGACCGTGGTAATGATGACGGCCACGCCGCCGCCAACCGCCACCGCCGCGCGTCCCACGCCAACACTCACCCGCAGCGCTGCCACTGCCGCGCCCTCGGCGACGCCCGTGATCGCAGTCACGCCCGAGCCGTGCCTCAACGACATCGAATTCCTGGCCGACCTGACGGTGCCGGACGGCGCCCAGTTTCTGCCCGGCCAGACGTTCGTCAAGAAGTGGCGCGTCCGCAACTCTGGCGCCTGCGATTGGGGGCCGGGTTATCGCCTGGTCTTCCTCAACGGTGATCCGCTGACGGCGGCGCCCGGCCAGGCCGCTCAGACCGAGTACGCGCTCTATCCGGCGCGCGCTGGAACAACCGCCGTCTGGGAGATCCCGATGCGGGCGCCAGACCTGCCCGGCGAGTACACCGGCCGCTGGCAGGCTCGCGACCCGCAGGGCAACTACTTCGGCAGCCTGGTCTTCATCAAGATCGAGGTCATCGCCCTGCCGGTGACCGACACGCCCAGCCCGTGAGGCGCAATGTATGTCTGACCTCGCGCCGCGCCGGCGCGCCCGGGCCTTGGGCCTGGCGCCCGGCCTGCTGCCGCCCGGCCCGCTCAACGCCTTGACCGATGTGGCCGGCCTGCGCGTGGGCCACGCCACGGTGCTGGACGGCGACGACGTGCGCACCGGCGCCACCGCCATCCTGCCGCACCCCGGCAACCTCTTCCAAGACAAGACCCCGGCCGGCCTGGCCGTCGGCAACGGCTACGGCAAGCTCATGGGTGCCACCCAGTTGGTTGAGCTGGGCGAGCTGGAGACGCCGATCCTGCTCACCAACACCCTGGCCGTGCCGCGCGCCGCCGACGCGATCCTGGATTGGACGCTGGCCCAACCCGGCAATGAGGCGGCCCTGTCCGTGAACGCCGTCGTCGGCGAGACCAATGACGGCGCGCTCAACAACATCCGCCGGCGCGTCCTGACGCCGGAATTGCTGCGCGGCGCGATTGAGACCGCCGCCGCCGGCCCGGTGGCGGAGGGGACAGTGGGCGCGGGCACGGGCACGGTGGCCTTCGGCTGGAAGGGCGGCGTGGGCACCAGCAGCCGCCGCCTGCCGGCGAGCCTGGGCGCGTACACCGTCGGCGTGCTGGTGCAGGCCAACTTCGGCGGGGCTCTGCTGATGGGCGGCGTGCCGGTGGGGCAGGCGCTGGGCCGTTACTACCTGAGCGAGCACGTCGACCGCCACGACGCCGACGGCTCGATCATGATTGTGGCCGCGACGGACGCGCCGCTTTCAGATCGCAACCTGGCGCGGCTGGCGCGGCGCGCTTTGGGTGGCCTGGCCCGCACCGGCGCCGCGCTGAGCGACGGCTCCGGCGATTACGCGCTGGCGTTCTCCACGGCCGAGGCCGTCCGCCGCACGCCGGCCCGCCGGGGCGCGCTGACCGCCTACCCGGAGCTGCCAAACAGCCAGGTCTCGCCGCTGTTCCAGGCCGTCATCGAAGCGACCGAAGAAGCCATCTACAACGCGCTGTG
Source organism: uncultured Anaerolineales bacterium (assembly GCA_937952305.1). Taxonomy (GTDB): domain Bacteria; phylum Chloroflexota; class Anaerolineae; order Anaerolineales; family UBA6663; genus SpSt-583. The sequence continues at coordinate 98,678 of CALFZO010000116.1, read as the reverse complement.
CATGGCGACGACAGTGACGGGCTATCAGGGCCGCACGGTGGAGGCGCTGCCGCTGGACCAGGTGGAGGCGCTGCTGCGCGCCCACGGCCGTTAGCGCCGTCGCCTGCAGAGACAAGCCGGCGTGCCGCAGTCAGTTTGGTTCAGATTGGAGGGCGGTCAGGCAGGGGCGGTAACTTCGGGCGGGGGGATGAGAGACGGGGCGCAGCTGACGGTGGGCCAGGGTCCTACGAGGGTGGCTCGGTCATCCGCTGAGCTTCCTGATCCAGGCCGATCTGGGCGAAGATGGCGCGGGCTTCCTGCCAGCGCTGCACGCCCTGCTCGCGATCCCCGGATTGCAGATCGTGGCGCGCCCACTCGCGCAGTGTCTGGGCGCGCTCACCTTCCATGCCGCTGGCCAGACTCAGCCGCAGGCTCTCGGCGAAGCACGCCTCCGCCTGGAGGCGTTGGCCGGGTTGCTCGTCCGGGTCGCGCACAGCGATCGGCTCCCGCAAACGGGATGCGATCCGGCCGAGGACGCGCCAGGCCTGAATGAGGTATTCCTCTTGATTACCCGCATCGTGCGCCAGTCGCCACGCGTGCCGGCCGGCGACCAGGGCCTCGGCCGCCCGGTCCTGACCCAAGAGGGCTTCCGCCAGAAACCGGTAGTAGCTGGAGAGGGCGTACTGGCCAGCGCTCTCCGCGGCGACGATGACGTCACGCAGGTCGGCCTCGGCCGCGGCGTAATCGCCGAGCATGATCCGGACTTCGGCCACGTTCCCCAGGAACATGATCTCGCCATCGCGATGGCCGATCTCGCGCGCCAGGCGCAGGGCGGTCTCGTAGCGGCGCAGCGCCAGGCCGTCGTCGCCGCGCGCCGCCGCCACCACCCCTAGGTTGTTGAGGGTACTCATCGTTTGGGTGCGGTCGCCGGCCGCCTCGAAGATCTGGCGGGCGTCCTCCCAGCAGCTTTCCGCCGCCTGGTATTGGCCGAGAAAATTGTGGACGGCGCCCAGCAAATTGAGCCCGCGGCCGCGCAAGCTGCTATCTTGCAGGGAGGTGGCCAGAGCCACAACTTCCTCGCCGGCCGCCAACGCCGCCGCAAAATCACCCTGGCGGACCAGCGCGCGGCCTTTCATAAAGACCGCCTGGGCCAGCTCGCGATAAGCATTGGACGAGCGTGCCAGCGCCTCCGCCCGGTTGGCGCCTTCGAGAGCCTCCTGCCCGTCGCCGAGATTGCCGTGGGCCTGGGCCAGCCCGTGCCAGGCCTGCGCTTGGGCCGGCCGGTCGCCGGCCTGTTCCGCCAGCGTCAGCATCGCGGTGTAGATCTCGATGGCCTCGCGGTAGCGCGCCTGCACCACCAGGGCATCGCCTAGGCCGGCGTAGACGGCCAGGCGTTCGCCGACGGGCGGCGGTGCGGACTCCGCCGCCTGCTCCCAAGCCTGGATAGCCTTCTGGAAATACTCGATGGCGGCCGGCGGCGCGAAGGTGGCGCGGGCGCGGCGGCCGGCGCGCCCGTACCAGGTGGCGGCTTCCGTCCAGCTTTCAGCGTGGGCGTAGTGCTCGGCGATACGCCCGGCGTGTTCGTCAGCGCGGTCGCCGGCCAGGTCCTGCAGGGCCACCGCGACCTGGGCGTGATACGCCCGGCGGCTCCGTTTCAAGACGCTCTCGTAAGTGACCTCGTGCAGGATGGCGTGCTTGAAGATGTACTCCTGGGCGTCCGCCACCACTGATTCCTCGCGGCGGAAGACCAGCTCCTTCTGTTTCAGAGCCGTGATCCGGTCGTCGAACGGGGGCAACTCGACCTCCGGCCCCTGCAAACGTTTGACGACGGCATCCCAGAACACGCGCCCGACGACGGAGGCCTGTTGCAGGGCCTCCCGCTCGGCGGCCGGCAAGCCGTCCAGGCGGGCCTGCAAGATGCCGGTCAGGGTGGCCGGCACACGCAGGGCCGCGAGCTTGGCCGGTTCGAGGCGCCACTCATCCGCGTCGGTCACAATCACGCCGTCGTCGATCAGGACCTTGACCAGCTCCTCCACGTAGAACGGGCTGCCCTCCGCCCGCGTCACAATCAGGTCCACCAGCGCCGCCGGCACATCCGGCAGCTTGCGCAGGATTTCGAAGACGAGCCGCCGGCTGTCGTCGGCGGACAACGGGCGCAGGTCCAGGCGGACATGGACCATCGGCCCCTCGCCCCACTGCGGGCGCTGTTCGAAGAGCACCGGCCGCGCCAGGCCGACCACGATCAAACGGAGATCGGGCCGCGTCCGCAGCACATGGTCGATCCAGTCCAGCGAGCCTTCGTCCGCCCAGTGGATGTCCTCGAGCATGATGACGATCGGGTCGCTCTCGGCCACGGCCGCCAGGAACTGGGTCAGGCTGTAGAAGGCGCGGTCGCGGATCTGGCGCGCGTCGCCCAGGATGCCGTGCAGGTGCGGGCTGGCGGAAAAATCGAAGCCGCTCAGATGCCCGACGAAGTGCGCCCACTCGAGCGCCTCCGGGTGGCGGCTGCCGGCCAGTTCGACGAAACCGCGTTCGAGCTTGTCGCGTGCCACGGCGGCCCGGTCACTGTCCTGAATCCCGAAGCGGGCCGCCAGCGCGTCGCGGAGCAGGGAGAAGGGCACCCGGCTCATCTCCAGCGTGGCGCGGCCGCGCAGCAGGCGCCAGCGGATGGCCTGCAGTTCCAGCCAGTTGGTGTACTCGTACAACAGGCGGGACTTGCCCGTCCCGGCCTCGGCCACCAGGCTGATGAGACAGGTGCGCTGCTCGGTCAGCATGTCCTGGAAAGCGGCCTGCATCGCGGTCAACTCCGCCTCGCGGCCGACCGTGCGCGTCTCGATACCTTCCACGCCGCGCGTGGTGACGCGAAACGCTTTCGGCTTGGCGGCCCGCACCACGTACACCTGCAGCGGCTCGGACTTGCCCTTGACGCGCACCGGCTCCTGCGGCAAGACGTCGAAGACGCCGCGCACATGCCGGTAGGTATCGTGGGAGATCAGGATGGCGCCGACCGGGGCCACGTGCTCCAGCCGGCTGGCGACATTGACCGTATCGCCCATGGCCGTGTACTCGCCGGTCGTGCCGATCGTTCCCAGCAGCACTGGCCCGGTATTGATGCCGATGCGCATGCGCAAGCGCGGCTGGCCGTCCGGCGCGGGCAGGAAGGTGGCCAACTCCTGCTGCATCGCCAGGGCTGCACGGATGGCGCGCTCCGGGTCGTCTTCGCGCGCGGCCGGCGTCCCGAACAGGGCCATGACGGCATCGCCGATATGCTTGTCGATGTGGCCGTCGTAGTGCAGGATGGCCGCATCCAGGCGCGCCCAGAGCGCATTCATGGTGACCGAGACTTCCTCGGCGTCCAGTTTCTCGGACATAGCCGTAAAACCGGACACGTCGGCGAAGAGGACGGTGACTTGCTTGCGCTGCGGGGCTTCGCGCTTGGACGCCGACGCGGCCGGCGTCTCGGCCGCCAGCAAGGCAGCCAACTTCTCGCGCATGGGTGCGAGCGCGGCGTTCACCACGGCATCGCCGAGGATGGCCCGCTGAGCATCCAGGGCGACGATCGCTTGCTCGAGTTGTTCGCGTTCAGTCATGCGGATTGGGTGGTTAGAGTCCCTTAACCACGGCGAGTATAGCTGAGACCGGGACAGCTTACAATTAGATCCGCTCCAACCGCTCGCTCGGCCGGCCGGCCGAAAGGCGGGCGCCGCCCCGCGTTAGGAAATTGGTCCTTCACCGGCCAATTTAGCCCAGGTGGACGTTTACAAAGACCTCTGGCCAGAGTACATTAAGTGTACAGGCCGTATCAGAATTCAACCGCGTCGGCTCACAGCCGCCGGCGGACATACACTCAGGAGATGGGTCGGCATGAAACGCTTCTTACGCGCTAGCTTCTTGACCACCTTGGCGCTGGTGCTCACCGTGACGGCCGCCTTCGCCGGCAACGTGCATCTCACCGGCGGGGCGCAGTGGAGCTTGAGTTCGCTCAAGGTCACGGGCTCAGTTGTCGGCCTGAACGGGATCAAGACCGGCTACATCCGTTTCGTAGGCTACGGCTACTGCTATTCAGCCGGCGGCGCTTACTGGACGCCGACCGACCCGAACCAGATGGACGACGACCCGGTCAAGACCGACAATTACCCGGAGACGCGCCAGAACTTCGCCAATCCTGGGAACAAGCTGACCTTTACGCTGATCCTGAAGAACCCGGTGGCCGGAGACTTTGCGACCTCCCAGCCGTACTCGCCGTGTGCACCGGGCACCTGGGTCTGGAAGGGCGCCAGCCTGCAGGTGTGGGAGAACGTCGGCGCCGCGCCGGGGCGCCTGTGGGATCAGCAGGATTACACTTGCTTCCCGAAGCAGAATGGCGACTTTGAGTGCCGCTAACCGCCGGCGGGCCATGACCCACCGTTGATAGCGTCGCCTGGAAACATACAACCGCTGCTCCAGCCGGAGCAGCGGTTGTCGTTTAATAGCGAGGCACCCGGCGGCCGGCTGGGGTTACGGGGTGGGGGTGGGGAAGACCGGGCCGGGTCCGCCGGACGACGAGATCAGCGCGAATTGGAGGATGAAGCACAGCGCCACCAGCCCGAAGCCAGCCAGGACGGCGAGGATAAACAGGCTGCCGCCAGCCAGGCCGACCAGGCTCATCCAGCGCGCGCGTTTGGGGTCCAGCGCGTCCTTCTGCTGCAGCCAGGCCACCAGGCCGAGTACGAACGCGATCAGCGGCAGCAGGTAGTACAGGCCGGCGCAGGCCAGAATCGCGCCCAAGCCGGACAGGGCCGCCATGAGCGCGGTCAGGTCGGTGCTGTTGCCGCGGTACGGAGCGGCCGGCTGAGCGGCACGCGCCGCCGACGCCTGGCTGTGGGCGATGCCCTCGGCGTAGCGCTCCGGCGGGATCACGGTGGCGCCGGCGTGGAGCAGTTCGGCGGCGTGGTCCGGGCACAGGCGCAGGCCGTCCTCGGCGTACCACAGGCAGGCCCCGCACACCGGCTTGCGGCACTTTTCGCAGTGCTCGACGGCGTGCCGGTCCGGGTGGCGGTAACAGACGTCAGCGACGGACATAGCTTTTCTGAATGAGCAGCCGCGCCCGGCCGGGCGCGGCTGCTCGGTGGCCTTCCAGGGTTAGGTGCCCTCTTCCCAGGAGTTCAGGTACTTGAACTGCTCGTCGGTGAGCGTGTCGATGTTCACGCCCATCGCCTGCAGCTTAAGGCGCGCAATCTCCTTGTCCATTGCCTCGGGGATGGTGTAGACCTTCTTCTCCAGCTGGCCGGCGTTCTTGAACATATACTCGGCCGCCAGCGCCTGGTTGGCAAAGGACATGTCCATCACGCTGGCCGGGTGCCCCTCGGCCGAGGCCAGGTTGATCAGGCGGCCTTCGCCGAGCAGGTTGATGCGCCGGCCGTCGTTGAGCGTGTACTGTTCCACAAACTCGCGCACGCGCCGCTTGCCGGTGGCCATGGCCTCCAGCGCCGTGATGTTGATCTCGACGTTGAAGTGGCCGGAGTTGGAGACGATGGCGCCGTCCTTCATGGCCTCGAAGTGGTGCTTGTCCAGGACGTTGATGTCGCCGGTCACCGTGCAGAACACGTCGCCGACCTGGGCGGCCTGGTGCATGGGCATCACGCTGAAGCCGTCCATCACGGCCTCCAGGGCCTTGAGCGGATCGATTTCGGTGACGACGACGTTGGCGCCCAGGCCGCGCGCGCGCGAGGCCAGGCCGCGCCCGCACCAGCCGTAGCCGGCCACCACGAAGACCTTGCCGGCCAGCAGGACGTTGGTGGCGCGCACGATGCCGTCGATGGTGCTCTGGCCGGTGCCGTAGCGGTTGTCGAAGAAGTGCTTGGTGGCCGAGTCGTTGACGGCCAGCACCGGGTACTGCAGCACGCCGGTGGCCTGCATGGCGCGCAGGCGGATGACGCCGGTGGTAGTCTCCTCGGTTCCGCCGACGATGCCGTCCAGCAGCTCGGTGCGGCTCTTGTGGATCATGCTCACCAGGTCGCAGCCGTCGTCCATGGTCAGGTGCGGCTTGTGATCCAGCGCGGCGCGCAGGTGCTTGTAGTAGGTATCGGTGTCCTCGCCCTTGATGGCGAAGACCGGGATCTCGTCGTGGGCCACCAGCGAGGCGGCCACGTCATCCTGGGTGGAGAGCGGGTTGGAGGCCGCCAGCACCACGTCGGCGCCGCCGGCCTGCAGCGTGCGCATCAGGTTGGCGGTCTCGGCCGTGACGTGCAGGCAGGCCGAGACGCGCACGCCCTTGAGCGGCTGTTCCGTCTTGAAGCGCTCGTACAGCTGGCGCAGCACCGGCATCTCCTGCTCGGCCCACTGGATGCGGTAGCGGCCGCCCTCGGCCAGCTTGGGGTTCTTGATATCGTGTTCCTTGGTCACTGAGTTCTCCTTGCGAATGTGCGGTCGCCAATAACGATCACGCGCTAGGTCAAAAGAGCTCGTTGAGCAGCTCGACGTCGTCGAAGTGCTCGCGGAAGCGCATCAGGAATTCGGCGCGGGAGTAGTGGTGGCTCTGCGGCCCGTTGTGCTCGAGGCAGTAGGTGGCGGCCAGCGCGCCCACCTGGCCGCACAACGGCCAGGGCCAGCCGGCGGCCACGCCGCGCAGCAGGCCGGCCCGGAAGGCGTCGCCGACGCCGGTCGGGTCGACCACCTGTCTGGCGGGCACGATCGAGACGTCGGTGCGCACGCCGCCGGCGAAGATGGTGGCGCCTTTCTCGCCGCGCGTGATCACCAGCACGGCCACGTGCTGCTGGGCGGTCGCCTCATCCCAGCCCGTCATCTTCTCGATCAGGCCGAACTCGTAGTCGTTCACGGTCAGCATCCAGGCGCCGTCGACGTCCTCGCGCACCACGTCGGCGGTCATGCGCGCCAGCTGCTGGCTGGGATCATAGACGTAGCGGATGCCGAGCGCCTTGCACTCGCGCACGAACTTGCGCATGGCGTCCGGGGAGTTGGGCGAGATCACGACGACGTCCGGCCGCTCGACCAGATCGTGCAGCGATTGGACGGCGGCGTAGGCCATGGCGCCGGGATAGAACGACGCGATCTGCGCGTTGGCGCGGTCGGTGTTGGCGAAGAAGGAAGCCGTGAAGGTGCCCGGGATGACCTTGACGGCCTGGCAGTCGACGCCATGCTGCTCCAGCCACAGGCGGTAGTCGGCGAAGTCCTCGCCGACGGTGGCCATGACGGCCGGGCGGCCGCCCAGCAGCGCGTGCGTGTAGGCGATGTTGGGCGCCGTGCCGCCGCGCTGGCGCGTCATCGAATCGACCAGGAAGCTCAAGCTCAGCGATTCGAGCCGGTCCGGCAGGATGTGATCCTTGAAGTAGCCGGGGAAGGTCATCAGGTAATCGTAAGCGATGGAGCCGGTGAAGAGGATGTGCATGGGCAGAGAGCGCCTGAGGGGACGCACGGCGGTGCGCCCGAACGTTAATCAGCCGACTAGCCTGCGCGCACAGCGCGCGCCAGGTTCTTGTCGAACGGCGGCCGCACGATGCCGTTCTCGGTGATGATGCCGGTCAGGTAGCGGTGCGGCGTGACGTCGAAGGCCGGGTTGCGGGCCGTGCTCCCGGCCGGCGTGGCGGCCTCGCCGGCCACCTGCAGGTTGAGGACTTCGTCCGGGTCGCGCTCCTCGATCGGGATCAGGTCGCCGTGCGCGAGCGTCAGGTCGATGGTGGAGGTGGGCGAGACCGAGTAGATCGGCACGCCGTTCTCGCGCGCCAGTACGGCCAGCGGGTAGGTGCCGATCTTGTTGGCGACGTCGCCGTTGGCGGCCACCCGGTCGGCGCCGACGAGCACCACGTTGACGTCGCCGCGCCGCAGGAAATGGCCGGCCGCTGTGTCGGCGATCAGGTCGAACGGGATGCCGGCCTGCTGCAATTCCCAGGCGGTCAGGCGCGCGCCCTGCAGGCGCGGGCGCGTCTCATCCACCAACACGCGCAGGCGCTTGCCCTGCGCGTGGGCGGCGAAGATCACGCCCAGGGCCGTGCCGAAATCCACGGTTGCCAGCGCGCCGGTGTTGCAGTGGTGCAAGACGGTGTCGCCGTCTTCGAGGATGGCCGCGCCGTGGGCGCCCATGCGCTGGTTGATGGCCACATCCTCGTCGGCCAGTTGCTGGGCCTCGGCCAGCAAGGCCTGGCGGATGGCCTCGGCGCCGGTCAGGTGCTCGGCCTGCGCGACCCGCAGCAGCCGGTCCACGGCCCAGGCCAGGTTGACGGCCGTCGGGCGCGCGGCCTTGAGCACCGCCGCCGCCGTGTCGAGATCCCGCAGGAGATCGGCGCGCTGCGTGGCCGCGCTCTCAAAGCTGGCCAGCGCCAGCCCGAACGCCGCCGCCGCGCCGATGGCGGGCGCGCCGCGCACGACCATGTCGGTGATGGCGCGCGCCACGTCACCGTAGCGGTGGTAGGTTGGCGTCTCCAAGCGGGCGGGCAGCCGGCGTTGGTCGATCAGACGCACGCCCCCGGCGTGCCATTCCACGGTGCGCATTCTTCGCGTTAGCCTCGTCGCCTGTCCCTGGCCTGGCTGCCAGGGCGGGGCGCACAAAAAACGCTCTCGAAGCGAGAGCGCGCGCTTGCGGGCGCAAGCGGGGTCGAGCGAGCGCGATTATAGCACGCGGGGGAGGCGTGTAAAGGGGAGCGCTCGTTGAAGGTCGGTGCGCCGAGAAGCGGCGCTGCCGGGCCTGGGGGGTTTCCGACCTCTCCGCGCGCTGCCCCACTCCCGGAGGCGGGTGCAACTCTCTTTTTTGGCCGGCCCCTTCGACTTCGCGCCCAACGCTGCGCGTTGGGACTCGCTCCGCTCAGGATGCCCGCTGCTCCGCTCGCCTGTGCCCGGCGCCAGGGGCGCAGCCACTGGTGCGGGCAGGGCGCCTGAATTTGGCCACCAACGGCCAATCCACTCCCGGAGTCTCGCGCTTTGCCAACAGAACAAATGTTTTATATAGTTGGTAATGCTCCCGGGGACGACTTATGCGTGAGGATTACGTGGCTCAATTCATCGTCGGCGCCTCCACGGCGCTGGCCGCGGCCGTCTTCGATTTGGCGGCTGGCGGCCAGGTGGACGGCGCCTGGGTGGTGCTGGCCTTTGCCGTGCCGGTGGCCGTGCTCTCCCTCTATCAGCACGCCGGCTTCTCGCCATTCAAGGCCTGGCGCGTGCGCGACAATGAACTGATCGCGCTCACGGGGCAGCCGGCCGGCGACGGCGCCTGGGAGTTGGACGCGCGCGAGCGCTGCGAGTGGGCCGTGCACGGGCCGCGCCAGCCTCTCGGCCGGGGCCGCTACCGCGCCGTCTTCCGGCTGAAGGTCAACAGCCTGGCCGGCGATGAGCCGCTGGTGGACCTGGACGTGGCCGCCCGCCGCGGGCGCAAGCTGATCGCGCTGCGCACACTGACCACTCAGGACTTTCGCCGCGCGGACGCCTACCAGGACTTCCCGTTGGACTTCTACCTGCTGCGCGACGACAACGAGCTGGAGTTCCGCCTGAGCCTGCGCGGCGCCGCCAAGCGGCTGGTGCTGGATCGCGTGACGCTGACCCGGCGCGTGGTCTGAAACACCGGCTACGGTACAATTGCGGCGCCATCACGCTTCTCCAAACGGGATACGACGCATGGAAACCAGCTGGCGACCAGTGCTGCTCGAGGAAACGCAGAAGCCCTACTGGGCGACGCTGCAGAGCTTTGTTAAGGAAGAACGGCGCAAGTCCCCGGTCTTCCCGCCGGACAAAGAAGTCTTCTCCGCGCTGTACCTGACGCCGTACGAACAGGTCAGCGTGCTGATCCTGGGCCAGGACCCCTATCACGGCCCCGGCCAGGCGCACGGCCTGTGCTTCTCGGTGCGGCGCGGCGTGCCCGCCCCGCCGTCGCTGGTCAACATCTTCCAGGAGCTGCAGGCCGACCTGGGCTGCTCGCTCCCGGCGCACGGCAACCTGGAGCACTGGGCGCGCCAGGGCGTGCTGCTGCTCAATGCCGTGCTCACCGTGCGCTCCGGGCAGGCCAACTCCCACAAGGACCGCGGCTGGGAGACCTTCACCGACGCCGTGATCCAGGCCGTCAACGCCAAGCCGGAGCGCGTGGTCTTCGTCCTGTGGGGCGCGTACGCGCGCAAGAAGGCCAGCCTGATCGACACCAGCCGGCACGTCATCATCCAATCCGCCCACCCGTCGCCGCTGTCGGCCCACAACGGTTTCTTCGGCAGCCGGCCGTTTTCCAAGATCAACGCCGCCTTGCGCGCCGCCGGCCGGCCCGAGATCGACTGGCAGATCCCGGACTGATCACTGACCGACTGACCACTGATCTCTGATGCCTGACCAACGCGCTGTCAGTAGGAGTTGTTTTGGCCTTTCCAGCCTATGACTGACCCCATCCGCGTCCTGCACTTCGCCGACCTGCACGTCGGCATGGAAAACTACGGCAAGCTCGATCCGCAGACCGGGATCTCCAGCCGCATCCGCGATTTCCTGGACCGGCTAGACGAGGTCTGCGCCTATGCCGTGGACCACGCCGCCGACCTGGTGCTGTTCGCCGGCGACGCTTTCAAGACGCGCGACCCGGACCCGACCCAGCAGCGCGAGTTCGCGCGCCGCATTAAGCGTCTGGCCGAGCGCGTGCCGGTCTTTATGCTGGTGGGCAACCACGATCTGCCCAACCTGGCCGCGCGCGCCACGTCCATCGACATCTTTAGCACGCTGGAGGTGCCCAACATCACGGTCGGGCGGGCGCCGGGCGGGCGCGTCTTCGAGACCCGGCGCGGCCCGCTCTTCCTGGCCTGGATGCCGTTCCCGGTGCGCAACCGCCTGCTGGCGCGCGAAGAACACCGCGAGGCGTCCTTGGAGGCGCTGGACCGCGCCCTGGAGGCCGTGGTCACCGAGACGCTGGCCGACCTGGCCGGGCAGGCCGCCGAGCAGCCCATGCCGCGCCTGCTGGCCGGGCACTTCACCGTGGCCGGCGCCGTTTTCGGGTCCGAGCGCAGCGTGATGACCGGCCGCGACCTGGCCGTGCCGAAGTCGGCGCTGGCCGAGCCGGCCTGGGATTACGTGGCCCTCGGGCATATCCACAAGCACCAGGACCTGACGCGCGGCGACCGCGAGACGCGGCCGGAGATGCCGCCGTTGGTCTACTCCGGCTCGCTGGAGCGCATCGATTTCGGCGAGGCCGCCGAACCCAAAGGCTTCTGCTGGCTGGAACTGGCGCGCGGCGCCACGCGCTGGGAGTTCGTGCCCGTCCAGGCGCGGCCGTTCGTGGTCGTGGACGTGGACGCGCGCGCGGCCGAAGACCCCACCGCCCTGGTCGTCGAACGGCTCGCGGCGCGCAGCCTGCGCGGCGCTATCGTGCGCGTCAAGGTGCGGCTGGACGAGGGCCAGGAGGCCCAACTGCGCCGGCGCGAGGTGGAGCAGGCGCTGACCACGGCCGAGGTCGCCAATATCGCGGGCGTGGGCGTGGAGGTGGAACGGGCGGTGCGCGTGCCCGGCGTGGGCGCCGCCGCCGAAGCGCTGACGCCGGCCCAGTGGCTGGAACGCTACTGCGCGGCTAAGAACAAGCCGGCCGAACGCACGCAGCAATTGTTGCAGACGGCCGAAAGCCTGTGGCAGGACCCCGGCTGAGGCCGCTGCCCCCGCTGAGAAAGATGCGCTCTCATCTGTTGGCACTGCTGGCCCGTTCCTGGCCGGCTGTGCGGACGCTCGACCCGACGACCCAGGCCGGCGTGCTCGGCGATGTCGTCTGTGGCCTGGTCTGCCTGCCTCTGGCGGCCCTCAGCCTGAGCGGGCTCACCCAGGCCACGCCTGTGGCCGTGTTCATGGCCGAGTGGCCGCGCTTGGGGCTGCTCGGCGGCCTGGCCTGGCTGGTGAGCCGCCAGACGTTCTTCATCTACACCGAGCTGCGTCCGGGCCAATACGCCTCCGCCGAGGGCGCGTTGGACGGCGTCGTCACCTGGTCGGCTCTGCTGATCTTCGGGCCGCCGGCGTTGTGGCTCACCGTGCTCAGCACCCTGCTGGACCTGGCCTATAACCGGCGGCTGCTGGGCCGGCCGGCCAGCGCGTTGAGCCAGGCGCGCAATGCCGCCTTCAACATCGTCATCGGCGTCGGCGGCGGCCTGCTCGCGATGCGCGCCTATCAGGCCGCGGGCGGCGGGTTCCCGGCGGCCGGCTTTCAGTTGGCGGCCTTTGGACCGGTCGCGGCGGCGGTCGCCGTCTATCTGCTGGTGGGCGGCGCCGTGATCGTCGGTTACTTGCTGATCGTGCGGGCGCTCATGGCGCCGGAGTGGCAGGCCACGCTCACGGCGGGCGTGATGTTCGGGTTTGTGCTGAATGCCCTGCTGCTGCCGGCGCTGCCCCTGCCGTTCAGCGTCCTGGCGGCCGCCCTGCACACGGCCCTGGGCTTGGGCGCCTACCTGTTCTTGCTGGCCGGCCTCTGGCTGGTGGCCCGCCTGGCCCGGCAGCTCAGCCAGGCCTCTGAGCGCAGCCGTCAGCAGGCGCGTCAATTGAATCGGTTGGAGGCGCTGGGCCGCGCGCTCATGGTGGCGCCGCCGGACGCCACGGCTCTGCCGGATCTGTTGCGCGAGCACGTGCCGGCCATGCTGCCGCCCGGCCGGCTGGAGATCCGGCTGTGGCCGGACCGGCGCCTGTATCATCAGCCGGAAGACAGCGACCTGCTGCCGGAGATTTTCTGGGAGTGGTGGAGGCCGGTCGCTGAAACGCGCGTCTTCGGGGCCGGCGCCGCCTTGCCCTGGGCGGCCGCGCCGGACGACTCCGTCAGCTTGATCGTGCTCCCGATCCGTGACCAGGCCTCGGCGCAGGCGCTGGGCGGCCTGGCGTACCGGATGCGGCGCCAGCTTCTGGCCGATTACGGCGGCGCGCCGATCACGCAGTACCAGCCGGGGCTGGAAGGGCTGGCCGCGCAGATCGCCTCGGCCCTGCGCCGGGCGGAAGTGTATGCCCAGGCCCTGGCCCATCAGAAGATGACCCAGGAACTGGAATTGGCCGGGCGCATCCAGGCCAGCTTCCTGCCGGATCGCGTGCCGCAGCTGCCCGGCTGGCAGATCGCGGCCGGCCTGGACTCGGCCCGCGAGACGTCCGGCGATTTCTTCGACTTCGTCGACCTGCCAGACGGCCGCCTCGGCCTGGTGGTGGCCGACGTCGCCGACAAAGGCACCGGCGCGGCGCTGTACATGGCCCTCAGCCGGACGCTGCTGCGGACTTTCGCCAGCGCCCAGCCGCAGGACCCGGCCGGCGTGTTGGCGGCCGTCAACGGCCGGCTGCTGGCCGACTCGCGCGCCGAGATGTTCGTGACCGTCTTCTACGGCGTGCTGGATCCGGCCACCGGCCGGCTGTGCTACGCCAACGCCGGCCACAACCCGCCGCTGGTCCTGGAGCGCGCCAGCGGCCAACTGCGCGCTGCGCTGCGCCGCACCGGTCCGCCGCTGGGCGCCCTGGACGACGTGACCTGGCGCGGCGAGACGGTGACGCTGGCGCCCGGCGAGTTGCTGGCGCTCTACACCGACGGCGTGACCGAGGCCGCCAACGCCGCCCAGGCCGAGTACGGCGAAAGCCGGCTGCTGGCCGGGCTGCGCGCCGGCCCGGAACTACCCTTGCGGTCCGTGTACGCGGCCCTGCGTGCGGACGTGGCGGCCTTTGTCGGCGGGGCGCCGCAATCCGACGATATCACGCTCATGCTGGTGGCGCGCGACTGACCGCGCGGCGCCCACTCTGGTTCGCCTATGGTGCCTCTTCGTCTCGAGCTTAAGAATTTCCTGGCTTACCGCCAGCCGGCTCCGCTGGACTTCACCGGCCTGCACGTGGCCGTGCTCACCGGCGAGAACGGCGCCGGCAAGTCGTCCCTGCTGGACGCCATCACCTGGGCGCTGTGGGGGCGCGCGCGCGCCAAACGCGACGATGAACTCGTCCACCAGGGCCAGACCGAGATGCGCGTGGAGCTGACGTTCGCGCTCGGCGCGCAGGTGTACCGCGTCATCCGCGCCAAACGCGCCGGCCGCGCCGCCGGCAGCGTGCTGGACCTGCAAGCGCAGAACGAGCAGGCCAAGTGGACGAGCATCGCCGAGCCGACCATCCCCAAGACGCAGGACAAGCTCACGCGCCTGCTGCGGCTCACTTACGAGACCTTCGTCAACTCAGCCTGCCTGCTGCAGGGCCAGGCCGATGAATTCACGGGCAAGAAGCCGGCCGAGCGCAAGCAGGTGCTGGCCGACATCCTGGGGCTGCAGGAGTGGGAGAAGTACGAGGACCGCGCCAAGCACAGGATCCGCGGCGTGGACAGCCAACTGGCCGGCGTGGACGCCGTGCTGGCCGAGATCGAGGCCGAGCTGGCGCGCCGCCCGGATTACGAGCGCGAGCTGAGCCAGGCCCAGACGCGCGTGATCGAGGTCGGCGAGCGGCTGCGCCAGGCCGAGGCCGACTGGGCCCGGATCGAGGCCGCCCGCCAGGCCCTGGTGACCGTGCAGCGCCAGATCGACGATCTGACGCGGCGCGGGCGCGATGCCGAGCGCGAGATCGCGGCCCTGGACGCCGACCTGCGCGAGGCCCAAAGCCGCGCGGACACGGCCGCGCTGGCGCGTGACATCGCCGCCGCCGAGCGCCGCCTGCGCGAGCTGGACGCGGACGAGGCCGAGCGCGACCGGCTGACCGAAGCGCGCCGCGTGAATGCCGAACTCGTCGGGACGCTGCGCGGCCAGAACGAGTCCGCCCAGGCCGAGGCCGAGACGCTGAAGCGCCGCATCGGCGCGGCTGAGGCGGAGGCCGCACAGGCCCGCACACGCGCGCTGGAGGCCGCCCGCCTGGACGACGATAAGCTCAAGCGGCGCGTGGCCAGCTTGCAGACCGCCACCGAAGCGCTCTGCCCCACCTGCGGCCAGCCGCTCAGCGCTGAGCAGCGCCAGAAACTGATTACGGACCTGATGGCCGAGGCGGAGGCGCGCGCGGCGGCCAGCCAGGCGCAAGCAACTGAGATCGACGAGCGCCGGGCTGCGGCCGTGGCCGAGCTAAACGCCGCCATCGACGCGCGGCGCGACGCCTACCGCCAGAACCAGCTGCAGTTGAAGACGCTCACCGACGAGCAGGCGCGCATGGACCGTGATCTGCAGACCTTCGCGGCCGGGCTGCGCGAGAAGCCGACGCTGCTGCAGAAGCTGGCCGAACTGCGCTCGGCCCTGGAGCAGGCCGGCGCCGCCCAGGAGCGCATCGCCGGGCTGCTGGAGCGGCGCGCCCGCTGGAGCGCGACGGTGGAGGCCGACCAGAAACAGCGCGCGGCTTTGGAGGCCGAGGCGGCCGGCCAGCGCGCCCTGCTGCGCGACGCCGACGCCCGCCAGCGCGCCCTGGACCAGCTGCGCCAGGAGGACACGCTGGTGAAGGCCCGCCTGGGCGCCGCCGACCAGAAGCTGCGCGCCCTGGACGGCCAGGCCCAGCAGCGCGAGGCCAAGCGCGCCGAGCGCCAGCAGCTGGCCGAGGCGCGCGGCCTGTACGAGGAATTGCGCGAGGCTTTCGGCAAGAAGGGCGTGCCGGCCATGATGATCGAGGCCGCCGTGCCCGAGATCGAGGCGGCCGCCAACCAACTGCTCGGCCGCATCACGGACGGGCGCATGACCGTGCGCTTCAAGATGCAGAAGGAGACCCAGGCCGGCGACGTGCGCGAGACGCTCGACATCGAAATCGCCGACGAGCTCGGGACGCGCGCTTACGAGCTGTACTCGGGCGGCGAGGCCTTCCGCGTCAATTTCGCCATCCGCATCGCGCTCAGCCAGCTCTTGGCGCGCCGGGCCGGCACCCAACTGCACACGCTGATCATCGACGAAGGGTTCGGCGTCCTCGACGGCGTCGGCCGCGAGCGGCTGGTGGAGGCCATCAATGCCGTCCAGGACGACTTCGACCGGATCCTGGTGGTCACCCACATCGACGAACTGAAAGACGCTTTCCCGGCCCGGATCGAAATCACCAAGACGCCGCAGGGTTCAGAGATCGCCCTGGGCTGAGGCGAGGAGGCGCGGTGGGACGGCAATCGCTGAACGAACCGACGGAAGTGGAGGCGCGCTTTGACGCCGACGGGCGGGTCCAGGTGCGCAGTTTTACCTGGCAGGGGCGGCGCTGGCCCGTGATCAGCCAGGGCCGGCAGTGGACGGACGAGAGCGGCCGGCGGCACACGCTGGTGATGACCGTGCGCGAGCGCGTGTACGAGCTGGCCTACGCCGCCGAGACGGGCTGGCGGATCGTCATGGCGTCGGAAGACCGGCTGGCCGCGTAGGCCGGCCGCTCAGGTCAGGGCGGGCAGGATAAATCGATAGAGTGCCAACAGGCACAAGGCCGCCAGCGCCAGCAAGGCGCCGAGCGGCACCAACCCCGCGATCGGGCGCCGCGCCAGCGTCTGGGCCAGGTCGCCCCAGGCCTGCAGGCTGACGGCGGCCGCCAGCCCCAAGGGGACGAGCGCCACGAACAGGTAGCGCCCCTGAAACTGGACAAAGGTCGCGTTGTAGTAAAGGTAGAGCCCGGCCGTGACGGCGGCGACAGTGGCGAGCACGGCCAACCCGGCGCGCTGGGCCGGCGTCAGGCTGGCGCGCCGGCGCGCCCAGGCCAGCCCCAGGCCGGCCGCCAGGGCCAGCGTGAAGGCCAGCAAGGCCGCGTAGACGCGCTGGTCCATCACCACCCCCATCCATCCGAACTGGCCCCAGAAGGATTGGAACGTCGTGCGCGTGAACTGCTCCAGGTAGCCGCTCCAGCCATAGCGCGCCAGCCATTCCGTGGTGCGCGGCTGGCCCAGCACCACCTGGTTGTGCCACTGGCCGCAGACGAAATCCAGCGGCCCGCACACGAACCAGTTGCGGCCCCAATAGAGCGCCCCGATCAGCAGCGCCGGCAGGAAGATCTGCGCCGCCCGCCCCGCGGCGGTCCGCCAGCCGGCCCGCTGCCAGCGCCATCCCACCAGCACCAACGCCGCCGGCGCCAGGACGTAGGCCCAGACCTTGGTGAGGAAAGCCAGGCCCAGCACCACGCCCGCCGCCCACGGACCCAACGGCGGGCGGTCGTTCACGCTCTCGCCGATCAGCAGCCACAGCCCCAACGCCACCCACAGCTCGGCCAGCGAGTCATTGTTGACGCCGGCCAGCATGGCCAAGTGCTGGGGCACGAAAGCGATGAAGCCGGCGGCGATGACGGGCAGCCCACTGGCCGGCCCGGTCAGCGCGCGCAGGGCCAGGTAGGCGAAAACCAGCGCGCCGGCGCCGAGCGCCACCGACAGCAGGCGCAGCGCCGTGAGCGCGCCGCCGGACAGCCAGAAGAGCGGCGTCGCCAGCAGGTAATACAGCGGCGGCTGATAGTCCTGGTACTGGACGCGGGCGAGCGGCAGCTCCGGCGGGAAGCGCTCGGCTGTCAGGCGCTCCAGATAGGCCTGGTCGTAATCGCCGGGCTCCAGCCGCGGCAGTTGGCCGGTAGCCGCGATCTGGGCGATGACGTTGTAGTGCGCGGGCTCATCCGGCACCTGCCAGGCCGGGGTCAGCAGCGCGTACTGCGCGCCGAGGGCGAGATAGACCAGCAGGATGAGGCGGAGCGCGCGAGGAGCGACGACGCGGCGTTCCGGGTCTCCCAGGAGAGGCGGGATGGATTGGGTCATACGGCGAGCGCGGATTATAGCACCCGGCGGGTGCAACCTTTGGCAGACTGGGCGCAACTATAATGCAAGACGGATGAACCAGAGCGCGCGTGACTCAGAGTTGGTGCGGCAGGCCCTGGCCGGCGTCAAAGCGGCGCTGGGTGCGCTGCTGGAACGTCACCGGCTCATGGCCTGGCGCCTGGCGTTCCGGCTGCTCGAGGACTCAGCCGAGGCCGACGATGTGGTCCAGGAAGCCTGCCTGCAGGCGGTGTTGGGGCTGGCGCGTCTGCGCGCGCCGGACCGCTTCGGCGCCTGGCTGGCCGGCATCGCCCTGAACCTGGCCCGGATGCGGCTGCGCGCGCGCCGCGCCGTGGTCGCCTGGGAGGATTGGGACGGCGGGCGCGTGGCCGCGGGCTTCACGGCGGACGAGCTGCTGCCCTCGCCGGAGGCTGTCTACGAGTTGCGTGAGCTGCACGCCCGGGTCATGCGGGCGCTGGCCGATCTGCCGCCCGAGCAGCAATCCGTGCTGCGGCTGCACTACCTGGACGGCCTGACGCTGAGCGAGATCGGGCTATTGGCCGGCGCGCCGTTGGGCACGGTGAAGGCGCGTTTGCACCGCGCCCGCGAACGCCTGCGCGCAGCACTGCTGGGCGAGCTGGAACCAACAGCCGAGAGACGGGGACTCAAGGAGGCGACGGTGATCGAGATGAAGGTGCAGGACGTGCTGATGCGCGTGCCCAGGCCGGGCGCCGGGCAGGCGCCGGACATCGTGTATCTGTACAGCGCCCGGCGCGATGCCCCGCCGACGGCCGGAGAGCCGGCCACGCCTTTCCAGATCCCGGTGCCGCCGCCGCCGCCCTCGCCGCCGGACGTGCTGGAAGCGGCCGGCCGGGCCGGCCCCGCCCCCGGCGCCGAGCCGGTGCGCGTGCCGCTGCCCCCGCCGGGGCCGGGCCAATTCGTCGTGGTCTTGCAGGAGCGCGCCGGCAGCCGCGTGCTGCCGATCTGGATCGGGCCGTCCGAAGGCCAGATGCTCAAGTGGCAGCTCACCGGCGGCACCGCGCCGCGGCCGCTCACCTACGAGCTGATGGCGCGCCTGCTGGAGGCCTCCGGAAGCCGGGTGGAGCGCGTGGCCGTCAGCCGGCTGCGGGACAAGGTCTTCTACGCCACGTTGTGGGTCCAGGCCGGCGGCCGCATCACGGAGGTCGACGCCCGCCCGAGCGACGCCCTGAACCTGGCGCTGCGGTTGGGCGTCCCCGTGTTGGTTGACACTGCCGTCCTGGCGGAGGCGGGGGTGCCGGCGGAGGCTCTCACTCAGCACCTGAACACCGAGGCCGAGCGGGATCGGGCGGCCAGCGCCCAACTGCCGGCTGAGGTGGAATGGATCTGGCTGTCGGCGCCCGGGCCGGAATTCGGCGTGCCGCCGCCGGCGAAGTAAACGAAGAGGGCGTGACCAAACTTACTGGGTAGGCCCGCTGAAGTCGGTCTGTTCGCCACCGTGATCGTACTTTCCGCTCCGGTTGGCGTCACTCTAGCGCCAGCCGGAGTCTAGACTCGGCCAAAACGGAGACAGTCGTCCCGCTGCCGGGAAGGAGTAGCCCTTAGCTCGGGACGACTCAAACCCTTTCCTGGAGCTGGGGTCACCCCGGCGGAAGCCGGGGTCCAGATCATGGTGGAATCGCTTGGATTCTGGCTCCCACTTCGCCCCGCTTCAGGGGCCATGGTTCGCCGGAATGGCGGGTGGCCCAACGGGCGTCATTGTCCAGGCCGGCCTGTTCCTGTGGTGGCCTGGGCCGGTTGCCTTAATCAGATTGGGTCATACAAGCAAAAGGGCGGGCCTCGTCGGGCCCGCCCTTGGCGTTAAGGATCGAGCAACGGATTTCAGTTGCCGCAGGGCGAGACGTTGCGCCAGTTAAGCACCGTATCGTTCACGGCCTGCGTCCCGTTCGCGCCGTAAGACAGCGTCAGCAGGCGGTTGCCGAGCTCTTCGCACGAGCCGCCCTTCTCCACGAAGTCCCACGCGCCCAGCGCATATTTGTACTCCACCGACGTCGTTTCCTTGCCGGTGAGCGTGATCGTCCAGTGAGTGGCGTCCACGCGCGTCAGCGCCACCGCGCCGGGGTCCCAATCCGGGTGGCCGCCGTCGAAGCGGCTGAGCGTCCCAGCGATGGTGACCGCCTTGCCGGTGCCATCGGTGCTGGCCGGCACGGTGACGGTGAAGGTCACGCTGACGGTGCGCAGTTCGGCCACAGCCGCCACCTCGTTCGAGTTGCCGGAGCGGTTGAAGGCCTGGTCCACGGCGCGGACGACGTAGGTGTAGGTCGGGCCGAGTTCCACGGCGGTGTCGGTGTACTCGGCGGCCGTCACGCGCGCGATCTGGGTGTACGGCCCGCCGGCGGCGGTGCCGCGCAGGACCTCATAGCCGTACAGCGTCGCGTCGCCGGTCACGGCGTCCCAGGCCAGCGTGATGCCGGTGGGGGCAGCCGCGACCAGGCGCAGGCCGGTCGGCGTGGTCGGCGCGGTCGTGTCGGCGCTGGGCTGCACGGTGAGCTTGCCCGGGTTCGGCGGGAGCGCCCCGGCCGGGATCGGCCCGTTCAGGTCGGCGTACAGCCAGTCCCGGCCATGGGTCGTGGAGTAGCGGTAGACGTAGTCGAACGCGCCGGCCGCTTCGGGCTGCAGGCTGGCCTTAAACTCGTCGTTGTTGCCGGCGTCAGTGTTGAAGGCGGCGTCCACCCAGGTCCAGCCGCCCGCCGCCGGATCGGTCCCGGCCGGTCCGAAGCCCAACTGCGCGCGCAGGGTCGGCGCCGCGCCGGGCTGGTTGGTGACGTTGTTGATCCAGACCTGGCCGTAGACGTCGTCGGTGCGGTCGACAGCGCTGACGATGTGAGTCAGCGTCGGCGGCCACTGCAGGTTGGCCCAGCCGATGACGAAGTGGGGCAGGGCGCTGACCTCGTTGGAGGCGCCGCCCTCGTTCCCGGCGCCGTCGCGGGCGCGCACGACGTAGAAGACCGTCTGGCCGTTGGTCAGGCCGGTGTCGGTGAAGATGGTGCCGCCCACGGGCGCAGGGTTGACCTTGACGAAGCCGCCGCCGCTGAGCGGGCTGCGGTAGACGTTGTAGCCGCTGGCCCCGGCCGCGCCGCTCCAGCTCAGGCTCACCTGGCCGTCGCCTTCGTTCGTCACCGTCAGGCCGGCCGGCGCGGCCGGCGGCGTCACGTCGGACAGCGGCGACGAGAGCAGCAGGACGCCGCTCATGGCCGGCAGCGTGATCTGCAGCGCGCCGCCGCGCACCGTCTTGAAGAGGTAGTTCTTGAGCGCGAGGTTGGCGCCGCCGACCCCGTTAAAGAGCGTGCCGTCCGGCAGATAACCGGCCAGCGGCACGGTCAGCGTCTGCTCGCTGCTGTTGCGGTTGAGCAGGACCAGCGCCACCTGGGTCCGGTTGCGGCGGGCGTAGGCCACGGTGCCGGCGGCGTCGTCGGCCAGCAGCACGCGGAAGTCGCCGGAGGTGAGCACGCCCACCTGCTGGCGGACGTTGGTCAGCCAGCGGTAGTGGAAGCGCAGGGCCTCGTCGATCTGGCTGCCGTCGGTCCACGGATAGGTGCGGCGGTCGTCCGGGTCGTCGTCGCCGGTCAGCCCGATCTCGTCGCCGTAGTAGATCGTGGGCGCGCCGGGCAGCGTGAACTGGATGAGGGCGGCCAGGCGCAGGCGCTGCTTGCCGGCCTCCAGGTTGGCGGCGTTGAGCTCCTTGTCGGCCGTGGTCTGCGCGCCGGGCGTCAGCGACCACAGGATGCGC
Organism: uncultured Anaerolineales bacterium; assembly: GCA_937952305.1. Taxonomy (GTDB): domain Bacteria; phylum Chloroflexota; class Anaerolineae; order Anaerolineales; family UBA6663; genus SpSt-583. Next base: position 77,328 of record CALFZO010000116.1, on the reverse strand, counting down.
TCGGTGTCATGGCTGCCGAGCAGGTTCATGAGCGCGTAGTAGGCGGCGTCCGGGTAGTCCTCGCGGATGGAGGCCAGCCGGGCCGCGAACTCGGACGGCGCAATGACGCGGCCGCTGTCGCCGAAGCCCTTGGCGTCGAAGGCGCCCGGCGTCAGGAAGCCGATCACGGCGTCGCGCATGCGGTAGTTCATGGTCGTGTCGGCGCGGTCGCCGCGCAAATAGCGCAGCAGCGTGCTGTCCTTCTGCCACAGCTCGCCGATGATGATCGAGTTCGGGTCGGTCGTCTTGACCACATCGCGCACCGCCTCCCAGTAGCCGTCCGGGAAGGAGGCGTCGCCCATCACGTCCATGCGCCAGCCGCGCGTGCCCTGGCGGATCCAGTACTGGGTGACGCTGTCGTCGGCGGTGATGAAGTACTCCTGGACGGCGGCCAGGTCCTTGCGGATGACCGGGATGCTGTCGAAGCCGAACCAGCCGTCGTAGAAGGTGTCCATACCGCCGGCGGTGCTGGGCGCGCAGGCGGCCGGCTCGTTGGCGCCGGGCGGCCGGAAGTAGAACCACGGCCGGAAGGCCGAAGCGCCGGCCTCGCAGGCGCCGACCTCGGCGTAGCGCTGGTAACGGTCGAAGACGGCGCTGTCCGAGGACAGGTGGTTGTAGACGCCGTCCAGGATCAGGCGCATGCCGTTGGCGCGGGCCGCCTGCACCAGTTCCTGGAAATCGGCCAGCGTGCCCAGGGCCGGGTCGATCTGGTAGTAGTCGGCTGTGTCGTAGCGGTGGTTGGACTGGGCCGCGAAGATCGGATTGAGGTAGAGCGTATTGACGCCCAGGCTGCGCAGGTACGGCAGGCGTTGGATGATGCCGCGCAGGTCGCCGCCGAAGTAATCGCGGCCGCGCGCGCCCTCGACGGCGGGGCTCCAGCTGGGCGGCGTGTCGTCGTAGCGCCACGGGCAGTTGACGTCGCGGTCGTCGTAGTTGCGGCAGTAGCCTTCCGGCAGCGTGCCCCACGGCAGGGCCAGCACCGGGTCATCGTAGCGCGGGTCGCCGGTCTGCGGGTCGTTGGCCGGGTTGCCGTTGCGGAAGCGGTCCGGGAAGATCTGGTAGATCACGGCGCTGGGCGCCCAGGCCGGGGCCGTGAAGGCCGGGTCGTAGACCATCAGCGCGTAGCTCTGGTCGACGACGTCGTCGGTGGCCTGGCCCAGCCCGCCGTCCAGAGCGGCGGTATTGTCGCCGTAGTAGTCGGTGTCGCTGCCGTCTTCGACGATGAAGCGATACCACAGGTTCTCGGGCTCGGCCACCACGTCCGGCGGCAGGGTGACGGCCCAGAAATCGCAGGTGCGCGTCTCCAGGCCGGCCTGGTAGCAGCTGACGTCGGCGGCCGCCGGCGTCAGGGCCACGATCTGCTGGCCGCCGCGGTTGAGGCTGTAGAAGCGCGCCTTGACGGCGGTGACGTCGTTGTGGAAGGTGCGCAGGCGCAGCGTCACGGCGGTGCCGGCCGGGACCGCGCCGCCGGGCGTGCGATAGAGCGGATCGCGCGAGTCATGCCGCAGGCCGTCCCACTCGACGTTGTTGTCCGGATAGGACTGGTTCCCGGCCCGGATGGCGAGCGCGTGGGTGGCCGGGTCGTAGGTGAACTTCATCTCGACGCCGGCGGCCGGCACGGTGAAGGCGATGTTGGCGCCGTCGCGGACGCCGCCCGCGCCGTAGTTCTCGGCCCAGCTCTCGTTGTGGGCGACCTTGACTTCGTAGTTGCCGGGCGCCAGGGCCGTGGTGGCGAAGGCGTACTGGCCGTCGCCGTCCGGGTCCTGCAGCCAGGAGCGCAGACAGTCCGGCTGCCAATCGCCGCTGCAGCCGAGTTCGCTTTGCAGGCTGCCGGCCAGCGTGGCGATGACGGCGTTGCGATTGCTGGTGATCCAGTGGGTCTCGTGGTCGTAGTAGAACTTGACCGGCTCGGCCGTGCTGAGGTTCAGGCCGATATTGTTGCCGCCGCGTGTGGCGTTAGCGCCGTAGTTCTCGTCCCAACTCTGGTTGAGCGCGGCCTTGTACTCCCAGTTGCCGGCCGGCACCGTCCAGGTCCCTTGCCAGACCGCGTCGCCGGCCTCGAAGCCCAATTGGGTCGCGGCGCAGGCCGGGTCCCAATCGCCGCCGCAGCCGAGCTCGCTCTGCAGGCTGCCGACGACAGTGACAGTGGCGGGGTTGGGTGTATCGGAAGAAGCCGAGGCGGCATAAGTGGCGCGGATCCCGGTAGGGAGCAGGAGAGGGGTGAGCAGGGCGGCTGCTAAAACGCAGCGCAGCCAGACCGCTACTCGTCGACTTTGGACGCGCATAGGAGTGTCTCCTCATCGGTGCGAAATAAGCGGCCAGAGGTATGGCCGCCGGATTAGCGAGGTGGTACGCGCGCAATCGCGTGATATGCAGTTGAGTCAGATGTCGAACGAACGGCTGAGGTGCGGGTGGTGCTAATTCACTATAGCATGCCCATAACGGGTAATCAACGAGCAGTACAAGCTTGGCGCCTCGGAAAAAAGTCCTACCCTCGCAGGCGCGAAGCCCGGCGCCGTTCAGACACGCATTGAACAAAGTCGGCAAAATAAAAAGGCCGGGCGGCTGAACCCGGCCTTTCAAACTTGATTCGCGATCAGGTTGATCTTCAAACGCGCGAGGGCGTGCGTTTGAAATCGGTCGAGTGAGCGGCGCTGGTCAGGGCGCCTTGCCGAGCCGTTCCCGCTCCTCGCCCACGATCTTGTCCTCTAGTTTTTTAAAGAGCGGCGCCGGCGGCCGCAGCGCCTGGCCGGGCGCCAACGTGCTGGGCGTCCACGCGCCCACCGCCCCGGCCGGGTCATAGGTCAGGGCTGTGTGCGTGCGGGTCGCCTCCGGGTAGGTCTCAATCCGCTGGGTGCCGAACAGCGGGCCGGCATGACCCAGGTACTCGTGCAGCTTCTGGGACGTGAACGGCAGGAAGGGCGCGAACAAAGTCTTAAGCGAGTCCACGGCGCGCAGGGCGGTGTAGACGGTTTTGGCCGCCTGGGCTTTGTCCGATTTGATCTCGAACCACGGCCCTTGGGCATCGATGTAGCGGTTGGCCTCGGTGGCCAGGGCCACCACCTCGCCCAGCGCCGCGCGCAGCTTGACGGCCGCGATCAGGTCGCCGACCGTCTGGAAGCCGGCCTCCAGGCGCGCCAACAGGGCCTGGTCCTGCGGCCGCAGCTCGCCGGGCTCCGGCACGTGCCCGTCCCAGTGCTTGTAGGCGAAGGTCAGGATGCGGTTGGCCAGGTTGCCCCAGGTAGCCACCAGCTCGTTGTTGTTGTGCTGCAGGAACTCGGCCCAGTCCCAGTCCGCGTCCTTGCTCTCCGGCATCACGGCGGTCAGGTAGTAGCGCAGCGGGTCCGGGTCGTAGCGGCTGAGGAAGTCCAGGCCCCACACGGCCCAGTTGCGGCTGCCGCTGATCTTCTGGCCTTCCAGGTTCAGGAACTCGTTGGCCGGCACGTCGTAGGGCAGGTTCAGGCGTTTGGCCGGGTCGGTCTCGTACAGGCGCTCCAGGCCGATCAGCTCGGCCGGCCAGATGATGGCGTGGAAGGGGATGTTGTCCTTGCCGATGAAGTAGACGGTTTTGGCGGCCGGGTCATACCACCAGTCCTTCCAGGCCTCGGGCTGGCCGTTGTTCTTGGACCACTCGATGGCGGCCGAGAAGTAGCCGATGACGGCCTCGAACCAGACGTACAGGCACTTGCCCTCCCAGCCGGCCACCGGGACGGGGATGCCCCAGTCCAGGTCGCGCGTGATGGCGCGGCCGTGCAGGTCGCCGCTGTCCACTTGGGCGCGCGATGGGTTGACGACCTGCGAGCGCCAGTGCTCCTTGCCGGCGGCCAGCCACTGGCTGAGGGCCGGCGCCGCCTTGGCCAGGTCCAGGTAGAAGTGCTCGGTCTCGCGCAGCTCCAGCCCGCCGCCCGTGGTCTTGGCGCGCGGGTTGAGCAGCTGCGTGGCGTCCAGCAGGTTGCCGCACTTGTCGCACTGATCGCCGCGCGCCTTGTCGTAGCCGCAGAGGTAGCACGTGCCCTCCACGTAGCGGTCCGGCAGGAAGCGCTTCTCGGTCGGCGAATACCACTGCTTCTCGACCTGTGTGAACAGGTAGCCGTTGGCCTTCAGGCCCAGAAAGATATCCTGTGAGACCTGGAAGTGGTTCTCGGTGTGGGTGGTGGTGAAGCAGTCATAGCTGATGCCGGTCTGCAGGAAGAGCTCCAGGAAGCGGCCGTGAAAGTGCTCGTAGACCTCCTGCGCGGTCTTGCCCTCGGCGTCGGCGCGGACGGTGATGGGCGTGCCGTGCGCGTCCGAGCCGGAGACGACCAGAACTCGGTTGCCTTTCAGGCGGTGATAGCGGGCGTAGATGTCGCCGGGCAGGTGCGAGCCGACGATGTTGCCGACGTGAATGTCCGCGTTGGCGTATGGCCACGCGATGCAGACGAGGATGTTTTCGGGCATGGGTCTCTCCTATGGCGGCCGGATTGTACCCTGATCTCGGACCGGCCTTCCGCTGGGTTTTGGGGCGCTGCGCGCCCGCCCTCGGGCGGCTTGAGGCCGCCGAAGCCTCCCAGGCGTCTTCGCCTGGGAGTGGCCTGGCGCGGCCCTTCGGGGTGCTGCGCGAACGCCGCGCCGGCACAAAAAAACCGCCAGCCGAGGCTGGCGGTTGTAGGGCCGTGGGTTGGCGGGACGGGGCGTGCGTCACCAACCCGAGCGTGAGACGGCGCCTCGGCGCCGGCCACGTCGCGGCAGGCCACGCATGTACATAGACGACTGGAAATAGATCGTGAACATGCCGCTATTTTAGCATCGCTGTCAAGCGCCGGCCGTCACGGCGCCACCTGCGGCGTCACCACCGTCCAGGTCCGGCCGCCGTCCGTGGTCTGCACCAGGGCCAGGGCCTCGCCGGCCCGCGCCACCGCCCAGCCGGTCTGGGCGTCGACGAAATCCAGGGGGCCCGTCCAGTTGAGCTGTTTCACCGCGTTCAGGCTCTGGCCGCCGTCCAGCGTCTGTGTCAGCGTGCTCTGCACCGGGTCAGCCGCGGCCGGCGCCAGCACCCAGCCGACCTCGGGGCTCAGAAAGTTCGCGGCCGCGAAGCCCTGCCCGAGCGGTTCGGTGACCCAGGCGGCGCCGCCGTCGGCGCTGCGATACAGGTAGGCCAGGGAGGTGTTGGCGTTGTAGTCCTGGCAGGTGACCGCCAGCACCACGGCCGGGCCCTGCACAAACAGCGGCGCCTGCACGCCGCAGGCGTTGGTCTCGATCTGATACAGGTCCGGCCGATCTTCCGGCCCGGGCAGTTCCACAAAGGACCAGGTCAGGCCGCCATCCCCGGTCTTGAACAGGTAGGGCGCGCCCGGCTGGACGCCGCCGCAGTCGCCGGTGACCCAGCCGGTCTGCGCGTCGGCGAAAGCCAGGCCGGTCTTGCCGCAGCTCTGCCACAAGCTCGTCTCGGTCGTGTCAAACGGATCCACGGTGCGGTCCCAGCTCAGGCCGCCGTCACGGGTGGCGAACACCATCACATAGTCGTGCATCATGCCGGCGCCGACATGCGCCAGCAGCCAGCCCTCGGTGCGGCTGGTGAAGGCCAGGTCGGACGGCGAGAACAACTCGGCGTCGGCGGCCTCCAGCGGCGCGCTGGGCTGCCAGGTCTGGCCGCCATCGACCGTGCGCCAGACGAAGGGCGTGGCGCCAAGCGGGCCGGCAGTGCGATCGTAGAAGACGGCCCAGGCGGTGGTGGTGTCCAGGGCCTCGAACGTGATCCCCTGGCCCAACGCCAGCGCGCCATCGACGGGCTGCGGCGGCGTAACGTCGCGCCAGGTCCGGCCGCCGTCGGCCGTCGTGAGCAGCCGGTCGTCGGCATCGCCGAGGGTCTCCGCCACCGCCCAGCCGGCGGCGGTATCCAGCATGTCCAGCGCCGTGACCGTGATGGCCTGGCCGGCGGCCAGGTGCGCGATGGCCGGGCCTTCGGGCGCCACCGTGGCCAGGGCGCCGGGTTCGCCGCCGCCCGTCTCCGCCGGCGTCGCAGTGGGCGGCGGGGCCGCCGTGAACGTCGGCGGGGCGGCCGTGACGGCGGCCGGCGTGGCCGTGGCCGGGACCGGGGAGCGGGTGGGCACGAGCGTGAAGATCGGTTCCGGTGTGGCGGCGGCCGGCGCGCAGCCGGCCAGCAGCAGCGCTGCCAGGATCAGGTTCAGTGTCTTCATAGATCACTCCTCGCGCTCAAGCCGTCACGGCCGAGACGCGGTCACCGACTGCAATCAGCGCTGGCTCGGGCTGAGCCAGCGCCGCATAGAAGCCGCGCCGCCCGCCGTTCAGGAATTGCAGGTCCGCCTTAAGCGTATCATCATCGCCGGAGCCCGACCTGAGATAGCGCGTGAAGGGCCGGCACGGCGCGGCCACCTGCACGGCGCCCAGCCGCACCAGGCCGCCCGAGGTATGGATCACCAGCCCGCCGGCCAGGGCCGCCAGGTCCGGCGCCAGCTCACTCTCGACGATGATGTTCTCACCCGCGCAACCATCGGCCACCAGCGGACCGAAGCGGGCGCGCATGGCCGCGTAGTGGGCCGTGAACCCGAGCGAGAGCGCGTTCTCGCCCTCGAAGTTGCGTGACTGCGGGTGGAGCGCATGGTGGACATCGAGCCAACGGCCGCCGGCGGGGTCATCGGCCGCAACGCCGTGGGCGGTGAGCGTCAGCGCCGGCACCGCCAGCAGTTCGGCGGGGTCATAGCGCTCGTGCGGCTTTTCGCCGACCTTGAGCGCGGCGCGCTGGATTTGCAGCCGGACGATGCGGCCAAGCTCGCTCAGGGTGGTCATAGAGTTCAGCCTTTCAGCCCGGTCACGCCAGGTCGAGCAGGCTGGCGTCCAGCGCCAGGGTCCGGCCGCGCGCCTCGGCGGCCGAGCGGCGTTCCGGCGAGAGCCGGGCGCCGGCCTCCGCCAGCAAGCGCGCCGCCCGCTGGCGGGTGGCATAGTCGCTGGCCGGGTGCGTGTCCACCAGGCTCATCAGCGTCACCGCCAGCTCATCCGCGCCGGCGCTGGCGTGGGCTTCCGCCAGCCCGGCCAGGCCCTCCAGCGCCTGCCAGTGGCTGCTGTAACGGAAGGCCTCCGTCACCGCCTTGCGGAAACCCTCCAGCGCTTCGGCCGGGCGGGCCTGCCGGGTGCTCAGCTCCGCCAGGCGCAGATGGATTTCGATGTAGTCCGGGGACAGGGCCAGCGCCTCGGCCAGAGCCGCCTCGGCCCGCGCCCAATCGCCGCGCGCCAGCGCCAGCCGGCCGAAGTGCTCGAGCGAGACCGCCACCGATCCGCCGTGGCCGGTGGCGCGCCGGATCTCCAGGCCTTCGCCGAACAAGCGCTCGGCCTCGTCCAGGTCGCCGGCCTCGAAGGCGAGCAGGCCCAGGTTGTCCAGCGAGCCGGCCACGCCAAGCTGATCGCCGATCTCGCGCGAGATCGCCAGGCTCTCGGTGTGCTGGCGGCGCGCTTCGGCGAAGTCGCCCATCTGCCGCGCCACCCAGCCGGCCCAATCCAGGTTGAGCGACACCCAATACCGGTCGCCCAGCTCGCGGGCCACGCTGATGCTCTCCTCGAACAGGCGGCGCGCCTCGGCGAAATCGCCGAAGTGGTGCACGTTCTCGCCGAGGGTGCTCAGCGACATGGCCGCGCTGCGGTCGTCGCCAATGGAGCGGAAGATGGCGATGCTCTCCAGCTTCGCCTGCTGGAAGTCGGCGAACGTGGCGCCGTAGGTGGTGTACGGGTAGAGCGTGGCGATGCCCCAAGCGTCGTCCTCCAGCAGATAGTGGTTGAGGCTGAAGCGCACCATCGGCTTGAGCGTTTCCAGGTCGGGGATCGCGTCGGTGTGCAGGGCCTGCACGTTGACGAAAGCCAGCGCGGCCTTGGCCGGCTCGCCCAGCCCGCGCAGGATCTCCAGGCCGCGCAGCACGGAGCCGCGCGCGACGCTCATCTTGCTCAGCCGGTAGCCGAACCAGCCGTGCCAGGCCAGCATGCGTCCCAGGATGATCTGCGCCGGAACAGAGGCGTCCCCGCGCGCCTCCCAATCCGCCGTGGCCCGGCTGAAGGTCTCGAAGGCTTCCTCGAAGCGGCTGCGGATATCGTAGAACGAACACAGCGCGTCCAGGTAGACGTCCACGTCCGCGGGCTCGGCGTGGGCCACGGCCCAGCGGAAGCCGGCGCGGATGTCCTCGATCTCGGCGCTGACCTCCACCAATGCCTGGCGTTGGCCGTGCCCGCCCAGGGCCTTGCGCCGCCGCCCGATGAAGCGGCCGAAGTAGGCGCTGTGCCGGGCCAGGACGGCGTCTTCGCCGGGCGGCGTGGCCCGCAGCCGTTCGGCCGCCAGCTGGCGCACAGCCTCGTGCAGGGCGTAGCGGCCGTCCAGGTGATAGAGCAGCGATTTGTCCACCAGCCCGGCCAGCACCGGCAGGCCGGCCTCGGCCACCTCTTCGGCCGCCTCGCGCTGGAAGCTGCCCCAGAACAGGGCCAGGCGCGGGAAGACGGCCTGCTCGGCCGCGGTGAGCATGTGCCAGGAATACTCGAACACAGCCCGCAGGCTCTGGTGGCGGGCCGGGACGTTGCGCAGCGGCGAGGCCAGGAAGTCCACGCTGCGCTCGATCTCGGCCGCGATTTCGGCCGCCGACAGGCTGCGTGTCCAGGCGGCGGCCAGCTCGATGCCGAGCGGCAGGCCGTCCACCAGCCGACAGATGCGGACGATATGGGCCAGGTCGGCGTCGCCGGCCTTGAAGCCGGCGTTGGCTTTGCGCGCCGTCTGGGTGAAGAGATGCACGGCGCCATAGGCCGCGGCCGCGGCCAGTTCATCGCGGCCGGGCACCGGCAGGCCGGTCACCGCGAACAGCCATTCCTCCTGCAGGTTGAGACGTTCGCGCGAGGTCACCAGCAGCCGGACGCGCGGGGCGGCCTCCAGCAGGCTGCTCAACTGCGGCGCGCCCGTGATGAGGTGCTCGAAGTTGTCCAGCACCAGCAGGAGCTCGCGCTCACGCAGGAAGTTGTAGAGCTGGTGGGCGTTGTCGTTCTCGACCTGGCCGAAGAACCGGAAACCGACGGCGTCGGCGATGGCCGAGATGATCAGGTCCGGCGCCTGCACGGGCGCCAACGGCACGAAGTAAACGCCGTGCTTGAAGGCGGCTTGCTGGGCTTCGGCCGCCTTCAACGCCAGGCGCGTCTTGCCCACGCCGCCCGGCCCGGTCAGCGTCACCAGGCGGCAGTCCGGGTCGGCCAGCAGAGCCGCCAGCTGCTCCAGCTCTGACGCGCGCCCGACGAAGGGTGTGGCCTGGGCCGGCAGCCGGGATCCCGCCCGGCTCGTGGCGGCAGGGGCGGGGGCCGGTTCCGCTGGCCGCGCGCCGCCGGCGCGGAGCTGCTGCGCCAGGGCCGTGGTCTCGGCCGACGGCGCCACGCTCAGCTCGGCGCGCAGCACGCGCACGCACTCATCGTATTGGCGCAGGGCAGCCGCGGTCTGGTCGGAGCGGGCATACGTCATCATCAGCGCGCGGTGGGCGGCCTCGTTGAGCGGGTCGAGCGCCAGCCAGCGCCGGGCCGGTTCCAGGCCGGCGGCCGGATCGGCGTCCAGGTGCAGGCGGACCAGCGTCTCCAGGACGAAGGCCAGATCGCGCTTGAGGCCCTCGGCCTGGAAGAAGACCCACTCGTCGAAGTCGGGCGCGTCTTTGAGACTGAAGCCGGCCAGGAAGTGATCGCGGTACAGGGCGGCGGCGTCTGTCAGGGCGCGCACCCGCTCAGCCAGGGGCGTGGCGGCCGGCCGGCCCAGGGCCAGCCGGGCCCGGAACTCGTCTACGTCCAGCCCGGGCCGGCGCGCCAGCGTCACCGCCTCCCGGTCGGCCTCCACCCAGCCCTCGCCCAGCATCTGGTTCAACTCCCAGAGCGTGCGGCGCAGGTACGCTGACGCCCGGCTCTGGTCGTAGTCAGGCCAGAACAGGGTGGCCAGCGCCTCGCGGCTGCGGCTGGCGCCGGTGACGGCCAGGTAGGTCAGCAGCGCCAGCGCCTTGCGGCGCTCGGTGTTGACGGGCTGGCCATTCAGTTCGACGCGGGGCGGTCCAAATAGCAGGAGTTTCAGGCCGGACATCAGCGTGGATTATAGATCATGGCCCGGCCGGCGGCCGAAACGCCCGCCGAAACGCCGAAACGGACGCCGGCTGAACCGGGGCCGAAACGGGGCCGGCGTAATCTGGGGCCAGGATCGAAAACAAGGAAGGAGGCCAGCCATGCTCGCGACCGATACCCTGAATTTCAGTCTGACGGCCAGGCGCAACCCGGGCACGGCGGCCAACGCCTTCGAGGGCGCTTACCTGCGCGGCCTGTGGGACCGGCTGTGGGCCAAGCTCACCGGCCGCGCGCACCAGCTGGAGGCGCTGCCGGACGGCCTGGAAGGCCAGCACTTCGCCGGCGCGCAGGTGGTGCCCGTGGACGCTATCCGCGGCTCCGAGAACCGGTGTGAGGACTTCGACGCCGACTTCCACCCGCTGCGGGCGGAGAACAAGGACCGCTGGACGAGCGTGTTCACGGCTTGGCGGCAGGGCCGCACGCTGCCGCCAGTGGACCTGGTGAAGGTCGGCGGCACCTACTATGTGCGCGACGGCCACCATCGCATCTCGGTGGCCCGCACGCTGGGTCAGGATTACATCGACGCCATCGTGATCGAGGCCTGCGCGCGCACGCCGCGCTGACGCCAACACCCTATCGTCAGAGACAGTTACGCCCCCGCCGGCGCTTCAAGCCGGCGGGGGCGTGTGTTTTGGGGGCACTGGCGGCCAGGGTCGTGCGTTTGAGCCGGGGAGCCGTTACCGCGCCGTCAGGTGTTCGGCTAACCGCAGGGCCAGGGCCTTAACGTTGGTGACTTCCAGGCCCACCGGCCCCACGCAGGCCGGGCAGCCATCGCGGCAGGGACAGGCCGCGATCAGCTCGCGCGCGCCGCGCAGCAGTTCGCCGCGCAACTGGTAGAGCTGTTCGGCCAGGCCGAGGCCCTCCGGCGCCCGGTCGTAGAACGTGAGGGTGGGCGCGCCGGTCTCGGCTGAGCGCGGCTCGGCCAGCACACCGACGTCGCGCGGATCACACATCAGGAAGAGCGGGGCGATGTTGCCGAGCGCGTGGGCCAGCCCGCCCAGGGCCGTCTGCGTGCCGCGGGCGGCTTCCAGGCGGTCATGGCACGGCTGGCAGAGCGTCAGCAAGTTGTCCAGGGCGTTGGCCGTGCGGTAATTCTCATTCACGCCGGGGACGTAACCGAAGGTCCGGAACGGGACGACGTGATGGACGCTGTGCTGGCGCTCGCCGGGCGCCTCGCGCCGCCCGCACTGGCGGCAGCGGTAGCCATCGCGGGCGCGCGCCGCGTTGCGCTGCTGCTCCCAGTTGGGGCCGTAGTGGTTGGGGCCGACGGCGATGCCGTCCAACGCCAGCTGCTGCACCAGCTCCGGCGGGAACCACAGCCAGTAGCCCGTGGTCTGGAACTCGTGCGGCGGCAGATCGATCTGGCCGTAGCCGAGGGTTTCGTGGGTGTAGCGCTTCACCTGGCGGTAGGTGACGGCCTGGGCGGTGATGAGCAGGTCACCCCAGGCGTGGGACGGCCCTGCCGCCGGCCGGCCGTCATCCTCCGGGGCACGCTCCTGGGCCTCGGCCACGGTGACGATCTTGACCTCCACCGCCTCGCCGGCCTCGGTGAAGTAATCGACCTCCTGCGGCTGGGCTTCGGCCAGGCCGTTCTCCCAATCCAGGCGCGTGATCAGGTAGGCGCGCCCCTCATGCAGGTAGACGGCGCCGACGTGCACGCGCACGGGTGCGGTCGCCCGGTCCACCTCGCCGATCACGCGCGGGCGCGCGTCCGGTGCGTCCACGGACTGGATCAGCACCCGGTCACTGGTGGCCGAGCGCAGCGAAATGGCCTCAGCCGGATAGGTGCTGCCCACCCAGCGATAGGCGCCGCCGCTGGCCGTCACCTCACCTTCGTCGGACAGCGCCTCCAGCACGGCGCCCACGTCGGCGAAGCCGCCAAAAGTTTCGCCCGGCTCGAAGGGCAGCTCGAACACGGCGCAGCGCAGGTGGCTGGCCAGCAGGGCCAGGTTGTCTGGGTTGATGCGCGCGTGCTCGGGCGAGGTCTCGAACAGGTAGCGCGGATGGGCCGCCAGGAACTGGTCTAGCGGCGCGCCCGAGCACACCAGCACGACGGCGCTGGTCTCGGAGCGCCGGCCGGCGCGCCCGGCCTGCTGCCAGGTGGAGGCGATGGTGCCGGCGTAACCGGCCATCACCACCGCGCCCAGTTGGCCGATGTCCACGCCCAGCTCCAGGGCGTTGGTGGCGACCACGCCGCGCACGCTGCCCGCGCGCAGCCCGCGTTCGATCTCGCGGCGTTCCAGCGGCAGATAGCCGCCGCGATAGCCGCGCACGGCTTCACGCCCCAGGCTGGCCGGGCCGCCGGACCGTTCGGCCGCGTCGCGGACGTAGCCGAGCAGGATCTCGGTGGCGTTGCGCGAGCGCGCGAACAAGGCCGTCTGCACGCCGTCGTTCAGGAACTCGCTGGTGAGGCGCTGGGCCTCCAGCAGATACGAGCGCCGCACGCCGGTGGCGGTGTCCAACACCGGCGGGTTGTAGACGACGAAGTGTTTCTCGGCGCGCGGCGCGCCGTCATCGTCCGGCGGGATCAGCGTCACCGGCGCCTCGATCAGTTTTTCGGCCAGCTCGCGCGGGTTGGCGATGGTGGCGGACGCGCACAGGAACTGCGGACGCGCGCCGTAGAACGCGCACAAGCGTTTGAGGCGGCGCAGGACGTTGGCCAGGTGCGAGCCGAACAGGCCGCGGTAGACGTGCAGTTCGTCCAGCACCACATAGCGCAGTCCGGCCAGCCACTCGGCCCAGCGCGGGTGATGCGGCAGCAGGCCGGCGTGCAGCATGTCTGGGTTGGAGATGAGCAGGCCGCTGGCTTTGCGGATGCGCGGGCGCTGCGCCTGGGGGGTGTCGCCGTCGTAGATGTGGACGGCGGCGGACGGCGTCCCCGGCAGCGCCGCGATCAACCCGGCCAGTTCGTCGGCCTGGTCCTGGGCCAGCGCCTTGGTCGGGAACAGGTACAGGGCCCGCGCGTTCGGGTCGGCCAGGAGGGCGTGCAACACCGGCAGGTTGTAACCCAAGGTCTTGCCGGAGGCCGTGCCCGTGACCACGGCCACGTTCTCGCCGCGCAGCGCGGCCTCCACGGCGCGGGCCTGGTGCGTGTAGAGTGCCTCGATCTGCTGCGCGCGCAGAGCCGCCGGCAGGCGCGGGTCCAGGCCGGCCGGCCAGGGCGCATACCGCGCCGGCCGCGCCGGCAGGCGTTCCCAGGCCGCCACGTTCTCCATGAAGCGGCGGTCCAGGCGCAGGCGATGGAGAGTCTGCATGGGTCAGTCCCGGCGCCGGCCGCTCAGAGCAGGGCGCTGAGCAGCCCGGCCAGCAGGGCGCCCAGGACGGAGCTCAGGCCGTTCACCCAGTCGTTGTCCAGCCAGGGCCAGCCGCGCAGCGGGCGGGTGGGCGTGCCGCACAGGTGGCGCGGGAAGCGCTCGGTCTCCTTGGCGCAGGCATCACAGAAGTAGATCGCCTGGACCGTCGCGCCGAGCGCGGAGTCGATCAGTGAGCCAGACAGGCCCGCCAGGGTGCCGGCCACGGCCAGCGCCGCCGCCGGACCGAGGCCGCTGCCGCCGGCCAGGTGGAAACCGGCCGCAGTCAGGGCGATGAGGGCGGCGCCGCCCAGCGCCGCCAAGGTGCCGGTGACGGAGACTCCGCCGGACGTGCCGGCCTCCACCGGGCGCAGCGTCGTGATCAGGCGCGGCCGGGCGCGGTTGAGCACGCCCAGCTCCGTCGCCCAGGTGTCGGCGTTGACGGTGGCCAGGGCGCCGACGTAGGCCGCCCACCAGAACGGGTGCGGCCAAAGCGTGTTGGCCACCAGGATGAGGGCGCCCGCGCCGCCGTTGGCCAGCGTCTGCGCCAGATCCCGGCGGCTGCCCTTGCTGAACTTCTCAGCCAGGGCCGCCTTGCGTTGTTCCTTGAAGTGCGAGAGTGCGCTGGACGAGACGAAGAACAGCACCAGCAGGGTCCCCGGCGCCCAGCCGCCCAGACCGAAGATCGTGGTGCCGATGAGCACTGCGCCCGCGGCGCCCGAGCGCGAGAGCGAGCCGCGCCAGTAGGCCAGGGCCGCGATCAGGCCGGCCAGCGCAAAACCGACGGGAAGCTGCCACCAAGAAAGCATGGCGCGTTCAGCGGCGTGTCCGCCAGCGGGCCGCCTGTGCCGCGCCGAGGTACACCAGGCAGACGGCCAGCAGCCCGAACTTGAGCGCGGCCGCGCTGCCGGCCACCGGCAGGGCGAGCGCGCTCGGGCTGGCCGGCGGCAGCGCGGTCAGCAGCAGCGTGTTCTCCAGCGCATCCCACAGGGCGGCCACGAACGCCAGCGCCGTCGCCCACAATCCCAGGTTCTGCCAGACGCCGGCCGCGGCGCGCGCCGTCAGCAGGGTCAGCCCGCCGAAGAGCAGGGCGTAGGCCGGCATGAACAGGTAATCCACCCACAGGGAGAGCCGCGCCGCCTCGGTGCCGGCCTCCCCCCACAGGCCGGTCAGCGTGTTGAGCCGCTCCGGCGACCAAGCGAATTCGAGGTCGATGATGGTGGCCGGCGCCAGGGCGCGGCCGATCCAGGCCAGCACGAACCAGATGCCGACCGTCGCCGAGAGGGCGGCCAGCGTGAGGCCTAACAGGACGGAGCCAGGGGGAAAGGTCAGCCAGCGTTTCACGTCAAGTCTCTTTCAGCCAGTCGAATGTCGACGGCAGGCCCTCTGCCAGCAGACGCGCGTGCCAACCCAATTCCTGGGCGGCTTTGTCGGCGCGGCCCAGGTACGTGATGCCGGCGACGCTGCGCAGGCGCTCCGCCCAATGGGGCGCCGGGCGCGCCAGCAGTTGCGCGCCGACCGCCGCCAGCCGTGACGGGAGCCAGAGCCAAGGAGGCGGGGCGCCGCTGGCTTGCGCGCACGCCTCCAGGAAAGCGCGCCAGGTGTGGGCCGGCCCGGCCAAGTGATAGACCTCGCCGAGGCGCCCGCGCTCCGCCGCCAGGCGCAGCCCGGCCGCGGCGTCCGCGGCCAGCGTCCAGGAGCGCGCATTGTCCGGGCCGATGAGCACCGGCAGTTGGCGGCGCGCGTGGCGGCGCAGCAGCCGCGCCAGGCCGGAGCGGTCGCCCGGCCCATAGAGCGCGCCCAGGCAGGCGATGATCACGGGCGCGCCGCTGGCCTGCAGCGGCGCCGCCGCCTGGAAATGGGCGAGGTGCTGGGTGCGCTGCGCCTCTCCCTGAAAAGCCACGCTGCCCGGGCGGTACGTCTCGTCGACGAGCCGGCCGGCAGTGTGCCCGTAGACGGCCAGGCTGGAGACGTGCACGATGCGGCCCACGCCCGCCGCCGCCGCCTGGGCCAGGACGTTGCGCGTGCCGTCCACGTTGATGCGCAGGACGCGCGCCCGGTCCGGGGCCTTGACGCCCACCAGTGGGACGGCCGCCAGGTGGAAGACCACGTCGACGCCGGCCAGGCAGCCGCGCAGTGCTTCCGGCTGGGTGATGTCGGCCGGGAAGGCGCGCACGCCGCGCGGCAGGGCCCGCGTGCGCTCAAACGTCCGCACCAACGCCGTCACGGCGTAGCCGTGAGCCAGCAGCTCCCGGACGAGATGCTGGCCGAGAAAACCGGTGCTGCCGGTGACCAGGGCGCGCATGTTGGGTCAGCCGGCTTACGCCCCGGCCGCGGCCTCCAGCGCGGCGAAGAAATCGTGCAGGCGCTCGCGCTGCGGGGCCGGGACGTAGTCGATGTTCATGCGCCGCTCGTTGACCTCCCAGAACTTCTCCCGCTGGACGAAAAGCAACTCGTCGCGCACCTGGCGCACCAGGTCCGGCTCCAGGTGACGCCAGGCGGCCTGGATGGTGGCGGCGGCTTGCGGCTGGCCGTACTGCAGCAGGGCGCTGGCCAGGATGGCCTGCGCCTTTTTGACGCCCTTGAGCGGATGGCGGGCCTGCTCGTCGTAGTGCAGGAAGCGTTCGAGCAATTGCTCGCGGTTGGGGGCGCCGGTCTTCCAGGCCGCCTGGACGAGCGCGCCCAGGTCATAGGCCACGGCCTCGGCCACGAAGGTCTGCTGCGTGTCGCGCGCCACCTGGCCGTAGTACTGGAAGTAGAACGCGATCTCCAGGGCCAGGTCGGGGTACTCCGCGTTGATGGTCTCGGCGAACAGGCGGTACTGGTCGAAGACCGTGAACACGGCCCGCGCGTCGCGGCGGTTGAGCGCCAGGCGGATCAGAGTGTTGAAGTACTCGGCCACCAGCTCGCGCAGGGCCGGATCGGAGCGGGCGGCGGCTTCCAGGCCGAGCTTGCGCAGGCTCTTGGCGCAGGTGCTGGTGACGTCCGGCATCCGGCCGATGGCGGCGCCGACGACCTGCTGCAGTTGGCCGAACAGCTTCATCTCCACCCAGCTGCGGCTGGCCGTCAGGTCGTCTACGGCCGCGGACGAGAACCCCAGGAAGAAGTTCTGGTCGGCCTCGAACCAGGCCGGGGGCAGGCCGGGCTTCACGGTCCAATAGTGGCGCAGCGCGCGCTCCAGCGCCAGGACACCTTCGATCGCGGTGTTGCGGTCGCCGCGTTCCACTGAGCGCAGGGCGATGTTGGCCAGGTGCTCAAGGTTGGCCGCCACTTCGCCGCGCTTGATCCCCGGCCGCCGGCTGGCCGCGCGCAGGTCGGAGACGTTCTCGTTCTCCAGCCGCGCCAGGAGCGTGCTGGGGTGCAGGAAGCGGAAGATGTAGTACAGGTACGGGAAGAGCAGGGCGAAGCTCACGATGCTGAGCAGGAAGATGAAGTTGAGCTGCAGCACCGGGATCTGGTTGGCCTTGAGCGCGTAGCCGGCCCAGGTGTTGCCCAGGTTGACCAGCACGGCCAGGATCAGCACGGCGGCGTTGACGCGGTCCTGGATGAAGAACTCCAAGAACTTAAGCGAATACAGGTTGGCCGTCAGCGGCACGGCGATGGCGACGGTGGTGAAGACGACGCCGAGCAGCTGGTTGAGGCTGCGGTTGAGGAGGTTGTTGAAGTGGCGGGCGTCCGCCACGTCGAAGAAGGCCAGCCGGTCAAGCGGGTAGCCGCCGCCGGCCACATCCAAAGCCAGTTCGAGGCCGAAGAAGACGGCGATCGCGACCGCCATCAGCAGCACGCCGCGCACAAACAGCAAGGTATTGGAAGAGCGCATGCGTTGGTCTCGCTCGCCGGGCTAGGCGGTCTGCAGGTAATCCAGGATCAGGCGCAGGGCCGCCTCGGCCGACCGCTCCTTGTTGCTGATCCGGTCGCCGTCCCAGACGAACTGCCGCGCCAACTCGATGTCGCGCGCGCTCAGCCCGATCCAGGTCAGCCCGACCGGCTTGCCGGGCAGCCCGCCGCCCGGCCCGGCGATCCCGGTCACGGCCACGCCCAGGTCGGCGCCGAGCGCGGCCCGGACACCGCGCGCCATCTCGCGTACGGTCGGCTCACTCACGGCACCGTGGGTGTACAGGGTGTTGTGGTGCACCCCCAGCAGCCGTTCCTTGGCGTCGTAGGCGTAGGCGATCACGCCGCCCAGGAAGTAGCCGGAGGCGCCGGCCACGTTGGTGAGGCGGTGGCCGAGCAGGCCGCCGGTGCAGGACTCGGCGACGGCGACCGTCAACCGCCGCGTGCTCAACAGGGACCCGATTTGTTCTTCAAGCGCTGGCATCCCCTGATTATATGCCAACCGCCGGCCGGGGCGCGGCCCGCCCGCGCTATAATCTCTTTGCGGTCCAGCGCGGCCGCCGCTGCTATGACATTGCCCGACCACCTGCAACACAAACTCGATACGCTGCCCACCAAGCCCGGCTGCTATATCTACCGGAACGCCGCCGGCACGGTGATTTACGTCGGCAAGGCCGTCAACCTGCGCAGCCGCGTCCGCTCGTATTTCCACGAGACCGTCGATTCGGCCAAGACGCGCGAGCTGGTCCGGAACATCGCCGACCTGGAGTACATCATCGTCGGGTCGGAGCTCGAGGCGCTCATCCTCGAGATGAACCTGATCAAGCGCCACCGGCCCAAGTACAACGTCCGCCTCAAAGACGACAAGCGCTACCCCTACATCAAGCTGCACACCGGCGACGCCTTCCCGAAAGTCTCGGTCACGCGCCAGATGGTCCAGGACGGCTCGCGCTACTTCGGCCCGTACACCAGCGCCTGGGCCGTCCACCAGACCCTGGACATCCTGCGCAAGATCTTCCCGTACCTCACCTGCGACCGGGTCATCACCGGCCAGGACCCGCGCGCCTGCCTGTACTACGACATCAAGCTCTGCCTGGCGCCGTGCATCGGCGCCTGCACCCAGGCCGAGTACCGGGCCATGATCGACGACCTGGGGAAGTTCCTGCGCGGCCACACCGCTCCGATCGTGGCCCGGCTGCGCGCCGAGATGCAGGCGGCTTCGAATACTCTGGAGTTCGAGAAGGCCGCGGCCGTGCGCGACCAACTGCTGGCGATCGAGCGCGTGGTGGAAAAGCAGAAGATTATCTCGGCCGAGCAGATGGACTCAGACGTGATCGCCTTCGCGCGCGACGACCGCAGCGCCTGCGTCCAGATCTTCTTCGTGCGCGCCGGCAAACTGATCGGGCGCGAGTACTTCGTCCTGGAGGGCGCCGAGGAGGCCGCCGACGACGAGGTCGTCACCCAGTTCGTCAAGCAGTTCTACGACGAGGCCGCCTACATCCCGGCCGAGGTGATCCTGCCCGGCGCCGTGCCGGAGGCCGAGGTCATCGGCGAATGGCTGCGCGACAAGCGCAGCGGCGAGAAGGTGGTGCTGACCGTGCCGCGCCAGGGCGCCAAGAAAGACCTGGTGCAGATGGCGGCCGAGAACGCCGCCGACACGCTGGCCTCGCTCAAGGCCCAGTGGGAGGCGGACACCAACCGCCAGACCCAGGCGCTGGCCGAGCTGCAGGCCGCGCTCAACCTGCCGCGCCCGCCCAACCGCCTGGAGTGCTTCGACATTTCCAACACTCAGGGCGTGCTGGCGGTGGCCAGCATGGTGGTGTTTGAGCAGGGCACGCCCCGCAAGGGGCACTACCGCCACTTCAACATCAAGACGGTGGAGGGGCCAGACGATTTCGCCTCGATGCGCGAGACGCTGACGCGCCGCTTCCAGCGTTGGCAGACGTCGCGCCCGGACGGGCCGGACGCAGGGTCAGCCCCGGCGCCGGGCCGCAAGGTGGACGAGAGCTTTGCGCGCCTGCCGGACCTGCTGGTCATCGACGGCGGCCAGGGCCAGTTGGGCGTGGCCGTGGAGGTCCTGCAGGCGTTCGGCCTGTTTGAGGCGGTGCCGGTCTGCGCGCTGGCCAAGCAGCAGGAGGAGCTCTTCCAGCCCGGCGCGAGCGGGTCGATCCTGCTGCCGCGCCGGTCACAGGGCCTGTTTCTGGTCCAGCGCCTGCGCGATGAAGCGCACCGCTTCGGGCTGGAGCATCACCGCGCGCGGCGCGCCAAGGTCGGGATCGCGTCGCAGTTGGACAGCGTCCCCGGCATCGGCCCCGCGCGGCGGCGCGCCCTGCTGCGCAAGTTCGGGTCGCTGGACGGGATCCGCGCGGCCAGCCTGGAAGAACTGCTCCAGGTGCCGGGCATGACGCGCGCGGCGGCCGAGGCCGTCAAGGCGCACCTGTGATTTTCTGGAGGTGACAATGGACCCGAAAACCAAGAAGTCGGTGTTGCGCTGGTTCACGTACGGCTTGTACGCGGTCACCGCCCGCTCGGGGGACGAGCTCGGCGTGATGACGGCCAACTGGCTGATGCAGTCGTCGTTCGAGCCGCCGCTGGTGACGCTGGCGGCCGAGGCCGAGAGCCACACGCGCGGCCTGATCGAGGCCAGCGGCGCCTTCGTCGTCAACGTCTTTGAGACCGGCCAACGCGAGCTGGCCGGCCAACTGGGCCGTACCTTCGCCAAGCATCCCGGCAAGGCGGCCGAGCTGGCCTGGCGGCCGGGGCCGGAGACGGGCGCGCCGATCCTGGAAGCGGCCTTGGGCTGGGTGGAGTGCCGCGTCAACGCCAGCGTGCGCTCGGGTGACCACGTGCTGTACGTGGCCGAGGTGGTGGAGGCCGGCGTGCAGCGCGAGGGCGCGCCGCTGACCCTGGCCGAGGCCGGCTTTCGCTACTCGGGCTGAACGCCGGGCCGGGCTTCAGTCCTGGATCTCAACCGGCATCTACCGGGATCAACTGGCTCTGCCTGACGGAGAGGGCCGTGTCCGGCACGGCCGTTGGCTTGCTCACGCCGCAGCGCCAGCCGATCCGGTAGAGAATTCACCCGGTTGGACGATGGGGTCGGCGGGACCGGCCTGCGCGGCGCGCGGCAGACCGGCGGCGAAGAGGAATCCCCCCTGACGGATAACGTGTATCCTGGCCTCCGCCTTCCCCACTCAGGCTGAGTGAAGCAGCGGGATGGCAGCCAGGGTGGCGCCGCGGCTCAATCGCGCCGGGGCCTGGTTCGTTCAGAGTTCGTCGGCCACGATCAGGTCGGTCAGTTCTTGCCACTCCGGGCGCCAGAACTTCATCTCGCCGCGCCCGCAGGCCGGGCACGAGAAGATCAGATACACCTTGCCATCGCGGTCGATGTCGGCGACGTGGGTGAAACTGAGCAGCGCGTCGCAGGCTGGGCATTCCGGGATATTGTTTTCGAGCTGGATGTGGGGTACCGAGTGGCGCATTCTGCCTCGCTGCTGTGGGCTGACACGAAAATTGCGCCGCATGAAAGAGCGCTGCGCCGCAACATTGAAATTGTACTGCCAAAGCCGACCAACTTGCAATTGGTCAGGATGCACGAACTTGACCGCTAAGCACTTTGGTTTATGATGAGCGCCACCGGCCGCCGGGCCGGGCCTCGTGTCACTCCGCCCAAGTCCTTGTTCCAGGAGCTTTCAATGCAGTCTGCCGTGATTGTCTCCGCCGTGCGCACGCCGATCGGCCGGCACGGCGGCGCCCTCAAGGACCTCCGCCCCGATGATCTGGCCGCGCTGGTGATTAAAGAAGCGGCCGCGCGCGCCCGCCTGGATCCGGCCCTGATCGACGAGGTCTACCTGGGCTGCGCCAACCAGGCCGGCGAGGACAACCGCAACGTCGCGCGCATGGCCGTGCTGCTGGCCGGTTTCCCGGCGGCGGTGCCGGCCGTGACGCTCAACCGCCTGTGCGCGTCGGGGTTGGCCGCCGTCAACGCCGGGGCGCGCGCCATCAAGGCGGGCGAGGCCGAGGTCGTCATCGCCGGCGGCGTGGAGAGCATGACGCGCGCGCCGTACGCGCTGCCCAAGACCAGCCCGGAATGGGCCTTTGGCAACGTCACTGCTTTCGATACTACGCTCGGCTGGCGCTTCGTCAACCCCAAAATGAAGGAGCGCTACGGCATCGATTCCATGGGCGAGACCGCCGAGAACGTCGTCGCGCAGTGGCAGGCGCAGGGGCGCCCGATCACGCGCGCCGATCAGGACGCCTTCGCGCTGGAGAGCCAGCGCCGGGCCGCGGCCGCGATCGAGAGCGGCCGGTTCGCGGACGAGATCGTGCCGGTGCCGGTGCCCCAGAAAAAAGGCGACCCCGTGCTGGTGAGCCGCGACGAGCATCCGCGCCCGGATACGTCGCTGGAGGCGCTGGCCAAGCTGCGGCCGGCCTTCAAGGCGGATGGCAGCGTGACGGCCGGCAACTCGTCCGGCATTAACGACGGGGCCGCCGCCCTGGTGCTGATGAGCGCGCGCAAGGCCGAGGCGTTGGGCCTGAAGCCGCTCGCGCGTGTGGTGGCCTCGGCCGCGGCCGGCGTCGAGCCGCGCGTGATGGGCCTCGGCCCGATCCCGGCGGTGCGCAAGGTCCTGGCGCTGACCGGCCTGACGCTGGACCAGATCGGCCTGATCGAGCTCAACGAGGCCTTCGCCGCGCAGGCGCTGGCCGTGATCCGGGAGTTGGGGCTCCGGCCGGAGATCACCAACGTCAACGGGGGCGCCATCGCCCTCGGCCACCCGCTCGGCTGCAGCGGCGCCCGGCTCGTGACCACGCTCGTCCACGAGATGCGCCGCCGCGCCCCGCAGACGCCGCGCCCGTACTATGGCCTGGCGACGTTGTGCGTGGGCGTCGGCCAGGGCGAAGCCACCGTCGTCGAGTGGCTGGACGGCTGAACGACCTTAACCACCACTGCCCACCCTCTCAGGAGCCGCCATGCCTGCCAAGAAGCCCTCCACCTTCGAGCAATTCACGGCCATCCGGCGCTACGGCCTGGGCGCCCTGAGCTTTTCCCCGGATGGGTCGGAGATCGCTTACACGGTCAATACGTCCGGCCAGTTCAACCTGTGGCGGCAATCCACGGCCGGCGGTTTCCCGCACCAATTGACCGTCTTCTCGCAGCAGTCCGTGCGCCAGGTGGCCTGGGCCCCAGACGGCGAGCACATCGCCTTCACGGCCGACCAGCACGGCGACGAGTTTACGCACGTCTTCCTCATCCCGGCCCGCGGCGGCCAGCCGGAACGCCTCACCACGGCCGCGGAGACCCAGCACTTCATTGAGGCCAACGCCTGGTCGCCCAACGGCCGCTACCTGGCCCTGTACGCCAACGACCGCGACAACCACGCCAATATGGACGTGCTGGTGCATGACCACAAGACCGGCGAGACCCGGCGCGTGCTGGCCGGCACGGCCCTCTACGGTTTCGGCGGTTGGTCGCCGGACGGCAAGCGCCTGGTGGCCGTAGACGTGAAGTCCAACACCAACCAGGACTTGTACCTGGTGGACCCGCGTGACGGCGCGCACCGTTTGCTCACCGAGCACGACGGCCAGGTGAAGTACCAGCCCGGCCCGTGGGCGGCCGACAAGCGCGGCTTCTACTTCCTCACCGACGAGGGCCGCGAGTTCACGGGCCTGGCCTTCTACGATGTGCGCAAGTACAAGTGGGACTGGGTGGAGACGCCGGACTGGGACGTGGAAAACGTGGCCGGCTCGGACGACGGCCGCTTCCTGGCCTGGGTCGTCAACGAGGACGGCTACTCGCGCCTGTACGTGCGCAACCTCGCCTCCGGCAAACTGCTCCGGCTGCCGGAACTGCCGGCGGGCGTGCTGGTGAACCTGGTGTTCGCGCCGGCCGGCGACAAGCTGGCCCTGCTGTGGATGACGCCCACGCACTGCGCCGAGATCTTCATCCTGGACCTGCGCCGGCGCACGGTCAAGCAGATCACGCATTCCATGCTGGGCGGCCTGGACGAGCGCGAACTGAGCACGCCTTCCCTGGTGCGTTACCCCACCTGGGACGAACGCCGCATCCCGGCCTGGCTCTATAAGCCCAAAGGGGCCAGCGCCCGCAACCGCGCCGGCGTGATCCTGTCCATCCACGGCGGTCCGGAGGCCCAGGAGCGCCCGATCTACATCTACGCCGGTATGTATCAGTACTGGACCAGCCGCGGCCTGGGGGTGCTGGCGCCGAATATCCGCGGCTCCACGGGCTACGGCAAGACCTACCAGAAGCTCATCCATCGCGATTGGGGCGGCGGCGAGCTGCAGGATATCGAGGCCGCGGTCAAGTATCTGCACACGCTGGACTGGGTCGACCCGGCGCGCATCGCTGTGTTCGGCGGCAGCTTTGGCGGGTTTGCCACGCTCTCGGCGGTGTCGCGCCTGCCCGTTTACTGGGCCGCGGCCGTGGACATCGTCGGCCCGTCCAACCTGTTGACCTTCGTCAAGGCCGTGCCCCCGCACTGGCGCCGCTTCATGGACGAGTGGGTGGGTAACCCGGAGACCGACCGGGACTTCCTGATCGCGCGCTCGCCGATCACGTACGTGGACCAGATCAGGGCGCCGCTCTTCATCATCCAGGGCGCCAAGGACCCGCGCGTCGTCAAAGCCGAGTCGGACCAGATCGCCGAAAAGCTGCGCGCGCGCGGCGTGGACGTGCGCTACGACGTCTATGAAGACGAAGGCCACGGCTTCACCAAGCGCGAAAACGAGCTGAAGGCCTGGCGCGACGCAGCTGAGTTCCTAGAAAAGTATCTGCTGCCCAACTGAGCCATGCGCCTGACCCTCATCCCCTCGCCCTTCGCGCTCGATCAGTTCCGCCAGAGCATGGGCCGGGCGCCGGAAGCGCTCCTGGCGGCCGGCCTGGTGGCGGCCCTGCAGTCGGACGGGCACGCCGTCAGCGTGGCCGAGCACCCCCTGGACCTCGGGTCGGGCAGTCAAATGGACCGCCTCGGCCGCAACAGCGCGCGGCTGGCGGAGGCCGTGGCGGCGGCGCGGCAGGCGGGCACACTGCCGCTGATCCTGGGCGGCGACTGCCTGGTGGCCATCGGCGTCGTGGCGGGTCTGCGCCGCGCCCTCGCCGGTGACCTCGGGATCGCCTGGTTTGACGCCCACGGGGATTTCAACACGCCGGCGACAACGCTGTCCGGGTATCTGGGTGGGATGCCGCTGGCTTGTGTGTGCGGGCGCGGGCTGGACGAGCTGCGCGCCGCGGCCGGGTTGGCGCGGCCCGTGGACGAGGCCCAGGTTGCCCTGCTGGGCGTGCGCGACCTGGACGAGCCGGAGGCGGCTCTGCTGGACACAACCCCGGTGCGGCGCTTCCCACCCGCCGACCTGACGCGGTTCACGGCCGAGGCCCGGCCCACCTATCTGCATTTCGATATCGACGCGCTCGACCTGGCGTTGGCGCCGGGCGTGAACTACCCGGCCCCCGGCGGCCTGTCGCTGTCCGCGGCGCTGGCGGCCGCGCGCCAGGTGCGCGCGCATCTGGCCGCGCTGGCGCTCACGGCCGTCGATCCGGAAAAAGACGAACAGGGCCAGACCGTGCAGACGGCGCTGGCCCTGTTGCGCGGGCTCTTGTCGGATTGAGGGATCGGCTCAGCGGCTGGCGAACCGGTAGCCGACGCCGCGTGAGGTGATGATGTAGTCCGGCTTGTCTGGGTTGCGCTCGATCTTCTTGCGCAGGTAGTGGACGTAGAGCTTGAGGCTCTCGGTGGCGTCGCCGTACTCCGGGCCCCAGGCCTGGGCGATCAGCTCACTGCGGGTGAGCACGCGGCCGGCGTTGCGCGCCAGCAGGGACAGCAGCGAGAACTCCTTGGGCGTAAGTTCCACCAGCTGGTTGCGCACGAAGACCTCGCGGGTGAGGAAATTGATGCGCAGCTCACCGTTGTTGAACACCAGCTCGTCCGTGGTCTTATGGTCAGACGATTGGCGCCGCAGGTGGGCCTTGACACGCGCCACCAGTTCGCGGTTGTCAAACGGCTTGACGATGTAGTCATCGCCGCCGATCTCCAGACCCCGGACCACGTCCTTGATGCCGGATTTAGCGGTGATGAACATCACCGGGACTTCCGAGAACTCGCGCAGCCGCCGGCAGACCTCCCAGCCATCCATATCTGGCATCATCACATCCAGAAGCACCATATCTGGCTTCTGGTCCTGGGCGATCTTCAAACCGTCCGTCGGTAAAGACGTTGTCACGGCCTGAAAACCGTTATGCTGGAGCAGGGTGCTCACCAGCCAGAGCGTGTTCTCGTCGTCATCGATGACCAGGATTTTCTCGGCCATGCTTGTTAACCTTTACGTGGGGTTAGTTAGAAAAGTCTAACATGCCCAGCGGTCAAACGCAAATCACACTCTAGGACTATCCCGCCATGCAGCTCCAGACCGACTTCAAACGCAGGCTCTTACTCTGGGTCCTTTTGGTTGGAATCGTGTTGGCGCCAGTCGCCGGCGCTGAGGCCTGCGGTGCCTACATCCCGCGGGAGGGCGAGGCCGGGATGGCGCGCGAACGCGGCCTGGTACTGTGGGACGGCCGCACGGAGCGCGTCCTCATGGAGTTGAGCGTCACTGGCGAGGCCAGCGAGGCGGCTTGGATCTTCCCGGTGCCGGCGCCGGCCGTCGTGGAGCTGGGCGACTCGGCCATCCTGGATGAGTTGGAGACTTTGACCGCGCCCAGGGTAGTGGTGGATCGGCGCTGGAGTTTCGGCCCGATGATGAGCGCCGGCGCCCCGGACGGGGCGGGCCGCGGCGTGACCGTGCTGGAACAGCAGACTCTGGGCCCGTTTGAGGTGACGACGCTGGCCGCCAGCGAGGCGACCGCGCTGGAGGACTGGCTGAAGGAAAACGGCTACACGTTTCCGTTCGGTCTGACCGAAGTGCTGGCGCCGTACGTCGAGCGCGGCTGGTTCTACGTCGCCGCGCGCCTGACGCCGGCCGGCCAGGGCGAGTCTCTGAACGGCCAACTGGACCCGCTCTGGATCACGTTTGAGGCCGACACGCCGGTGTACACCATGCGCCCGGCGGCGATGGCGCCCGCGCCGTTCCCGCTGTCCGTCTATGTCCTGGCCGATCACCGCGTCGAGAAGGTCGCGGCCTCTGGCGCCTCACGCGTCGCCTACGCCGGCTTCCTGGACTCCGCCGGCTTGCCGGCCGGCTCCCAGGTGGCGCCGCTGCTGTCCGGGCGGCAGTTCCTGACGCGCTTCGACGACACCGTCATCCCGTCCCTGGTGGCGGACGACTATACCTTCACCTTCGCCGCCGCCGACACGGAGTACCAGGACACTGTGACGCGCCTGGAGTTTGTGGACATCTCGGGCTGGGTCGGCGCGGCCGCCCTCGGCCTGTGCGGGTTGGTATGCCTCGGCGCGCTCGGGCTGGGCGGCGCTGTGCTGCTGTTCCGGCGCAACGGCCGCGCCCGCCCGGCGGCTTGAGGGCGGTCTCGCCGCCCGCAGTAGTATCGCGGCCCGGCAGTAGTGTCGCGGCCCGCAGTAGTATCGCGGCCCGCAGTAGTATCGCGGCCCGAACGTCTGTGCTACAATCCGCGCATGGCGCTGGAACTCAACCAACTGACCGAGGCCGTTAACGCGTTAAGCGCGAACGCCGCCGAGCGGCTCGCCGAACTGGAGGCCGCCCTCCCGCTGGCGCGCCGGCGCCTGGCCGAGATCGGCGTCGCCGACGAGGCCCTGCGGCGCAAGATCGCCAAGGCCGGCAAGCGCTGGCCGGGCGCCATCCCCACCGGCGAGGCCGTGGACGCGCGGTTTCCGCTCCCGGCGCACCCGGCCCGCGTCAACGTGCTGGCCGCCGATGGCTCGCAGATCTACCCGGATCGGCACGGCGTCGCCCTGTATTACCTCATCAACATCGGCAGCCTCGCCTTTCGCCACGGCTCCGGCGAGGCGCCGCGCGCGGCCTCGCGGCCGGCCGTCTTCTTCGACGACGCGCATCTGTACGAGGAGGATGGCGGCCAGATCCCGAGCGTCAAGATCGACGCCGAGCGCGACACGCGTGAACTGGGTGAGCTGGCGCGCCTGGCCCAGCTCGAAACCGACGCGCCGGTGGTGGCGCTGCTGGACAACGGCCTGCTGCTCTACATCACCCTGCAGGTCCCCAACCAGCGCCTGATCGACGAGCTGCTGGACGGCTACTTAAGCGAGCTCGACGAGCTGCGCGCCGCCGGCGCCGCCGTGGCCGGCGTGGTGGATCGGCCGCGGGCCGCCAACGTCGTCCGCCTGCTGCGCCTGTCCGAGTTGGCGCTGGAGCAGATCGGCGAGGAAGCCTTGAATGACCTGGGGCCGTTCACGCACCTGACAGATGGCCTGGTCTTCGGCCTGCTCGCGCCCGGCGAGCGCAGCGCGCTGTTTGAGAACGCCTCGCCCGCCAACCAAGACAATTACCGGCCGCGCGGCCACACGATCTATTTCTTTTACCTGAACGCCGGCCGGCCGGGCAAAGACGCGCTGCTGCGCGTGGAGGTGCCGGAGTGGGTGGCGCGCGACCCGGCCAAGCTGGACCTGGTCCACGCCGCCTTGGTGGAGCAGAGCCGCGTCACCGACGGCTTCCCGTACGTCCTGATGCGCGCGCACGAGTTGGCCGTGGTCACGGTGAGCGAACGGCGCGAGTTCGAACACATGGTCATCGGCGGGCTGATCCGGCGCGGGCTGAACCCGAGCGTCAGCCAGAAGGCGCAGGGCAAGGCCTGGACCGGGTCCGGCAAGCGGCGCTATCCGTGAGGCCGGGCCGCCGCCGGCGCGGGTCTGACATGGGAGACTGGACATGCTGAGTGAACACATCGGCCGCTTGCTGCGCAGTTCCACCTCCGGCTTCGTCTTCGGCTGCCAGGTGCCGGAGCCGGATGTGCCGCGCTTCGGCGATTTTGTGCGGGCGCCGACCCAGCGCGGGCGCTCGGACGTGATCGGCCTGGTCTACGATCTGGTGGTCCAGGACGACGCCTTCGTCCGCCCGATGGTGGCGACGCCCAACCTGAGTGACGAATACATCCTGGACCAGCGCCTGAACCGCCAGGTGCCGATCGAGGTGAGCGTGCTGGCCGTGGGCTATCGCGCCGGCGAGACGTACGTGCAGGGCCTGCCGCCGCAGCCGCCGCTGACGTTGGACACCATCCACCTGTGTTCGGCCGACGAGATCGCGGCGTTCACGGAATGCCTGGATTATCTGCGCCTGATCGTCGATTCAGCCGAGGCGCCGGCCGACGAACTGCTGGCCGAGTCGCTGGCCCGCGCGGCCGCGGCCCGGCCGCCCCAGGACCACGCCCACTTCCGGCGCCGCGCCGGCCGGGAGCTGGCGCGCCTGCTCCAGCGTGACCTGCCGCGCCTGGAGCGCCTCCTGCGCCGCCTCCGGCCTGGATCCTAGCCACGAAGACCACGAATTCAGACGAATTCCACTAAGTTGGCGGCTGGAGATGGCGGAGATACTTTACAAGGAGTTGGCCTACGCCATTGTTGGCGCGGCCATGGAGGTTCATCGGACCCTGGGTCCGGGCTTCCTGGAGTCGGTGTATCAGCGTGCTCTCGTCCACGAGCTGCAATTACGTCAGATTGCGTTCGTTGAGTATCAGCGTTTGCCCGTGCGCTATAAGAATCACCTGGTGGGCGAGTTTGAAGCCGATCTCGTCGTGGATGACAAAGTCATCCTGGAGCTCAAGGCGGTTTCAGCCTTGACTGCGGCTCATGCGGCCCAGGCGCAGCACTATCTAGCCGCCACCGGCTTGAGGCTGGCGCTTCTGTTGAATTTTGGCTCCAAATCGCTGGAGACCAAGCGCGTCGTGAAATAGAGCTCTTCGTGTAATTGGCCGTAATTCGCGCCATTCGTGGCAACCGGGGATTTACGACGATGGCCTTCCGTTCTGAACTGGATGATTTCTTCCGCCGGGAGCGCCGGCAGCGCCTGGGATTAGTGGTGGGCGGCTCACTCTCGGCCGGGCTGGATGTGAAGCTCGACCCCGGCGACGTGGAGCGCGGCGTGCCGCCCGGCGTCGTCATCGAGGAGCTGGCCGTGGGCAAGTACGTGGTGGTGGAGGGCGCCTCGCGCCGGCGCTTCTTCTCGCTCATCACCGACATCGCCCTGGACCACACCAACCCGGACCTGTTCAAGACGCCGCCGGACGCCGACGACGAGTTCGCGCGTTTTGTCTACAGCACCGAGCTGGCCTTCGGGCGCCTCAACGTCGCGCCGATGCTGGTCCTGGACGAGGGCGCCGACACGCCCCGGCCGGTCAAGACCATCCCCGCCCACTTCTCGCCCGTCTTCGAGGCCACGCCCGAGGACGTGGACCGGATCTTCGGCAAGGAAGACGACACTCACTGGCACATCGGCGCGCCGCTGGATATGGAGACGGTCAAGGTCAACCTGGACCTCAAGCGCTTTGTCGAGCGCTCGTCCGGCGTCTTCGGCAAGTCCGGCACCGGCAAGAGCTTCGTCACCCGCACGATCCTGGCCGGCCTGGTCAAAGCCAACGCCGCCGTCAACCTGATCTTCGACATGCACAACGACTACGGCTGGAGCGTGCACGACGAGCACGGCCGCGAGTACAAGGGCCTGCGCCAGCTCTTCCCGGACGGGCGCGTCCAGGTGATCACGCTGGACCCGGAGACCTCGCGCCACCGCGGCAGCAAGGTCGACGGGACGCTCCTGATCGGCTACGACCAGATCGAGCCCGAGGACGTGGAGATGCTGGCCGGCGTGCTGGGCCTGAGCGACGTCCAGGTGGGCGCGCTCTATTACCTGCGCCGCAAGCTCGGCCGGGATTGGGTCTCGCGGCTGCTGGACGAACACGATACCTCGGCCGTGGACGAGATCGAAGAGTCCGAGAAGATCCAGAGCGGCACGCTGCGCGCCATCCAGCGCAAGTTCGAGCTCTTCCGGCGCTTCGGCTTCCTGCGGCCGGGCACGCCGCCGGATGATCTGGTGGACTACATCTTCAACGCCCTCAACCGCGGGACAAGCATCGTGCTGGAGTTCGGCGTGTACGGCAACACGCTGGCCGCCTATGTGCTGGTGGCGAACTTCCTCACGCGCCGCATCCACCAGAAGTATGTGGACAAGAAGAACAAAGCCGCCGGGCGGCAGGCGGAGGAGCCGCGCCCGCTGGTGATCACCATCGAAGAGGCCCACAAGTTCCTGGACCCGGCTATCGCCCAGCACACCATCTTCGGCAACATCGCGCGCGAGCTGCGCAAGTACAACGTCACGCTGCTGATCGTGGACCAGCGCCCGAGCGGCATCGACGAGGAAGTGATGAGCCAGATCGGCACGCGCGTCACCTGCCTGCTGGACAACGAGGCCGACATCAAGGCCGTGTTCTCGGGCGTCAGCGGCGCGCAGCAGCTGCGTCAGGTGCTGGCCCGCCTGGACACCAAGCAGCAGGCCCTGATCCTGGGCCACGCCGTGCCAATGCCCGTGGTCGTCAAGACGCGCGAGTACGGGCCGGAGCTCTACAAGGCTGTGGGTTTCATGGACGAGGCGGCCAAGGAGAGGCGCCGCCAGGACCGCGACGCCTTGTGGAGCGAAGAAGCCTGAGTGCGCCGGGAGGTTGTGATGCCGTCTGTCTTCGCCAAACTCAACCTGAAGGACCAGGCCGCAATCCTGGTGCTCAACGCGCCGGAGAGCTTTGAGCCGGAGCTGGCAGCGCTGAGCGGGGTCGGCGTGCACCGGCGGGCCGCGGACCTGAAGACGGTCGCGTTCGCCCTGGCCTTTGTGACCAAGCAGAAGGACGTCGACGCCATCGCGCGCAGCCTGGCCAAGAAGGCCGCCGGCGACGCCGTCATCTGGTTCGCCTACCCGAAGGGCACGTCCAAACGCTATACCTGCGACTTCAACCGCGACACGGGCTGGGCGGTGCTGGGCCAACTGGGCTTCGAGCCCGTGCGCCAGGTGGCCATCGACGAGGACTGGTCGGCGCTGCGTTTCCGGCGCGTGGAGTTCATCAAGACGCTGACGCGGAACACGCTGCGCGCGTTAACTAAAGCGGGCCGGCAGCGCGTCCGGAAACGCCCGCAGTAGTCAAGCGAGCGCCGGCAGACCGTCGGTTAGTTCCGGGTGGCGCGCAAAGTATTCGCCGCGCAGCAGGTCCAGGTTGAGGTTGTCCAGGAGCTGGCCGTTCTTGAAGACGGCCTCGCGCCGGCGCAGGCTCACCCGGAAACCCGATTTCTGCGCCAGCCCGACGGCGGCCGGGTTGCCGCTGTGGGTCCACACGCGCACGACGCGCAGCCCCAGCTCCTGAAACAGGAAACGCAGCAGGACCTCCTGCGCGTCCAGCGCCAGGCCGGTGCCCCAGAAAGGTCGGGCCACCATGATGCCGAGGGTGGCCGCCCAGCGCGGCTCCAGGCCCGAGTACTGCACGATCCCGGCGCGCTCGCCGCTCTCGCGATGCTCGATCAGGAAGCGGCCGTCGTCGCGGTCGAACGAGAACTCGCGGCCCTGAAAGCGCTTTTGATACATCGGCTCGGTGTAATCGGGCGGCAGCGTCTTGCTCCAGGCCTGCGTGTCCAGGTCGTTGCGCAGGCCGAGCAGGAACGGCAGGTCGTCGGCGCGCTCTTCGCGCAACCGGGTGAGGGTCCCTTCAAGCGGCATGCCGGGCCTCCTCGCGCTGCTGGCGCCACTCGCGTCGGAGCAGATCGACGGTGATCAGATCGTAGGGTTGGCCTTCCCGCAGTCCGGCCCAGCGCATCCCGCCGGCTTCGCTGAAGCCCAGGCGGCGTGCGAAGCCGCGGGCGGCACTGTTCCAGTCTGCGAACCAGCCGCCGACGCTGTGCGCGGGCGTGGCCTCGAACAGGTGGCGCAGCAGCAGCGCCGCCACGGCGCTGCCGTAGCCGCGCCGGCGCTGACCGGGCGCGATCACAACCGTCAGGTCCGGGCAGAGCGGGTCCCAGCCCCAATCGCATTCGGCGTGGCCGATCAGGGCGCCGCTGACGCGGGCGATGACGGCGAAGTGATAGGCGGTCTTGTCGTCGGCCCAGCGGCTCAGGCTGTGTCCTAACTGGGCGTGGGAGAGAGGCGCCTTTTCCGGCGCCTCCCACGGCAGGTAGCGGCAGCCCTCCAGTTCGGGCTGATTGAGATAGTCACGCAGCGCGTCGAGGTCGCTGGCCTCCAGCGGCCGCAGCCCCACGCGCTCATCCTGAAAAGCACCAACATTCATCGTCCCCTCCCGCCGGGCCGGGCCAACGCCGGCTGCGCCTGGCTAAGCGTATGATACGGACTCCGCGCCGCGCGCGCAACGGAAGGAAACTACCGCGATGACCGCTCCCGCCGCCGTGACTCTCACCCCGGCCGCCGCCCGCCAGCTGAGCCTGCGCGCCCAGCGCCTGGCCGGGCCGCGGCCCGCCCCGGACGCCGCCGGGCTGCTGGACCTGGCGCGCACGCTCGGCTGCCTGCAGTTGGACCCGATCAGCGTCGTGGCCCGCAGCCATCAGCTCGTGCTCTACAGCCGTCTCGGACCGTACGCCCTCCCGGAACTGGATCAGCTGCTCTGGCAGGACCGGACGCTGTTCGAGTACTGGGCCCACTGTGCGTCGCTGGTGCTGACCGAGGATTACCCGATCCACGCCACGCGCATGCGCGCCTATCTCTCGCCGCGCGCGCCCAAGCCGACGGCCTGGGGCCGGCGCATGCGCGTCTGGGTGAAAGACAACGACCGTTTGCGGCGGACCCTGCTCAGCGCCCTGCGGCGGCACGGCCCGCTGCTCTCGCGCGACCTGGAGGAAGACGGGCTGGAGCCCAAAGCCTGGGTCTCCACCGGCTGGACCTCCGGCCGCAACGTGAGCCAGATGCTCGATTTCCTGTGGCTGTCTGGCCGGATCATGGTGGCCGGCCGCGTCAACGGCCAGAAGCAGTGGGACCTGGCCGAACGCGTGCTGCCGCCCTGGGCGCCGCGCGAACGCCTGACCGAGCGCGAGACGACGCGGCGCGCTCTCGAGCGCTCGCTGCGCGCCCTGGGCGTGGCCACACCCACCCACATCCGCTACCACTTCGTGCGCGGGCGCTACCCCTTTTTCGCCGAGGCGTTGGCGGACCTGGAGAAAGCCGGCCGCGTCCGCCGGGTGTCGGTGAAAGGTTGGGCCGGCGATTGGTACGCCCACGCCGAGACCCTGGCCGAGTTCGAGCCGGCGGCCAAAGGTCCGGCGCCGCGCGCCACCCTGCTCTCGCCCTTCGACAACCTCATCGCCGACCGGGCGCGCACGCTGCAGCTGTTCGGCTTCGACTACAAGATCGAGATCTACACGCCGGCGGCCAAGCGCAAGTATGGCTACTACGTCCTGCCGATCCTGTATGGCGACCGTCTCATCGGACGCCTGGACCCGGCCCTGGATCGCGCCAGCGGGCGGCTGGCCATCAACGCCATCTACGCCGAGCCAGGGGCGCCGGCCGCGGCCGGGCCGGCGGTGGCGGCGGCGGTGCGTACGCTGGCCGCCTTCCTGGGCGCCCGCGAAATACGCTACAATCGCGCCCACCTCCCGCCGATCTGGAAACAGGCCGGGCTGGGCTGACGCCAACGCGGCGCGGCCACCCCGGACGAGGCCCGACGAGCATCTGATGACCGACCAACCCCGCTCCGAGCGCCGTTCGGCGCGGCGCGGCCAGCGCGCCGAGTCGCCTTTGCTGAAGTTGCCGTTTCGGCCTCTGCGCAATCCCCGGCCGCCGCTGGAGATCCTGACCCCGGAGCAGGTGGAACGCATTCACCAGGCCTCGCTGCGCATCCTTGAGGAGATCGGCGTGGTGATGATGGACGGCGAGGCGCTCAGCCTGTGGGCGGCCGCCGGCGCCCGGGTGGACCACGCTGCCCAGACGGTGCGGCTGGAGCGCGGGCTGGTCCTGGACCTGGCGGCCAAGGCGCCGTCCACTTTCACCTGGCGCGCCCGCAACCCGCTTAAGAACCTGCCGATCGGCGGTGACGCCATCGTCCTGGCGCCGCAGGGTGGGGTGGTCTACGTCACCGACCTGGAGCGCGGCCGCCGGCCAGGGACCTTGGCCGATTATCACGCTTGCCTCAAGCTCATCCAGCGCGTGGACCTGCTGCACCTGGCCGGCGAACAAGTGATGGCCCTGCACGACGTCGACCCGGCCGTGCGCCACCTGCGCCGTCTGTCGGCGGCCCTCACCCTGACCGATAAGGCCCTGATGGAGGCCGCCCACGGCCGCACCATCACCGCCGATAACCTGGCGCTGGCCCGGCTGGTCTTCGGTGAAGACCTGACCGCGCCGGCGGAGCCGGGGGACGGCCCGAGCGTCGTCATCGGCGGCGTCATCAACGCCAGCAGTCCCCTGCGCTACGACGAGCGCATGCTGGGCGGCCTGATCACGTACGCGCGCGCCGGGCAGGCCACCATCATCACGCCCTTTATCCTGGCCGGCGCTATGAGTCCGATCACGCTGGCGGCCGCGCTGGCGCAGCAGAACGCCGAGGCGCTGGCCGGCGTGGCCCTGGTCCAGTTGGTGCGCCCGGGCACGCCCGTGCTGTACGGCGGCTTCACCACCAACGTCGACATGAAATCCGGCAGCCCGGCGTTTGGGACGCCTGAAGGCGCCTGGGCCATGCTCGCGGGCGCGCAGCTGGCCCGCCGCTACGGCCTGCCGTATCGCGGCAGCGGCAGCCTGAACACGTCCAAGACGCCGGACGCCCAGGCCGTGGCCGAGACCCTGTGGACGACCTGGCCGGCGGTGCTGGCGCGCACCAACTTCATCATGCACGCCGCCGGCTGGCTGGAGGGCGGCCTGTGCGCGTCCTACGAGAAGTTCATCATCGATCTGGAGTCGCTGGCGATGTTCGCGCACTTCCTGGATGGTTTCGCCATCACGGACGAGACGCTGGCGCTGGACATGATCGCGGCGGTCGGGCCGGGCGGCCACCACTTCGGCACGCCGCACACCCAGGCCCGCTACAGCACCGAGTTCTATCAGTCGGCCCTGAGCGACCGCCAGGGGTTCGAGACCTGGCAGGCGGCCGGGGGCCAGGACGCCGCCCAGCGCGCTCACGGTCTGTGGAAGGATTTGCTGGCCCGCTACGAGCCGCCGCCGCTGGACCCGGCCATGCGCGAAGCCGTGCTAGACTATGTGGCGGGCCGGGAGCGTGCGCTGGCCGGCCAGAGCCTGTACGAGTAGCGTCGCCGCGCCGCCGACCGCCTGTTCCGAGCGGCGCGGCGGGAAGGAGCAAGCCATGACCGTCTTCGACTACATCATCGAGCAATTGCTGGAGATCCTGCGCCTGTCGATCTACCGTTATGCCGGCCGATCCGCCCCCGCGCGCAAGCTGCGCGGCCGCGAGACGCCGGCCGCAGCCGAGGCGCCCCGGCCGGTGCAGAAGGCCCGCGCGCGCCGCCGGTCGGCCGTGCCCGGCGGCCTGCTGACCTGGGCGCTGTTGCTCCTGGTCGGCTTCTTGTTCTACCGGCGTTTCCGGCTGCACCGCCGCTAAGCCCGGACCGGAAGTTCAGCAGGCTCGGGCACCCCGCCGGCATGGCGCCCAACGGCCCTGAGCCTGCCAGATTTGCGTGCGCCCATTTAAGCGCGCGCCGTTCGCCCAATTGAGTCCCGTTGCCCACGCCCGGCCTGCCCGGGCGTGCGCGCGTCCCGCTCGGGAGGCCCTGTCTTGAAAGCCGCCGTCTGTTACGCCTTCGGCCAGCCGCTCGTCATCGAAGACCTGGTCCTGGATCCGCCGCAGACCGGCGAGGTGCAGGTGGACATCCGGGCCGTGGCCATCTGCCACAGCGACGTCAGCCTGATCCGCGGCCACTGGCGGGGCTGGTCCAGCGCTGTGCCCGTGTTGGCCGGACACGAAGCCGCCGGCGTGGTCGCCGCGGTGGGGCCGGGCGTCACTACAGTCCGGCCCGGCGACCCTGTGGTGGTGTCGCTGCTGCGCTCGTGCGGGCGCTGCTTCGCCTGCACCCAGGGCGCGCCCTTCCTGTGCGAGGGCAAATTCGCGCTGCAGACCGAGAAGCGCCTGCACCGCCGGGACGGCCAGCCCATCAACCAGGGCATCAGCACCGGCGCCTTCGCCGAGGCCGTGGTCGTCGACCAATCCCAGGTGGTGGCCATCGCGGCCGACATGCCGCTGGACCGGGCCTGTCTGTTGGGGTGCGGCGTGATCACGGGCCTGGGCGCCGTCACCAACACCGCCCAGGTAACGCCCGGCAGCAGCGTCGTGGTGGTGGGCACGGGCGGAGTGGGCCTCAACTCCGTGCAGGGCGCCGCGCTCTCCGGCGCGCACCCGATCATCGCCGTGGATGTGCTGCCGGCCAAGCTGGCCGCCGCGCGCCAATTCGGCGCGACCGACGGCGTTAATCCGCAGGACAGTGACCTGGCGGCCGAGATCCGGGCGCTGACGCACGGGCGCGGCGCCGACTACGCCATTATCACGGTCGGCAACCCGGCCGCCGTCAATCAGGCCCTGAGCTACGTGCGGCGCGGCGGGACCATCGTCGCCGTGGGCATGCCGCCGACCGGGGCCGCCGCCACGGTGCCGGTGGGCGACTTCGTCTACATGGGCCAGAAACTGCTCGGCAGCAACATCGGCTCGACGCGCCTGGCCGTGGACATCCCGCGCCTGGTGGCCCTCTACCAGAGTGGACGTTTGAAATTGGACGAGCTTATCACCCAGCGCTATCGGCTGGAGGACATCAACGACGCTGTCGCGGCGATGGAGCGCGGCGAAGCGCTCCGCAACGTCATCGTGTTCTGACGCCGATCATCACCCAAAGCCAAGGAGGGGCTGTGTCTTCGTCACTCGTTCTGAAACGTTGGGTTGGCCTGGCGGCCGCGGCGGCCTGGCTGCTGGCGGCCTGCGGCCAGGCCGCAACCCCGGCGCCAACGGCGGTGAGCGTGGCGCCGACGGCTGTACCGGCGGCCGCCACCGCTCTCCCGGCCAGTGAGCCGACGGCCGTGCCGCCCACGGCGCCGCCGCCCACGGCCACGGCCGTGCCCGAGCCGTACTGGAGCAGCTGGTCGGCCGGCGACCAGATCTACACGCTGGCCGTGGCCGGCGACCAACTCATCGCCGGCGGGCCGGGCGGCGTCAGCGTGTGGCGCAGCGCCGATGGCGGCCTGGTGCGCCGCTACATCACCGGCGACGGCCTGCCGAGCGCGTACGTCAACGGCGTCCTGCCCGAGGCGGACGGGTCGCTGTGGGTGGCCACCAACGGCGGCCTGACGCGTTTCAGCGGGGACGAGGCGGCCACATTCACGCGGCTGGACGGTCTGGACAGCGACAACGTCGTGGTGGTGACGCGCATCCAAGACGAGGTCTGGGCCGGCACCTACTACTCCGGCGTGGAGGGCGGCGGCCTGATGCGCCTGCAGAACGGCGCCTGGCAGCCGGTGCGCGGTTTCCCGTCGGCGAATCAGGACGAGCGCCCCGGCCGGTTGAGCTACAACGTCAACGCCATCCTCACCGACTCGGCCGGCGCCCTGTGGGTGAGCACCACCAACGGCCTCGGGCGCTTCGACGGCCAGGCCTGGACGCGTTTCAGCACAGCCGAAGGCCTGCCCAGCAACCGCCTCACCGGTGTCTTTCTGGATCGCGGCGGGCAGATCTGGGCCACCACCGAGGCGGGCGCCGCCCGCTTCGACGGGCAGGGCTTTGTCACCTTCCGGCAGTTGCAAGGCGTGCTAGGCGGCGGCGTGTACGGCTTCACGCAGGACGCCGACGGACGCTACTGGTTTGCCGGGCCGGGCGGCCTGCTGCGCTTCAACCCGGCCAACGGCGACTGGGAACGCTTTGACCAGCAGGCTTACGACCTGCCGGCGGCCACCCTGACGCGCGCGGTGCGCGGCGAAGACGGCGCCCTGTTCTTCGGCAGCGACGGCGGCGGCCTGGTGCGCTTCGCCGACGACAACTTCACGACCTGGGTCGGGCCGGATGGGCCGTCCTTTGGCGGCCTGCGCCGCATCGTGCCGGACCGGGCGACCAACACGCTCCTGTTTGTGGAGGAGGGCTGGATCCGGGCGGATCGCTACGACCCGGCCAGCGGCGCCTGGGCGCGCGTGCCGGACCTGCCCTGTGATGGCTGCGCGCCGCTGGCCTCGGACGCGCAGGGCGCGCTGTGGGCGGGCAGTGACCGCGGCCTGTGGGTGATCGCGGACGCCGACGTCACGCAGTGGACCACGGAGTTCGGCCTGCCGGGCAACAGCGTCAACGCGGTGGCGCTGGCCGGCCCTGGTCAAGCCTGGGTCGGCACCAACGGCGGCGTGGCCTTCATCGATGGATCGACTGTCACCCAGACGTACACGGACTCCGTCGGCCTGGCCGGCAACTACATCCGCCAGGTATTCCTGGCCTCCGACGGCGCGCTGTGGGCGGCCACCGAGACCAACCTCAGCCGCCGCGCCCCGGACGGGACGTGGCAGCACTTTACCGCCGGCGACCCGTTCAACTACGCCGTGCCGGTCAATGACCTGGCCGAGGCCCCGGACGGCGCGATCTGGGTGGCGACCAGCGGCGATGGCGTTTATCGATACGCGGACGGCGCCTGGCAGGCGTATCAACCCAACGACCCCGGCGTAAAACTGCCGTCCGGGTACGTCACCAGCGTGGCGCTGGCGTCGGATGGCAGCCTGTGGTTCGGCACGGATGCCGGCGCGGCCCGCTTCGCCGACGGCGCCTGGTCGGTCTTCCGCGTGCAGGATGGCCTGCTCAGCGCGCGCGTCCTGGACGTCTATGCGGACGAGGCCGGCGCGCTGTGGTTCGCCACCGGCGGCGGCGCGGCGCGATACGGGCCGTAAACGTTTTTCCGAGTCGCCCTCTGGGATCAGCTCATGAAAATCCAAGCCGCAGTCTTCTACGCCGTCGGTCAGCCGTTTAGCGTCGAGACCCTGGACCTGGAGCCGCCGCGCGCCGGCGAAGTGCTGGTGAAAATCGCCGCCGCCGGCGTCTGCCACAGCGACTGGCACTTGATGACGGGCGCCACCCAGCACGCCCTGCCGGTGGTGCCCGGCCACGAGGGCGCGGGCGTCGTGGCCGCCGTCGGGCCGGGCGTGACCCGCTTCCAGCCCGGCGACCATGTGGCGCTCAGCTGGGCGCCGAGCTGCGGGCAGTGCTTCTACTGCCTCAACGACCGCCCGAGCCTGTGTGAGACCTACGTCGGCCCAATCTGGGAGGGCGTGCTGATGGACGGGACGACGCGCCTTTCCAAAAACGGCGCGCCGGTCTATCACTTCAGCGCGCTGGCCTGCTTTGCCGACCACGCCGTCGTGCCGCAGGAGTGCTGCGTGCCGATGCCCAAGACGGTGCCGCTGACCGTGGCGGCCCTGATCGGCTGCGCGGTGACCACGGGCGTGGGCGCGGCCTTGAACACGGCCAAGATCAAGCCGGGCAGCAGCGTGGCCGTCTACGGCGCGGGCGGCGTCGGCCTGAGCGTGATCATGGGCGCCAAGCTGGCCGGCGCCAGCCGCATCATCGCCATCGACAGGGCCGAAGGCAAGCTGGACCTCGCCCAGGCCTTCGGCGCCACCGACGCCGTCCTGGCCGGGCCGGAGGCCGTGGCCGCCGTGCGGGCGCTGACCCACGGCCGCGGCGCGGACTACGTCTTCGAGGCCATCGGTATCCCGGCCGTGCAGGAGCAGAGCCTGGCGGCCACACGCAAAGGCGGCCTGCTGGTGCTGGTGGGCATCTCGCCGATGGGCAGCGGCACCAACCTGCCGGGCGCCGTCATCGCGCGCCAGGAGAAGACCATCACCGGCAGTTACTACGGCACGGCCAACCCGGCCCGCGATTTTCCCTTGATCGCCGAGCTCTATCAGCGCGGCCAGCTTGACCTGGGGCGCCTGATCTCGCGCGAGTATCCGCTGACCCAGATCAACGAGGCCTACGCCGCCATGCTGAGCGGCGAGACCGCGCGCGGCGTGATCGTGTTTTAGGGCCGGCGGCCAGCCTCAGCGGGCTCAGGCGTCCTCCACGGAGCCGCTGGGCGACTCGGTCACGGGGCGCCTGATCCGGCGAAGACTGAGCGGCCGGTTTTAGTCGCCGGACACAAGCGCCCGGCGCAAAGGTTGGGTCGTTTGCCTGTAGAACGACCCCGGCCTCTCCGGTATCATCGGGGGCATTCCGCTTCACTTGGAGAGTGGCATGCAGGAGCACGCGCGCCTGGTGATCATCGGGGCCGGCATCGCCGGCTGCAGCGCCGCCTACCACCTGGCCCAGCTCGGCTGGCGCGACCTCGTCGTGCTGGACCGCGGGCCGCTGTTCCACACCGGCGGCTCCACCAGCCACGCGCCGGGCGGCCTGAGCCTGATCTCGGCCTCGCGCCTGCTGACCGAGTTCGCCAAGTACGGCCTGCCGCTCTACGCGCAACTGGAAGTGGACGGGCGCAAGGGCGCGGACCTGCTCGGCGGGCTGGAGGTGGCGCGTTCCGAGGCGCGTTGGAATGAGCTCAAACGCCGCGCCGGGTGGAGCCAGAGCTACGGCGTGGAAAGCCACCTGCTCACGCCGGCCGAGTGCCGGGCGCTGGTCCCGGTGCTGGAGGACAAAGCCATCCTCGGCGGCCTGTTCAGCCCCGGCGCCGGCATCGGCGCGCCTGTGGTGGCAGCCGAGGCCCTGGCGCGCGCGGCTATGGCCCAGGGCGCGGCCAGCTTCCACGGCCAGACGGCCGTCACCGCCATCGACGTGGACGCGGGCCGGGTGCGGGCCGTCGTCACCGACCGCGGCCGGATCACGACCGAGGCGGTGCTGATCTGCGCCGGCATCTGGGGACCGGTGATCGGCCGGATGGCC
The DNA here is from genome assembly GCA_937952305.1 of uncultured Anaerolineales bacterium. Lineage (GTDB taxonomy): Bacteria > Chloroflexota > Anaerolineae > Anaerolineales > UBA6663 > SpSt-583. The sequence continues at coordinate 36,306 of CALFZO010000116.1, read as the reverse complement.
GGCATCACCGTGCCGCTCATGCCGATGGAGCACCAGTACGTCAAGGTCGGGCCGATCCCGGAGCTGGCGGCCCTCGGGCGCGAGGTGGCGCTGCCGATCGTGCGCGTGCACGACCATCTGATGTACTGCCGCATGCACGGCGACCAGTTCGGCATCGGCAACTACAACCACGTCCCACTGCCGGTGGAGCCCGGCGCCATCCGCAGCCACGCCGCGTCCGGCGGCGAGCCCTCCAAGAATCCGTTTACGCCCGAACACTTCGCCGAGCCGTTCCAGCGCCTGGGCGAGGTCTTCCCGATGGTGCGCGGCCGGCCGGTGGTGGACGCCTTCAACGGCATGTTCTCGTTCACGCCGGACGGAATGCCGCTGCTCGGCCCGCACCCAGACGTGGACGGCCTGTGGCTGGCCGAAGCAGTCTGGATCACGCACGGCGGCGGCGTCGGGCGGGCCATCGCCGAGTGGATGACGCACGGCGCCCCCGGCCTGGACGCGCGCGAAGCCGATATCAGCCGCTTCCACCGGCACGCCCTCACGCCCGCCTACATCCGCGCGCGCGGAGACGAGGCTTACAAAAACACCCACCTGATCATTCATCCCTCCGAGCCGATGGCGCGCCCGCGCCAACTGCGGCGCACGCCCTTCTACGAGCGCTACGCCGCCCAACAGGCGGTCTTCGTCGAGTTCGGCGGCTTTGAGCGCGCGGCCTGGTGCAGCGCCAACGGCGCCGCCAATGCCGGGATCGAGGCGCCGGACGTGCCGGCGCGGACTGGCTGGGCCGCGCAGTACTGGTCGCCAGTGCAGGCCGTCGAGCACCGGGGCACCCGCTCCGCCGCGGCCCTGTTCGATATGAGCACCTTCACCAAGTTGGACGTGGCCGGCCCGGACGCGCTCAAGCTGCTTCAGTGGGTCTGCACCAACCAGATGGACGGGCCGGTGGGCAAGGTCGTCTACACCCTGATGCTGGACGTCCACGGCGGGATGCGCTCGGACATGACCGTGGTGCGGCTGGCCGCGGACCGCTTCCGCGTGCTGAGCGGCGCCGGCGCCGGCCCGCGTGACCTGGCCTGGCTGCGGCGGCAGGCGCGCCTCGGCGGCTACAATGTCCGGATCGAGGACGTGACCTCGGCCTATGGCGCGCTCGGCCTGTGGGGGCCGCGGGCGCGGGACATCCTGTCCGCCGTCACCGACGCCGACGTCTCCAACGCGGCCTTCCCGTATTACAGCGCACGCGAGATCGTCATCGGCGTCGCCGCGTGTCTGGCCCTGCGCGTCTCCTACGTGGGCGAGTTGGGCTGGGAGATTTACGTCCCGGCCGATCAGGGCTTGCACGTCTGGGACGCGCTCTGGGAAGCCGGCCGGCCGCTGGGCCTGATCGCGGCCGGGACCGGGGCCATGGACAGCCTGCGCATCGAGCGGGGCTATCGCCGCTTGGGCTTCGATCTGGACGCTGACCACAACCCCTTCGAGGCCGGGCTGGAACACGTGGTGCGCGTCAAGAAGGGCGACTTTCTTGGCCGCGCGGCCCTGCTGGCCCTTAAGGACAGCGGCCTCACCCGGAAACTGACGTGCCTGACGCTCGACCGTCCCGGCGACGTGGTCCTGGGCCGCGAGCCGATTCTCGCTGACGGCCGGGTGGTGGGCTTTGTGTCGTCGGCCAACACCGGCTACAGCGTGGGCCGCCACATCGCCTACGCCTATCTGCCGGTGGCGCTGGCGCAGCCCGGCCAGCGGCTGTTGATTGAGTACTTCGGCGAGCTGTTGCCCGCGACCGTGGCCGCCGAGCCGCTCTTCGACCCGGCCGGCGAGCGCGTGCGCGGATGACAACTGGCTCGCGCTGGGCGGAGCCGGCCACGAATTACACGAAGTGAGACGAATTATCACGAAAGGTCCGAGCTAATTCGCTTCAATTCGTGTAATTCGTGGCAAGAGACCCATACACCGGCAAACGCTGCTATGACTGTGCAGACCAAAATCACCACCCTCCTTGACACCCACGGCGTCGCCTACCGTGTCCTGCCGCACAGCGAGCCGGTCTTCACTGTGGAGGCCGCCGCCGCGCAGCGCGGCGTGGTCAAGGACGAGATGGTCAAATCCATCCTGCTCAAGGACCGCGACGGCCGCTACGTCATGGCGTGCGTGCCGGGCGAGGCCAAGCTGGACCCGCAGGCGGTGCGCGCGGCCCTGGGCGACCCGTGGCGGCGCCTGAGTTTCGCGTCCGCCGACGAGATCCGGGCCGTCACCGGCTACGTCCAGGGCGCGGTCGCGCCGCTGTGTCTGCCGGCGGGCGTGCCGGTGGTGATGGACGAAGCTTTCAGCCGGCTCGTCAACTGCAACATCTCCAGCGGAGACCCGTGGGCGGGCCTGGAGCTGGCGGCCGGCGACCTGCTCCGGCTGACGCAGGCGCGGCTGGCGCGCATCACGGCGTAGACGGGCCGCCGACCCGTTTATCGCGGAGGGCATCCCCGCTCCTATGAAAACCACTTACGACACCATCGTCATCGGCCTGGGCGGCCTGGGCGCCGCGGCCCTGTACTGGCTCAGCCGCGAGCTCGGCGCTGACCTGCTCGGGATCGAACAGTTCGAGATCGGGCACACCCAGGGCGGCTCGCAGGACCACTCGCGCATCATCCGCCTGGCCCAGCACCAGGACAGCTACACGGACCTGGCGCGGCCGGCCTACGCAGCCTGGTCTGAAGTCGAGGCCGAGGCGGATATCAAGCTGGTCCATATCACCGGCGGTCTGGTGATCGAGGAGTTCGGTGTGCGTGACACCGCGCTGGTGGGCACGCGCGACCTGAACGGTTATAAGAGCGCCATGGCGCGGCGCAACATCCCGTTCGAGTCCCTCAGCGCGGCCGAGGTCAACCGCCGCTGGCCGCAATTCACGCTCAAAGACAACCAGGCCGCCGTGTATCAGGCGGACTCGGGCTTTGTGGACGCCGGCAAGGGTGTGCTCACGCACCTGGCGCTGGCGCGCGCGCGCGGCGCGGCGCTGCTGGACCGCAACCCGGTCCTGGCCGTGGTCCCGCGCGGCGCGCAGAGCGTGGACGTCGAGACCGCCCAGGGGACTTTTCAGGCCCGCGCCGTGGTCATGGCTACCGGCTTCTGGAGCAACCGGATGCTCGCCAAGGCCGGGGTGCAGCTGCCGTTTTACGGCACGCAGGAGCAGGTGACCTACTTCGCCACGCCGCATCTGAAGGAGTGCTCACCGCGGCACTTCCCGGTGTGGATGTTCCATGGCGCGCACTCGTTCTACGGCTTCCCGGTGTACGGCGAGCTGGCCACCAAGATGGGCCAGCACCTGGCCGGGCCGGAGGTGACGCCCGAGACGCGCACCTTCGCCGCCGACCCCGAGCGCGAGGCGCGCTACGGCGAGTTCCTGCGCACCCACATCCCGCGCGCCCACGGTCCCATCCTGCTGACCAAGACCTGCCTGTACCACAACACGCCGGACCAGGAGTTCGTGATCGACAGCCTGCCCGAGTATCCGCAGATCGCGATCACGGCGACCGGCGGCCAGGGTTATAAGTTCGCCAGCGTCATCGGCCAGGCCCTGCGCGACCTGGCCCTGCACGGCCGCAGCGATCTGCCGCTCGCGCCGTTCACGCTACGGCGGCCGGCCTTCACCGACCCGAATTTCCAGCGCATCCGGCATCACTGAAGCGCGGGCGCCTCACCGGGCGCGCCGCCAGGAAGCCCCTATGACCACCGCCGAACGCCGTCCCCGCCGCGAGCGTGTCGTCCGCAAGCAGCCCAACATCTCGCCGCCCGGCCTGGAGGGCGGGCGCTATCGGCCGCTGACCGACGAGCAGGTGCAGCGCATCCATGCCGCCGCGCTGAGCGTGCTGGAGCGCACCGGCGTGGAGGTGGTGGAGTCCGAGTGCCGGCAGATCCTGGCCGACGCCGGCGCGCGCGTGGACGCGGCCCGCAACCGGGTCTATTTCCCGGCCGCGCTGGTGGAGGCCGCCTTGCAGAGCGCCAACCGCGATGTGGTGCTTTACTCCAAGGACGGCAAGAGCGATCTGCATCTGCGCGGCAAGCGCGTCCATCTGGGGACCGGCGGCGCGGCGGTGCTGGTGCTGGACCTGGAGACCGGCCGGCCGCGCGAGTCGCGGCTGCGCGACCTGTACGACATCGGCCGGCTGGTGGACGCGCTGGACAACATCCACTTCTACCTGCGGCCGGTGGTGGCGCGTGACCTCGGCAACGACGACCTGGACGTCAATACCTTCTATGCGGCCCTGGCGGCCACGAACAAGCACGTCATGGGCGGCTGCTACTTCGCGTCCAAGGTCGCCGAGCTGAAGGCGCTGGGCGTGCTGCTGGCGGGCGGGGAGGAGCTCTTTCTCAAGCGCCCGTTCTTCTCGATCAATCTCGGCTATGTCATCAGCCCGCTGCGCTTCGCGCCGGAGACGGTGGAGACCCTGACCACGGCCGTGCGCGCCGGCCTGCCCGTGGCCCTGGTCTCAGCCCCGCTCAGCGGCGCCACGGCGCCGGCCTCCCTGGCCGGCACCCTGGTGCAGTCCATCGCCGAAGAGCTGGCCGGCATCACCTACGTGCAGCTGCTGCGGCGCGGCCATCCGCTGCTGATGGGGGCCATGCCGCTGGTCACCGACCTGCGCACCGGCAACATGATCGGCGGCTGCGCGGAGCTGGCGCTGATGAACGCGGCCTCGGCTCAGATGGCGCATTTCTACGGCCTGCCGGTCTACAACTCGTGCGGCATCACCGAGAGCAAGCTGCCGGACGCCCAGGCCGGCTTTGAGAAAGGGCTGACCGCGGCGGTGACGGCGCTGGCCGGCGCCCAGTTCAACCACCATGCCGCCGGCATGTTGGAGAGCCTGCTGACGGTGGCCTACGAGAACTACGTCATCGACGACGATATCGGCGGCCAGGTGATGCGCCTGGTGCGCGGACTGGAGATCACGGACGAGACCCTGGCGGTGGACGTCATCCACGAGATCTGCACCGACGGCCCCGGTCACTACCTCGGCCACGCCCAGACCATCCAGCTCATGAACAGCGAGTATCATTTCCCCCACACGGCCGACCGCAACACGCGCGCGGCCTGGGAGGCGGCCGGCGGGTTGGATATGCGCGAGCGGGCGCGCGGGAAGGCGCGTGAACTGCTCAGAACGCATTTCCCCGAGATCGTCGGCGCCGAACTAGACGCGCAGATTCGCAGCCGTTTCAACATCCTGCTGCCGCCCGACGTCATGCGGGCGGGAGGGTATCAGTAAAGGAAATCCCATGCTCGGCGGCACCTACGGCAGAATCCTGCACGTCAACCTGACCACGGGCGCGCTTCAGGTCGAGACCCCGCCGGACGAGGTCTACCGTTTGCTCGTCGGCGGGCGCGCCCTGGTGGCCTATCTGCTCCTGCGTGATCTGGCGCCCGGCACCGATCCGTTCAGCCCGGACAACCTGCTTATCTTCGCGCCCGGCATCTTGCAAGGCTCCAATCTGCCCGGCGCCGGCCGGCACGGCGTGGGCGGCAAATCGCCGCTGACCGGCGCCCTGGGCTCCAGCGAGGCCGGCGGCTGGTGGGGGCACGAGTTCAAGCGCACGGGCTACGACGCGCTCGTGATCCGGGGGCGGGCCCAATCTCCAGTCTATCTAGTTATCCGAGATCAGGGAGTCGAAATAAGGCCGGCGGAGCATCTCTGGGGTCTGGAGACCTGGCCGGCCGAGACCGCGCTGAAGCAGGAGCTGGGCGACGAACGCATCCGGGTGGCCCAGATCGGGCCGGCCGGTGAGAACCGGGTCCTGTACGCGGCCGTCATGCACGACGTGAACCGCGCCGCCGGCCGCAACGGCCTGGGTGCCGTGATGGGGTCCAAGAACCTCAAGGCTGTGGCGGTGCGTGGCACCCTCCACCCGCCGGTGGCGGCCCGGCCGCGCGTGACCCAGGTGGCCAAATGGCTGGGCGCGAACTACGCCACCCTGGCGGCCTGGGCGACCGCGCCGGGGCGCGGCACGCAGGACTCGCTGGCCTGGTGGGGGCATCTGGGCGCGCTGCCCACCCAGAACTTCTCGGTCCCGCAGTGGGACGAGCGCGCCAACCTCTCGGGCGAACGCAACTACGCCCGCTTCTTCAAGGACCGCGACACCTGCCAGGCCTGCCCGATCACGTGCAAGCAGGTCTTCGAGCACGCCGGCGCCAACCCCTACCAGAAACTCAACCCGGCCTACGGCGGGCCGGAGTACGAGGCTATGGCGGCCCTGGGCGCCACCTGCCGGGTGAGCGACAACCTGGCCGTCTGCAAGGCCGCCGAGCTGTGCAACGCCTACGGCCTGGACGTCATCTCCACCGGCGCGTCCATCGGCTTTGCCATGGAGGCCTTTGAGCGCGGGCTGCTCACCCTCGCCGACACCGGCGGCCTGGCCTTCCGCTGGGGCGACGGCGAACTGCTGGTGATGATGGTGGAACGCATCGCGCGCCGCGAGGGTTTCGGCGCGCTCCTGGCCGACGGCGTGGCCCGGCTGAGCGCGCGCCTCGGGCCGGCCGCCGCCGATTTCGACCTGACCGTGAAGAAGCAGGAACTGCCCATGCACGAGCCGCGCCTGAAGCAGGCCCTGGGTGTGGGCTACGCCGTCGCGCCGGTCGGGGCCGACCACATGATGAACATGCACGACACCGACATCGCCTCCGATGGCGAGGGCCTGCGGCGCGTCAACTCCATCCTGGCCGAGCCGATCGGGCCGCAGAAGCCGACCCAGCTGAGCGAAGACAAGCTGCGCGCTTTCCAGGTGGAGGTGAACTGGATGCACTTCCAGGACTGCGCCGTCAACTGCCACTTCCACCCGTACCGCTACGAGCACCTGGCCGCCGCGCTCTCCGGCGTGACCGGCGTCGAGTATACGCCGCAGGCTATCCTGGACGTGGGCGCGCGGGCGCAGACTCTGGCCCGGCTGTTCAACCTGCGCGAGGGCTTCACGGCCGAGGACGACCGGCTGCCGCGGCGTGTCATGCGCGCCTTCGAGAGTGGGCCGCTGGCCGGGGTCGCTCTCGACGCCGACGCGTTCGCCTGGGCCAAGCGCCGCTATTACGAGCTGATGGGTTGGGACCCGGAGACCGGTGTGCCGGGCGAAGCGTGCCTGCGCGCCCTGGGGCTGACCGATCTGCTGGCGGCGGCCCGCCTGGGCGCGGCTTAGACGGCCGCCCGCCGCAGGGCGTGGACCGTGAGGCCGATGCCGGGGACGGCACTCGCTTCTGCGCACTCAAATCCCTGGCCGCGCCCGGCCGCAGCGCCGGCTCAAAGACCTGATCGGCCCGCAGCCCCGCGCTCAGGCCAGCCAGCGGCCTCATCGAGCGCGAGATCATGGTGTGGATTGAGTGCCTGTAAGCTGGCGATTTAGCCTTCGTGGTCGCCCTTACGCCTAACCAGAGGAGACCTCTGATGCCCGAGTTGATCGACGGCCTCGAGATCCGCCATTACCGGCTGCCGCTGGACCCGCCGTTTCTGGCCTCCTGGGACCCCAATCCACGCCGCACGTTCACGAACACCGTGGTGCGGGTGCGGGCCGGGGACTATGAAGGAGTCGGGTCCGGCGATGCCATGCTCGGTTTCCCCGGGCATGAGCACCTCTTCATCGGCCAGGATCCTTTTCAGATCGAGCGCCATGTGCGCGTCCTGGACAACCTGCAGTTCCACTACGGGCGGATGTGGCCCCTGGAGGTGGCGCTGTGGGACCTGATGGGCCAGATGACGGGCCAGCCGCTGTGGAAGCTCCTGGGCGGGCGCAGCCCGCGCGTCCCGCTGTACGCGTCCTGCGGCGAGCGCAAGCCGGCGGCGGAGCGGGCGGAGTCGGCGCGCGTTCTTCAGGCGGCCGGCTTTCCCGCGCTTAAGCTCCGGTTCCATGACGCCGATGTGCGCCGCGACCTCGCCGTGGTGGCGGCCACCCGCGCCGCGGTCGGGCCGGACATGCATATCCTGGTGGACGCCAATCAGGGCTGGCGGATGCCGTGGGACGCGGCGCCGCCGTGGGACTTCAAGACGGCGCTGTGGGTGGCCGATGCCCTCGCCGAGCTGGGCGTCTTCTGGCTGGAGGAGCCGCTGCACCGGCACGACTACGCCGGCCTGGCTGAGCTGCGCCGGCGCGCCCGCGTCCGCCTCGCCGGCGGCGAGGGCAACCGCGAATTCAGCGAGCTGGGCCAATACCTGCAGCACGGCTCGTTCGACGTCTACCAGCCGGATGTGGTCTGGAGCACCGGCATCCTGCGCGCGCGCCAGATCGCCCAGGCCGTGCAAGCCGCGGGCGCCATCTATTCACCCCATACCTGGGGCGACGGCCTGGTGCTGCTGGCGAACCTGCACGTCTGCGCGGCGGTGTCCACGGCGCCTTTCATCGAGTTCCCGTTTGATCCGCCCACCTGGACGCCGGAGCGGCGCGATTTCATCCTGCCGCAGCCGCTGTTCCCGTCCGGGCCCGGCTTCATCGACCTGTCCGAGGCGCCGGGCCTGGGCGTGCGGATCGCGTGGGAGGCGCTGGAACCGCTGCGCATCGAAACGGGGACGCTGAAGGCCAACTGAACGGGCGTCCGGCGCTACAATGGGGCCAGCGGTCCAGGCCGGGGCCGCGCCTCACAGGACTCTGTATGAGCTACGACTTCGATACCCAGCTTGACCGCCGCGCGACCAACAGTATCAAGTATCGCTTCTACGACCCGGACGTGTTGCCGATGTGGGTGGCCGACATGGACTTCACGGCTCCCGAACCCGTGCTGGCCGCCCTGCGCGCTCAGGTGGAGCACGGCGTGTACGGCTACGAGATCCCGACCGAAGCCTTGATCGACCGGCTGCGCGAGCGCCTGTACCGCCTGTACGGGTGGACGGTGGCTTCCAAGGAGATCGTGGTGGTGCCCGGCCTGGTCAGCGGTTTCAACGTCGCCGCGCGTGCGGTCTGCCAGCCCGGCGATGGCTATGTGATCCAGACGCCGGTCTATTTTCCGATGCTGGAGGTGCCCAAGAATTATCCGCTGGAGCGCCACGACGCGCCGCTCCAGCTCGTCTCGCACGGCCACACGCTCCACTACGAGCTCGACGCCGCCGCCTTCGCGGCTGCGCTGCGCGCCAATACGCGCCTCTTCCTGTTCTGCCACCCGCACAACCCGGCCGGCAAAGCCTTTACGCGCCCGGAGTTGGCTCAACTGGCCGACCACTGCCTGCGCCACAACCTGGTGATCTGCTCGGACGAGATCCACAGCGAACTGCTTCTGGATGGGACAAGCCACCTGCCGATTGCCCTGCTCGCGCCGGAGGTGGCCGATCGCACGATCACGCTGGTCTCGCCCAGCAAGACCTTCAACATCGCCGGGCTGTTCTGCGGCTTCGCCATCATCTCCAACCCGGACCTGCGCCAGCGCTTCCAGGCCGTCGTCCATCAGCTCACCCTGCACGTCGCCTCGGCCGGCCTGGTGGCGGCGGAGGCCGCGCTGGGGCCGGAGACCGATGGCTGGCTGGCGGCGCTGCGCGCTTATCTGACCGCCAACCGCGATGCGTTGGTGACGTATGTCCGCGACCAATTGCCGGGCGTGCGCACGACGGTGCCGGAGGCCACCTACCTGGCCTGGCTGGATTGCCGCGCCCTGAACCTGGAGCCGTCGCCGTTCGAGTTCTTTCTGCGCCAGGCGCGCGTGGCGCTCAACGACGGCGCCACCTTTGGGCCGGGCGGGGAAGGGTTCGTGCGCCTGAACTTCGGCTGCCCGCGGGCTACGCTGCTGGAAGCCCTGGACCGACTGCGTCTGGCGCTGGAACATCCGGAGCACGGCCGGTTGCCGGCCTGAGATCGCGCTGGGGAGGCTGACCCGATGACGCTGCTATTATCCGAAGCCGATGTCCGCCAGCTGTTGACGATGGACCTGGCCCTGGCGGCGGTGGAGAGCGCCTTCCATGATCTGGCCGCCGGGTCCGGGCAGAACCATCCGCGCCGGCGCATCCCGCTCAAGAACGGGATGCTGCACTACATGGCCAGCGCGCTGCCGGCGCAGGGCGTGCTCGGGCTCAAGCTTTACCCCAGCCTGAGCGGCCACATCAGTTTCCTGGTGCCGCTCTACAGCACCGAGACTGGCCGGCTGCTGGCCCTGATCGAGGCCGACACGCTCGGCCAGATGCGCACCGGTGCGGCCAGCGGCGTGGCCACCCGCTACATGGCGCGCCCGGACGCCCGCACGCTCGGTCTGATCGGCGCCGGGGGCCAGGCGCGCACGCAGCTGCTGGCTGTGTGCGCGGTCCGGCCGATCGAGCGCGTGCGCGTGTTCAGCCGAAGCGCCGAGCGGCGCGCCGAGTTTGTGCGGGCCGTGCAGCCACTGGTGAGCGCGGTCGTCACGGCCGTGGACGAGCCGCGCGCGGCCGTGACGGATGCCGACGTCGTGGTGACGATGACCAGCGCCAGCCAGCCGGTCTTCGACGGGCACTGGCTGGCGCCGGGCACCCATGTCAACGCCGCCGGCAGCAATCACCTCAAGCGCCGCGAGATCGACGGGACGACCGTGGCGCGCTGCGGGCGCATTGCCGTGGACTCGCTGGAGCAGGCGCGGCTGGAGTGCGGGGATCTGGCGCCGGCCGTGGAGGCAGGCCTGATCAGTTGGGAGAGTGTGGTGGAGCTGGCCGATATCGTCAGCCAGCGCGCCGCCGGCCGCTCGGCGCCGGACGAGATCACGCTGTTTGAGTCGCACGGGCTGGCGGCCTGGGACGTGGCCACGGCCGTGCGCGTTTACGAACTGGCCGTCCAGCGCGGCGTTGGCCGCGAGATCCCGCTCTTCGCGAGCTGAGCTGCCGGCGCGCTCAGCCTTCGCAGCGCGGCGCGCGGCGCGAGCGCTGGATGGCGTCCGCGCCCTCCGGCGCCAGAAGCGCGGCCAGGTCCGGCCGACGCTGTTTGAGGAGGGCCGCCACTTCCGGCCGGGTGGGCGCCGCCAGCGCGGTGCCGGCTTTCTGAACCATGGCGGCGCCGACGGCGTTGGCGACGGCGCCGATGGCGTCCCAGGCCAGGCCGCGCAGCAGACCCCAGGCCACCGCCGCCGCAAAGCAGTCACCGGCGCCCACCGGGTCCACCACGGAGACCGGGAAGCCCGCACAGTCCCAGGTCTGCGGCCCGCTGCGGATGCGGCAGCCGTCCGCGCCGCGCTTGACGACGACGGTGGCGACGCGCTCCGCCAGCGCCTCCGAGTCGCTCAGCCCCAGCCGCCGCGCCAGCGCGTCGGCCTCCGCTTCGGTCGCCAGCAGGATGCTGGCGGCGGCCAGCATCGCCAGCAGCCAGTCCGCGTCGACCCAAGCCACCGCCGGTCCGGGGTCGAAGAGCACCGGGACGCCCGCCTGGGCCGCGCTCTGTGTGCCGGCCAGGATCACGCCCGGCCAGTCCTGCCGCCAGGTCCAGCCGTCCACCAGCACAACGCCGGCGCTCGTCAGGGCGCGTTGATCGGCCTCGCCTAAACGCGCCGGGCCGCGTGTGCCGGCGCGCCCCATGAAAACGTGCTGGCCGCCGTTGGCGCGCAACACCACGGACACGGGCGTGGTCTCGCCCGGCATCACGGTGACGCCGGTGACGTCCACGCCCTCCACCCGCAACTGACTCAGCACGCGCTCGCCGATCCAGTCGCCGCCGATCCCGCCCAAGGCAACCGGCCTCAGGCCCAAGCGGGCGGCGGCCATCAGCGCATTGCCGGCGCCGCCCGGCCCAAGCGTGAGGTCGGACACGGCCGGATGTTGGCCAAGCTCAATGGGCAGGGCCTCAACGCCCAGGACCAGGTCGGCGATCAGGTCGCCGAGCGTCACAAAAGATCGCGTGGCGTTCATGGCGCGTCAGAAGTGCGCGTGGAGGACGGCGAGGTAATCCTGCGCCAGCCGCCGAAAGTCCAGGCCGTTCACCTGCTCCAGCGTTTGGACGAGGTCAGCCGGGATGGCGTCCAGGCCGCGCAGGGCGCCGCCGAGCGCGCCCGCGATTGCGCCGATGGTGTCGCCGTCGCCGCCCAGGTTGGCGGCTAACCGGGCCGCCGTTAATGGGTCGCCGTCCGCGAGCGTCACCAGCGCCAGCGCCGTGGGCACGCTGTCCTGGGCGGCCAGCCCGGCCCCGACCAGGTCGTATAACGTTCGCAGCCTCGCCCAGACCGACTCCGGCCAGTCGTCCGGATCGGGGAGGGCGCGCGGCCCCTCCGCCGCCAGGCTCACCGCCCACGCGATGCGGCGGCCGAGGTCGGGCGCGACCGCGAACAGCGGCGGGCCGGCGTAGCGGCGCGCGCCGGCCTGGGCGCTCTCGCCTGCGGCCGCAATCAGGCCGGGCAGTTCCGCGCCGGAAGCGGCGGCCCGCACTGCGCCGGCCACGGCGGCGGCGCTGGCCAGCCCGACCGGCGAGTTGTGCGTCGGCAGGGCGGACCAGACCGCGTAGTCGTTCACGGCCTCAGGGTCCCGAGCCAGGAAGCCCAGCGGCGCCACACGCATGGCGGCGCCGTTCGTCGTACCGCCGAGGCCGCTTGCGGTGGCGGGCACGCCGCGTTTGAGCGCGTGGTAGGCGGCTTTGGTGCTGGGGCCGACGTAGGGCGAGTGGGCGGCGTCGATCGAGTCCAGCCAGGCTAACAGCGCTTCGGCCGCGATGTCCACCGAGAAGGCGCGCTTCTGAAGCACAGCCTGGACCAGGGCCAGCGCGGCCTGGGTGTCGTCGGTGATCTGGCCGGCGCGCAGGCCGGCGTGGCCGAAGGGATCGTCGGGGTGCGGGGCCAGGAACGTGCGGATGCGGCCGTAGCGCGCGCGGGTGGCCTCCGGCGTCGGCTGGGTGGGCGTGCCGAGCGCGTCGCCCAACGCCAGGCCGGCCAGGCAGCCGGCGATGCGGGAGACGAGCGGGATCATGGATGGCCGTGAGCGTCGGGCGAGCCGCTCACTTTAGCGCGCGTGCCAGAGCCGCAGCAGCTCAGCCTCGCGCTCGGGCGGGAGGCCGGCCCGCCAGGCGTGGTCGGCTGGGCGCGTCGCCGCCCAGGCGAGCGTGTCCCGGACGGTCTCCACCAGGGGCCGGAACGCCAGGCCGGCCTCCAGCGCGCGGCCGCAATCGAAGGCCGAGAAGCCGGCGGCATCCGGGTCCGAGTCCGGGATCCACAGCGGCAGTTCCATCCATGGCCCCACCTTTTGCTCCAAGAGGAAGGGCTCGCCGACCCAGGTGAAGCGCGCGCCGCTGCCGCTGACGAGGCGGCTGGTCTCCAGCACTTCGCCCAGCGTGCCCACGCCGTCTGGGCCGGTGGCGTTGAAGACGCCGGCCGTGCGCGCTTCCACGGCGCGCACGATCCAGCCGGCTAGGTCGCGCACATCCACGAACTGGACGCGGTAATCGGGCCGGACCGGCGCCAGCACTTCGCCGCCGCGCGCCACGCGCGCCGGCCAGTATGTGAACCGGTCGGTGGGGTCGTTGGGACCCACGATCAGGCCGGCGCGCACGGTCAGGACGCGGCCGGGCAAGGCGGTTTCGGCCGCCTGCTCGCACAGCGCTTTGAGCGGGCCGTAGGTCTCGCCCGTCACCTGCTCCACGGTCGGGTCGGCCAGGGTGCCCACCGGATAAGTCTCGGCGATGCCGAGCTGTCGGCTGTCGGCGTAGACCGAGAGGCTGGAGATGAAGGTGTAGTGCTCGACGGCCTCGGCCAGCAGCTCGACGGAGGCGCGCACCGCGCGCGGCACGTAGCCGGACGGATCGATCACGGCATCCCACCAACGGCCCTTCAGCGCCGCCAGGCCGTCCGGCGCCAGGCGGTCGCCGCGCAGCTTCTCCAGCTCGGGAAAGAGGTCTGGGTTGCGCTGGCCGCGGTTGAACAGCGTCACGGTGTGGCCGCGCGCCAGCGCAACCTCGACAATGTGGCGTCCGAGGAAGACGGTGCCGCCCAGGATGAGGAGTTTCATGCTTGGTCGGCCTCCGTCGGCCAGGCGCTGACTTCGTCCAGGGCCGTCACGGTGGCGGCGTCCAGTTTCAGGCCGACTGCGCCCAGGCTGTCGGCGAGCTGCGCGGGCGTGTTGGCGCCGATGATGGGGGCGGCCACGTTGGGTTTGGCCAGCAGCCAGGCCAACGCCACCTGGCCCGGCGTCTTGCCGAGCAGTCGGCCCGCTTCGTCCAGCTTGTCCAGGATGGCGAAATTCCGGTCGGTCATCAGGCGCTGGACGGCGCCGCGCCGCTGGCTGTCCGGCAGCGCCTGGCCGCGCCGGTACTTGCCGGTCAGGAAGCCGCGCCCGAGCGGGCTGTACGGGATGATGCCCAGGCCGTATTTGCGCGCCACGGGGTAGGCGTCGCGCTCGAACTCGGCGCGGTGGACCAGCGACCAGTGCGGCTGGAGCGACACGTACTCGCTCAGGCCGGCGTGGCGGGCGGTGAGGATGGCCTCGGTCAGCTGCCAGCCGTTGTGGTTGGAGCAGCCCAGATAGCGCACTTTGCCGGCGCGCACCAAATCCTCCAGGGCGCGCAGGGTCTCGTCGATCGGGGTATCAGCGTCCGGCCAGTGCGTCTGGTACAGGTCGAGGTAGTCGGTCTGCAGGCGGCGCAGCGAGTCTTCGCAGGCCCGGATCAGGTGGGCACGGCTCAGGCCTTCGCCGTTCGGTCCCGGCCACATCCGCCCGCGCGCCTTGGTCGCCAGGACCAGGTCGCGGCGCCGGCCGCGCAGCGTGAGCCACTCGCCGATGACGGTCTCGGCTTCGCCGCCCTGCAGGCCGGCGGCCCAGTTGGTGTAGATGTCGGCGGTGTCCACGAAGTTGCCGCCGGCCTCGACGAAGGCGTCCAGCACCTGGTGGGCGGTGGCGGCGTCGGTCGTCCAGCGGAACTGCATGGTGCCGAGGCAGAGCGTGGAGACTTTCAGGCCGGTCTGGCCGAGACGGCGATAATCCATGGCGACCTCTTTGCGAAACGGCGGGCGAGGGCGAAAGCGGGCGGGTCAGCGGCCGGCGTTCGGCCTTCGTCCTTGGTCACTTTTCGCCGACGGCGAAGACCTCGCGCTCGAAGAAGTAGCGGAACGGCGGCGCGCCGAACAGCAGCTTGCGGGCGGCGGCGAAGACGGCGTTCTCCTGGCGGTTCTGGGGCGGCGATTCCAGCCAGGCCTTCACCTGGCGAAAGCCGTTGCGGCGCAGGGTGCGCGCCAGGCTGAACTGGCTCTGCTCGTTGACGTGCACGTCTGCGTTGGCGGCCACGTTCAGCAGGCGCGGGTTCTTGGGATACTGGGTGCCCTGGCCCAGCAGCCCGCGCACCGCCCGCACCAGCGGATAGGCGTAGCGGTCATACCAGACGTTCGGCGCAGTGTGGACGATGACGGCGCCGCCCGGCCGCAGCGTGCGGCGCACCTCGGTCAGGCACAGGTCCAGCTCCCAGGGATACAGGTGTTCGACCACGTCGAAGATTAGCACGCGGTCAAAGCTCGCGTCCGGGAACGGCAGCACTTTGGCGTCCGAGCGCGCCAGGCCCAGGCGCGCCTTGACATCGGCGTCCTGGCGCACCAGTTCGCTGGCCAGCTTGAGCGCCACCGGCGCATAGTCCACGCCGTACGCGTCGGCGCCCAGCCGCGCGCAGTGGCGCACGATCTCACCGCGCCCGCAGCCCAGGTCCAGCACGCGCATCCCGGGCTGGACGGCGGCCACGGCGAAGGCCGCGCTCAGCCGGCGCGAGAGCCGCTCGCCCTGCGTCTCGGCGAACTCCTGAAAGCCCTCGCAGGCGTGCAGGAAATAGTCTTCGGTGTAGAGATCGGGAGGTAGAGAAGGTTTATCAGACATGAGGCGAAGGACCAAGGCGGCGGACGAAAGCGGCGGACTCGCGAGCCCTCTCGTCCTTCGCCCTGCGTCAGCCGTCAGCGACGGCGATTATACTCGAAGCAACCGGCGCCGGATCACGTCCAGGGCCAGGCGGACCTCGCCCACCCGCAGCCAGGCGGCCAGCGCAAAGTAGACCACCACGCCGAGCAGGCCCGGCCCGGCCACGCGGGCTGCATCCCGCCCCAGGCCGGCCGGCAGGTTGAGCCAGGTCAGCGCCCACTCGGCAGCGGCGACGGCCGCGCCCATGGCGGCGGCGGCCAGGCTGATCCGGGCCAGCGTCGACCACAGGCCGGTGGCGGTGCCGTCCGCGCGGCGCTGCAGCCCGCCCAGGCGCCGCCACAGCAGCGCGCCGGTCACCAGCGCGTGCGTGATCTGTTTGAGCGAGTCGGCCGCCATCAGGCTGAACAGGCCGAGCGCCGGCCGGGTCAGCACGGCGACGGCGATGTAGACAACCACGCTCAACACGCCCACGCTGGACGGCGTCAGCGTGTCGTGCCGGGCGTAGAACGCGAAGATCAGCAGTTGGTCCACGGCCGCGAAGCTCAAGCCGAACAAGAAGACCTGCAGGACGCGCGCCGTCATCAGCGTGTCCTCCGGCGTGAAGCGGCCGCCCCCGAAGACCAGGCTGACGATGGGCTCGGCCAGCACGAACAGGCCGACCGTGGCCGGGATCATCAGCAGCATCACCAGGTTGATGCCCTGGACGAGCGTGGCCTTGAAGTCGCCGGGCGCCGCGCCGCTGGCCTGCCCGGCCAGCGTGGGCAGGATGGCCGACGAGACCGCCACGGCCACCAGGCCGAGCGGGAACTGGTAGAGCGTGGTGGCGTAGCGCATCCAGCTCAGGCCGCCGACGAAGCCGAAGGCCAGCCCCAGGCCGAGATAGATGGACGCCTGGGTGATGACCAGGCTGACGATGATGGGCACGTACAGCGCGAAGATCCGGCGCAGGCCGGGATGGTCGAGCGCCAGCCTCGGGCGCAGCGCCCGCAGGCCGTCTGGCAGGGCCGGCAGTTGGAGCAACACCTGCAGCGCCGCGCCGACGAGCAGGCCCAGCGCCATCGCGGCCACGCCGTACGCCGGCGCCAGCCAGAGTGAGACCACGACCATGCTGGCGTTGAAGACCGCGCCGGTGAAGGCCGGCAGCGTGAAGCGCTGGAGCGCGTATAACAGGCCGGTGAGGATGCCGGACAGGCTGAGGCAGACGACGGCCGGCAGCGTGATCCGCAGCAGGCCAACGGCCGTGGCCTGGATGGCCGGGGCGGTGCCGCCGCCGATGAGCGCGAACAAGGCGATCACCTGGGGCGCCACCAGGATCAGTACGACCACCAGCGCAGTGATGGCGCCGGCGGCCAGGGTAAGCAGCGTGCTGGCCAGGCGCCAGAGCTCGGCGCGGCGCGCCTCCGGCGTGTACTCGCTGAAGGCCGGCACCAACGCGGAGTTGACCAGGCCGCCGGTGACCAGGTCGTAGATCTGGATCGGGATGGTCAGGGCCAGGGCCAGGGCGTCGGCCTCCGAGCCGAACAGGCGCGACATAGTGGCGTCACGCAGGAAGCCCAAGAGGCGGCTGGCGATGTTGCCCAGCGACAGGATCGAGGCGCTGCGGGCCAGGCCCGGCCCGGCCTCCAGCGGCTGTGTTTCGGAGAGGGAAGCGTCGGTCACAAAACGGGGAGCGTGAGGCAAGCGGCCTCACGCTCCCTGGTCGATTCTACCGCAGTCGCCGGAACTGCCCAACTCCGCCGGCAGCTATTCGGCGATCGGCAGGTACAGATCGAAGACCATGTCGGCCGGCGGGACCCCAGGCGGCGTCAGGCATTCCTCGAGCCACTGATGGTGAGCCGGGCGGTAGCGGCTGGACTCGCGCCAGGCCACCAGCCGGGCCCAGATCTCGGGGTTCGGGATGCCCGGGCAGTGCAGGACGGCGTACAGGCCGCCGGGAAAATCCTTCACGGTCACAGCCCCGTCGCCCGCCGCCTCCGGCCCGACCGTCAGCCACTGCTCGTAGCCGTGGTTCGGCGTGCCCGGCGCCGGGTCCGGGTTGTTGAAGCCGAAGAAGCGCGGGGCCGGCGTCACGTCCAACTGGTGGTGAACGTGCGCCCAGGTCAGCAGAGTCCCCCAGGCCTCCAACTCCGGCTCGGCGCCGTAAGCCAGGGCGGCGGCCACCCGCAGCGGCGGCAGGCGCACAATGCGGACGTCTGAGTCAGTCATAGTTGTCTCCTTGTCACGATCAAAACAAGCGGATGCCCATGAGCGCCCTCAGCATAGCCCCACCCACCTGACACCGTGTGTCAGGATTTCGCACTACAATTCGATGAGCCTGACAGGAATACTTCTATGCGCGCTGACCGGCTGTTGTCGCTCCTGATGCTTTTGCAGACCCGTGGCCGGATGACGGCTCAGGCCCTGGCCGCCGAGCTGGAGGTCTCAGAGCGCACAATCTACCGTGACCTGGAGGCGCTGAGCACCTCCGGCGTGCCCGTGTACGCCGAGCGTGGGCCCGGCGGCGGCTGCGGCCTGCTGGAACCCTACCGGACGACGCTGACGGGCCTGACCGAGGCCGAGACGCGGGCTTTGTTCATGCTCAGCATCCCGGCGCCGCTGGAGGCGCTGGGGGTCAGCCAGGCGCTGCGGTCGGCGCTGCTGAAGCTGGCGGCCGCCCTCCCGGCCGCGCGCCAGGCGGACGAAGAACGGGTGCGCGGCCGTCTCCACCTGGATTGGTCCGCGCCGGCTGGCGCTGACCGGGCGGCGCCGCACCTGGCCGTGGTCCAACGCGCCATCTGGGAAGACCGCCAGCTGGACGTGCGCTACCGGTTGTGGGCCGGTGTCGAGGTGGCGCAGACCGTGGACGCCTATGGCCTGGTGGCCCAGGCCGGCGCCTGGCACCTGGTCTACGCCTGGCGCGGGCAGGTGCGGGCGCGCCCGCTGGCCGAATTCCTGGATATTCAGGCCGCGCCGGGCTTTTTTGAGCGCCCGGCTGACTTCGACACGGCCGCCTTCTGGCGCGCCTGGCGCGAGCAGCAGGCTCAGGACCGCCCCGGCTGCGCGGTGGCGCTGCGCGCGCGGCCGGAGATCCTCCCGTACCTGGGCTACTACCTGGGCGAGGCCGGGCGCCGGGCGGAGTGGCCGCCAGCCCGGACGCCGCTGGCTGGCTGTCCGTGCGCCTGGGTTTTGAAACGCTGGAAGAGGCCCGGACGCGGCTGCTGGGGCTGGGCGGGGCGGTGGAGGTGCTGACCCCAGCGGCGCTGCGGCTGAGCCTGGCCGATTACGCCGCGCAGATCACCGCCCGCTACCGCGCCTAGACCTCGCTCTACCAACCAATTTCCCACTCCGTTTGAAGCGCCTGCGTGCTACAGTCTACGCGTTCACCTCTAGCCCACACTCGGAGACGCCCGTGGAACAATTCTCTCTTCAGGACCGCCTGCGCTATCGGTTCGATAACTTCATGTCGCGGGGCACGCTGGCTTTGCTCGGCGGCCTGTTTGCGCTGTCAGCGCTGTTGATCGCGGCCGTGGCCGCCTTCGTGATCCTGACGGGCTCGGCGCCCGCCCACGATGATGGCACGCCGGCCGGTTTCCTGGAGTTGGCCTGGATGGGCCTGCTGCGCACGCTGGACACAGGCACGATGGGCGGCGACGCCGGCAGCCCGCTCTTCCTGGGCGCGATGCTGGCTGTCACCCTGGGCGGCGTTTTCACCGTCAGCACCCTGATCGGCGTCCTCAACAACGGCCTGGAGGAGAAGCTGGCCGAGCTCCGCAAGGGCCGCTCGCGCGTGGTGGAGGCCGGCCACACCGTCATCCTGGGCTGGTCCGAGCAGATCTTCTCGATCGTGTCCGAGCTGATCATCGCCAACGCCAACCAGAAAAACCCGTGCATCGTCATCCTCGGCCCGGAAGACAAGATCGCGATGGAGGACGCGCTCAAGGACAAGGTCGGCAATTTCGGCAAGACGCGCGTGGTCTGCCGCACCGGCAGCCCGATCGACCTGAGTGATCTGGAGATCGCCAGCCTGAACACAGCTCGCGCGATCATCGCCGTGGCGCCCGAGGGCGACGACCCGGACTCGAGCGTGATCAAGACGATCCTGGCCATCACCAACAACCCCAAGCGCCACGCCGGCCGCTATCACATCGTGGCCGAGATCAGCGATCCCAAGAACCTGGAAGTGGCGCGCATGGTCGGCCGCGACGAGGTGGAACTGGTGCTGGTGGGCGACCTGATCTCGCGCATCATCGCCCAGACCTGCCGCCAATCCGGCCTGTCGGTGGTCTACACCGAACTGCTGGACTTCGGCGGCGACGAGATCTACTTCAAGGCGGAGCCGGCCCTGGTCGGCCGGACGTTCGGCGAGGCCCTGCTGGCCTACCCGGATTCCACCGTGATCGGCGTGCGTTCAGAGACCGGCGGTCCGCGCCTGAGCCCGGGCATGGATACCGTCCTGGCGCAGGGCGATCAGCTCATCGTCATCTCCGAGGACGACGACACGATCCGGCTCGCCAGCCAGGCGCCGGCCGTGCAGGCGGCCGCCATCCGCTCGGAGGCGCTGCCGGCGCCGGCGCCGGAGCGCACGCTCATCCTGGGCTGGAACTGGCGCGGGCCGTCGATTATCAATGAGCTGGATCATTACGTGGCGCCCGGCTCGGAGATCGTGGTGGTGGCCGAGATCGAGGCGGCCGGCGACGAGATCGCCCGGCGCTGCCCGCAGCAGAACCAGAAGGTGATCTTTCAGCACGCTGACACCACCGACCGGCGCACCCTGGACGGCCTGGATCTGCCGTCCTATCAGCACGTCATCGTGCTCTCGTACTCGCAGGGCGTGGAGCCGCAGCAGGCCGACGCGCGCACGCTGATCACGCTGCTGCACCTGCGCGATATCGGCGAGCGCCTGGGTCAGTCGTTCTCGATCGTCAGCGAAATGCTGGATAACCGCAACCGGGCTCTGGCCGAGGTCACCCACGCCGACGACTTCATCGTCAGCGACCGCCTGGTCAGCCTGATGATGTCGCAGGTCTCGGAGAACAAGGAGCTCAACGCCGTCTTTACGGACCTGTTCGATCCGGAGGGCGTGGAGATCTACCTCAAGCCGGTGAGCGCCTACGTGGTCACGGGTGAGCCGGTCAGCTTCTACACGGTGGTGGAGGCCGCCCGCCGGCGCGGCGAGGTGGCCCTCGGCTATAAGCTCAAGGCGCACTCCGGCGACGCCGCGCAAGCCTATGGCGTGGTCGTCAACCCGGATAAGGCCGAGGCCGTGACCTTCACGGCCGAAGACCGCGTGATCGTCCTGGCCGAGGACTGACGACCCTCTCAGAATCAAAAGCGGGCGCCGCGCGGCGCCCGCTTTTTAGTTCTCGGTTCAGCGCCGCCCCAGCGCCTTGAGCGTGGCGGCCGGGTCGTCGGTGAGCACGGCGTCGCAGCCGAGCAGGCGGTACAGCCACAGGCGGCCGTCCGGCGCGGGGTCCAGCGGGCAGACCACGCGCCCGCGCCGGTGGGCCAGCGCCACGTACAGCGGGTTGACCAGCAGCAGCGGCCAGAGCGGCCCGAACATGGCCGCGTCGCGGAGCGGCAGGGGATCGTTGAGGGTGATGTAGCCGGCCAGCAAGTCCGGCGCGACTGCGCGCACGGCCTGGACGCGCGCCAGGCTGAATGAGAGCAGGATCGTGCGCGTCCGGATGCCCAGACGGCTGAGCGTCTCCGCCAGGCGCCGGGCGATCTCCGGCTCCAGGAACCGGTCGCACTTTAACTCCAGCGCCAGCACCCGGTCGGCCGGCAGGAGGGCGGCCACTTCGTCCAGCAGCGGGATGCGCTCGGCCGCGAACTCCGGCCGCCCGCAGCCGGCGCTCCACGCCTTCAGCTCGGCCACGGTCTGGTCGGCCACGGCGCCGCGCCCGTCCGTGGTCCGGTCCACGGTGGCGTCGTGGATGCACACGAAGGCGCCGTCGCGGCTCAGGTGCAGATCAGTCTCCAGCAGATCGGCGCCGTCGGCCAGGGCGCGCCGAAAAGCGGCCAGCGTGTTCTCCGGGCAGGCCACGCGGTTGCCGCGGTGGGCCATGACGTAGGGCTTGCGCTTGCCAGGCAGAGTCAGAGTCATCGTTGCCTTTCCTGCGCCGGCGGGGCGGCGGGGCTTCAGGCCTGGGCTTCCAGCACGGCGCGCACTTCGGTCAGCTCCGCCGGGGTGAGCCGCCACGCGCCGGCGGCGGCGTTGGCGGCCACCTGCTCGGGCGAGGTGGCGCCGGCGATCACCGAGCACACCGGCCCCTGGCCGAGCAGCCAGGCGAAGGCGAGGTGGTGCAGGCTGTGGCCGTGCGCGGCGGCGAAGGCGGCCAGGCGGTCCAGCCGGTCGAAGTTGGCGTCGGTCAGGTATTTCTGCACGTACGGGCTACGCTCGCCGCGGCTGCCAACCGGCGGCGCCTCGCCGCGCTTGTACTTGCCGGTCAGGAAACCGCCCGCCAGCGGGTAATACGGCAGGATGCCCACGCCCGCCCAGCGGCAGTAGGGCACCAGCTCGCGTTCGATCTCGCGCTCCAGCATATGGTAGTGCGGCTGGACGGTGACAAAGCTCTCCCAGCCGAACAGCTCGGCCACGTCGTTGCTCCGGCACAACTGCCAGGCCGCGAAGTTGCTCGCGCCGATATACCGGATCTTGCCGGCGCGCACCAGGTCGTCCAGCGCCCGCAGCGTCTCCGCGATCGGCGTCCCGTCGTCCCAGCTGTGGATCTGGTACAGGTCGATGTGGTCGGTCTTCAACCGGCGCAGGCTGGCCTCGACGGCGTTCTGCAGATGGTAGCGCGACGTGCCCTGGTCGTTGGGGCCGTCGCCCATCTTGGAGCGGCCCTTGGTGGCCAGCACCACCTGGTCCCAGCGGCCGGCCAGGGCGTCGCCCAGAAACGCCTCCGAGCCGCCCTGACTGCCGTAGACGTCGGCGGTGTCGAAGAAGTTCAGGCCGTGGTCGAGCGCGGCGTGGACGACGGCGCGTGTCCCGGCGCGATCTACCTTGCCGCCGAACTGGTTGCAGCCGATCCCGACGGCCGAGACCTTGACGCCGGCCCGGCCAAGTTGGCGATATTCCATGATCTCTGTGCTCCAGTGCTCAGGCGCGGCCGCCCGCCTCGGACGGCGACGCCGGGTATTCGAAGAAGCCGCGCCCGGCCTTGCGGCCCAGCCAGCCGGCCTGCACGTAGCGCCGCAGCAGCGGGGCGGGGCGGTAACGGTCGTCCCCGTATTCGGTGAACAAGCCCGTCATCACGCCCAGCACCACGTCCAGGCCGATCAGGTCGCCCCAGGCCAGCGGGCCGTGCGGATAGTTCAGGCCGAGCCGCAGGGCGGTGTCGATGTCGGCGGCCGAGGCCACGCCCTCTTGCAGCGCCACGGCCGCCTCGTTGACCAGCGCGCACACAATCCGGGCCCGCACCAGGCCGGGTCCATCCGGCACGCGCGTGACCGCCAGGCCCAGCGACCGCCAGAACGCCTCGGCTCGTTCCAGGGCCTCCGCGCCCGTGCGCAGGCCGGCGGCCAGCTCCACGGTCCCGCCCGCGCCCAGCGGCGGCAGCGCACCCCAGCCGGTCACGGTCTCCGGCCGCGCCGCGCCGCTCGCGACCTCGGTGGTGGCGCAGGCCAGCGCCGATGCGCCCAGCAGGCGCGCGCCGCCGAGCAGCTCGATCAGCCGCGCCTTGGCCTCCCGCGACTCGTTGTGGCATTCCACCGCCACGTCGGCGGCGTTGGCGTCCGCGCGCAGGCGCTGCGTGGTGAAGGCGTCGGTCAGGGTCTCCACCAGGTACAGCGAGGTGGTGTGGCCGGCCGCGACGCAGAGCTGAAAGACCTCTTCGGCCAGCGGCAGCTCCCCGGCGACGACGACCTTCATGCCGTCAGTCCTTCCGCCAGGCAGCGGTCGGCCACCTGGCGCAGCAGTTCCACCGGCTGGGCGCCGCTCACCAGGTAGCGGTCGCCGAAGATGAAGGCCGGCACGCCGCTCAACCCGGCCTGGTAGGCCCATTGCTGGTCGGCGGTCACGGCGTAGCGGTGGACGTCGTCGGCCAGCTCGGCTTCAAACGCGGCCGGCGCCAGGCCGATGGCGGCCGCGATCTCGGCCAGGACGGCCGCGGAGCCGATGTCGCGGCCCTCGAACCAGTAGGCGCGGAAGACGGCCCGGTGGAAGGCGTCGCCCTGGCCCAACGCGGCCGCGGCCTTGGTGGCCACGTGGGCCAGCCGCGTGCGCAGCTCGGGCCGGTAGGGCGGCTCCTGCAGCGTCAGCCCGAAGCGCTCCTGGGCAATGGCGGCCACGCGTGGCCAGCCGTCCTTAAGGTAGCGCCGGAAACGAGCCTCCTCCTCGGGCGCTGGGCGCGGCGCTTCGGCCGGGCGGAGCTCGTAGGCCTTCCAGGTGGCGGTGATGGCGTGGGTCTCAGCGAGCGAGTCCAGACCGGACTCGGCCATAAAGCACCACGGTCAGACGTAGTCGGAGTAGACGATGACAGGGACGATGGCGGTCATGATGAAAGATGGGTGGCGGGCGGTCAGTGGCCGTGCGCCGGTAGCTCGTCGTGCGTGTGCGCGGCGATGCGATGGTGAGCGTGGCCGGCGTCGGCCGGGTCGACATGGATGACGGCGCTGGACAGATACGGCAGATGATGCAGCAGCGCGTGCTGCGCGGCGGCGGCGATGGCGTGCCCCTGGGCGACGGTGAGCGCCGGGTCCACCGTCACGCCCAGCTCGGCGCGCAGGCGGTGCCCGAGCCAACGCACGGCCACGTCGGTCACGGCCTGCACGCCGGGGACGTGGGCCACGGCGTGCTCAACCTCGTCCACCACGCCCGGCTCCACGCCGTCCAGCATCCGCGCCAGTACCTGCTTGCCCGAGTCCCAGGCGATCTTGGCGATGAGGACGGTGATGCCGAGGCCCACCAGCGGATCGGCCAGCGGGAAGCCCAGCCAGACGCCGACCGCGCCGGCCAGCACGGCCAGGCTGGTCAGGCCGTCGGCGCGTGCGTGCTGACCGTCGGCCACCAGCGCGGCGCTGCCGATGGCGCGCCCGACGCGGATGCGGTACCAGGCCACAGCCTCGTTGCCGACGAAGCCGATGAGGGAGGCCAGGGCCACCGCCCAGACGTGCGTCACCGGCTGCGGCTCGGCCAGGCGGCGCAGCGACTCCGACGCGGCCACGACGGCGCTGAACAGGATCATGAACACGATGAAGGCGCCGGCCAGGTCCTCGACGCGGCCATAGCCGTACGGGTAGCGTTTGTTCGGTTTCCAGGTGCCGACGCGGAACGCCACCCACAACGGCAGGGCCGTCAGCGCGTCGCCGAAGTTGTGGATGGTGTCGGCCAGCAGGGCGACGCTGCCCGTGAAGTAGACGACCACGATCTGCAGCAGCGCCGTCGCCATCAGGCCCAGCAGCGACCACTTGAGCGCGTTGACGCCGCGCTCCGTGCTGAACAGCGCCGGGTCGACGACGCCGTGGGTGTGCCCGTGGTCGGCGTGATCGGTATGATCCGAATGGGCGTGGGCCATGTGTTCTCTCCCGCTCAGGTCCGCAACGTCAGTGCCAAGCGTGCCCTAATGATATCGCCCCCGGCTGCGCCGCGCTCAGGCGGCCGGCTCGTCGTAGACGTAGAAGCCGCGCCCGGCTTTGCGCCCCAGGCGGCCGGCGGCCACCATCTGCGGTTGGAGCGGGTGCGGCCGGTAACGCGGATCGTGGAAGAAGGCCGCGTACACGGACTGCGTGACGGCGTAGTTCACGTCCAGGCCGATCAGGTCCATCAGCTCGCACGGCCCCATCTTGAAGCCGGCCGACCGCATGAGCGCGTCGAGCGTGGCCGCGTCCAGGCCGCCCTCGCCGAGCAGCCGGAAGGCCTCGCCGTAGTACGGCCGGGCGACGCGGTTGGCGATGAAGGCGGGCGTATCCCGGCAGACCACGGGCGTCTTGCCCAGCGCGCGGGCGAAAGCCAGCCCGGCCGCCAGCGTCGCGTCCGAGGTCTGATCGCCGCGCACGACCTCCACCAGGGCCATCCGCTGCGGCGGGTTGAAGAAGTGCAGGCCGAGCACCTGCTGCGGGCGGCGGGTGGCCCCGGCCAGGACCGTGATGGACAGCGACGAGGTGTTGGAGGCGAGCAGCGCCGCGGCCGGCAAAACGGTGTCCAGCTTCTGGAAGAGCTCGCGCTTGAGGTCCAGTCGTTCGGGCGCGGCCTCGATGACCAGGTCGGCCACCGCGCAGTCCGCCAACGCCGCCGTGGTAAACAGGCGCGCCAGCGCGGCGGCGGCGGCTTCCGGCGTGGTCTTGCCAAGCTCTACGCCCTGGCGCAGCGCGGCGCGGACGCGCTCGTAACCGGCGGCGGCGGCCTCCGGCGCCACATCGTAGAGCAAGGTGGTGAAGCCGCCCAGCGCGGTGACGTGGGCGATGCCGGCGCCCATCGTGCCGGCGCCTAAGACAGCGATGGTTTTCAGCGGTGGTGTGGTCATCGGGTCAGCCTCCGGGCCGCAGCCCAGCTTACTCGTACAGGTTCTTTCCCGCCAGTTCGCGTTCGCGCCGGGCCACGTAATCGTCCAGGGCCTCGCGGATGGCCGGGTCTAGCGCGGGCGGCTCGTAACGGTTTAATAGGTCCTGCCACACCTGCTGGGCGCGGCGGGGCGCGTCCCAGCTCCCGGCCGCGGCCCAGGCCTCGTAGTCCAGCCGGTCGGCGGCCGTGGTCCGGAAGAACTCACTGGCGAAGCGGGCCTGGGTGTGGGCGCCGGCGCCGACGGCCGCGCTCAAGTCCAGCGCCAGGGTCTCGTCATCAATGGTCGGGCCCTCCAGGAAATGCTCAAACATGGCCAAATTCTCAGCGTCCAGGATGAACTTCTCGAACGACGCGGTCAGGCCGGCCTCCAGCCAGCCGGCGCCGTGCATGATCAGGTGCGCGCCGGACAGCACGGCCGGCCACAGCGTCCACAGGCTCTCGTACGCGGACTGCGCGTCCGGGACGTTGGCGTTCGTCAGGGCGCCGCTGCCGCGGTAGGGCAGGCCGTAGAAGCGCGCCAGCTGCGCGCCCACGCTCAGCGCCCAGGCGCCCTCCGGCGTGCCGAAGGCCGGGCTGCCCGAGCGCATGTCGGTGTTGGTGGTGAAGCCGCCCATCAGCACCGGCGCGCCCGGCCGGGCCAGCTGCGTCAGCGCCACCCCGGCCAGCGCCTCGGCGTTCTGCTGGGCCAGCGCCGCCGCCAAACTGATCGGGCTCATGGCGCCGGCCAGGATGAAGGGCGTGATATACGTGGCCTGGCCCGCGCGCGCGTAGGTGAGCAGGCCGCCCAACATGCGCTGATCGAAGCGCAGCGGGCTGCTGACGTTGATGACGTCGCCGATCGTGGCCGCCGGGCAAGCCGGCGGCTTAAGCGATGCGCTCTGCGCGTCGCCGTCGCCGAAGACCAGGCGCGCCATCGCCACGCAATCGGCCGTGATCTCGCGGCCGTGGGCGGCCTCGCTGACCGGTTTGTCGCTGAGCAGAAACGCCGAGCGCAGGCGGTACAGGTGCCGGACCGAGACCGGCAGGTCGGCCGGCTCCACCTGGCCCCAAGCCGCGAAGTGCAAGGCCGGGATCAGGTGGGCGAGCTTGACGAAGGCTTCGTAGTCCGCCAGGGTGCCGACGCGGCGGCCGCGCTCCAGGTCGCTGACGTAGACCATGCCGCCGCACGGGCCGAACGCCAGCGCGTCTCCGCCGATCTGCAGGCTGTGCGCGGGCTGGCGCGCCCGCCAGGTGAAGGTGCGCGGCGCCTTGGCCACCAGTTCCAGCACCAGGCCGCGGTCCAGCCGCACGCGCTGCGCGCCGTGGTCCACGGCGGCGCCGGCTTGTCCCCACAGGCTCAGCGTCTCGGCATCCTGAAACTCGACGCCCACCTCCTCCAGGATGCGCAGGGAGGCCTGGTGCAGCTGCTCGATCTGCTCGGGCGTCACCGTCTCCAGCGGGCGCAGCGGGTTGCGCGGCTGGCGGGCGGCGCGGGAGGCTTCAGGGGTCATGGACAGCGGGGAGGGCAGCAGCGCCAGCCGGCATGGTCAGAGAATTCCTGCTCGCTTACTCCGGCCGGCGGCGCGTCACGCGCAGGCGGACCCGGCCGAGCCGTTGCACGGCCAGCAGCGCGCTCACCAGCACCAGGCCGCCGCCCAGCCACTGGATCGGCGTCAGGCGCTCACGCAGGAACAACACCGACCACGCGACCGTCAGCAAGGTCTCGAATGGGGCCAGCAGACCCATCTGACCGCCGCCCAGGCGTTGGACAGCCACAAACATCGCCAGCCGGCCGAAGTAAGTGCCCACCAGCGTGATCGCCAGGATAGCGGCCCAGCCGGCGACGCCCGGCGTCTGCCACGGCGCGCCCTCCCATAGCCAGCCCGCCAACGCCGTCGTCAGCATGCAGCCCAGCATATAGAAGGACGAGGCCTGCGGATCGCCTTCCGGCAGGAACCATTGGATGAAGACCAGCTGCACGGGGACGGTGATGATGGAGACCGCGGCCAGCAGCGCGCCGCCGGGGTCCACCTGGCCGCCCGGTCCGATGAGCAGGTAGACGCCGCCCAGCCCCAGCGCCAGCCGCACGGTCTGGCGGTACGTGAACGGTTCGCCGCGCAGCGCCAGCAGTACCAGCGTCATGAGTGGGCTGAGCGAGAAGATCATGGACGCGATCGACGAATCGATGGTGCGCAGCGACGCGAAGTAGCTGAGCATGCCCACGCCGTTAGACAGGCCGACGGCCGCGGACACCAGCAGGGTGCGGGCGTTCACGCGCAGCCGGGCCGGCTTGGTGAGCGCCAGCGTCAGGCCGAGCAAGGCCGTGGTGATGGCCAGCCGCACGACGATGATGGCCGACGGCGGCACGCCCTCGGCGATGACGGCCTTGCCGATTGGCGTGACCGTGCTGAAAGCCAGGCTGGCGGTGAGCGCGTACGCCCAACCCGTCCAGGGCGTGGCGTGAGCGGGCGTCTCAGAGGCCGAGTTGGCCGGCATGGGGGAGGTCATACTGGGCGGTGCGCGGGAAATGCGTCCGGCGGGCGCGCAGCGCGCGGTCAGACGGCGTGAACCTGAACACCGGCATTGTCGGTGATGGTGCCCAGGACGGTGCCGCCCGCAATCCCCACCAGCGCCTGCATCTTCTGCCGCAGCCGGATGCTGGGCTGCGCGCCCTGGATCAGGCCCCACACGCCCAGGCCGGTGAGGCAGGCGCCGCAGGCCGGCACCTGCTCGGCGCGCAGCAATTCCAGCATGGCCTGGGCTTGCGGCCGGTGGCGGAGGGAGGTGCCCGCCGCCGCCAGGGCCTCCTGGTTGGCGTCGTACAGAACCTGCAGGGCGCGCGCAAAGGCCGGGAAGTCAGCGCGCTCGGCGGCTGGCCACAGCTCTTGCTCCACCAGCGCGGCGGTGGGCGCGCTCAGGTGCGGGGCGGCGGCCAGCAGCGCGGCGCGGCGCTCAGCCTCCAGGTTGTCCGGGTCGTCGTCGGCGGGGCGCGGCAGATACAGGACGATCACCCAGGCCTGCGCGTCGGCGTGCTGCAGCCGCTGGCGCCGCAGCGGCGGGCGCTCCAAGGGCGCGTCCACGGCGCACAGCAGCAAGCCGCCCTGAACAAAGCCCCAGACCTCCGGCGCCAGGTCCGGCGTGAAGCCCAGCGCCTGGGCCAGCGCCGGCGCCTGGGCGGGCTGGTCATGCAATTCGGCTAGGGCCCGCGCCACGCTCAGCGCCAGCAGCGGGTCGCCGGACAGGCCCATCAGGGTGGGGATGGCGAGCTCGATCTCGATCTGAGCCGGCCGGCCCACGCGTTCGGCGGCCGCGTACGCTGTCGGCGCGCAGGCGCCTTCGACTTCCAGTTGGACGGCCGGGCGCGCATCTAGGTGGACGGGCGGGTAGCGCAGGGTCAGACTGACGGCCAGCGGACCGGTGTCCGCCCGCGCCAGACCGAGCAGCAGGCTGGCGGGCGCTTCGATTTTGACGGACATACGTCACCCCGAACAGTATAATTCCGGCATGCAGACACACCGCCGGGCGGCAGGCCTCTATGCGATTGTGGCGCTGGCGGTGGCGGCGCTGCTGGCCGGCGGGCTAGCCGCCGGGGCTCTGGCCTGGCGCGCTCTGCGCGAAGCCGATTACCCCGGCGCGCTGCTCGTCAGCGCGAAAACTGGTTTCAAGGTGTGGCCCACCTGGCAGCTTCGGCGCAGCACATCTTACCAGACGACCGATTCGTTTTCCGAAGTGTATGTGTGGTATTCGACGCGGTTCGCCCTCGGGCCGGAGAAGTACGCGCTCGGCAGCTGCAACCAGATGCTGAGCACCAGCGAGCTGCTCTGGGTCTTCGAGGTCCAGATGAGCGTGTCGGTCTGCGACACACCCACCGGCCGCATGATGTGGGTGGACCGGGCGCTCACACTGCGCCGGCCGTGACCGCGCCTCCGGCCTAGCCGGCCGCCGGACCCGCCGCGGGCGGCCGCGTCTCACGCAGGTCCACGATCTCCTGATCGGGGATGCCGCGCAGCACGTCCAGCAACTCCTCCCGGCCGCACCAGCGCACTTTCAGGATCAGGTCCCAGTGCTTGGGATCTTTGGGCGTGCGCACGCTGCCCATGGCCATGATGCCCCAGCCTTTGTCGCCGATGGCGCGCACCAACTTGCGAAACTCGCCCGGGCGGTCCGGTACGCGCATCACTACGCGCCAGCCGGCGTCGACGGCCCCGAGCAGGTCCTGCAGCTCGATCAATAAATCGGTCTCAGTGAGGATGCCGACGACGATGTTGCCGGGTGCCTCGACGACCGGCAGGCCGCTGATCTTGTGCCGGATCATCACGTCGGCGGCTTCTTCCAGCGTGGCATCCGGACTGATTGTGTGCAGGTCCGGCCCCTTCACCATGACGTCGGCCACCGTCAGGTCGGCCAGGTAGCGCGTGATCTCCCACACATCCAGGCTGGCGAGCTGATGCGGCTGGATGGCCAGGCGCTGGCGGGTCACCAGGCCGAGCAGGCGCTTGCCGTCGCCGACCACCGGCAGGTGCCGGATGCCGGCCTCGGTCATGACACGCTGGGCGTCGGTGACGTGCTTGCGCGGCTCGATCAGGATCGGGTGGCGGGTCATGTAGTCTTTGACGAGCATGGTGAGTTCCTCGGGCGCGGCTGAGCCGGCCCCGTCAGGCCTGGGCTTTGACCACCGGCGCCAGGCCGCGCAGGGTCTCCAGCGGGATGTGACAGTACAGGCGGTGGCCGCCGCCGGCCTCCTGCCAGGGCGGCTCGGTCGTCTCGCAGATCTGGCCGCCAGCGGGCAGCAAATTGCGGCGCGGGCAGCGCGTGTGGAAGCGGCAGCCGCTGGGCGGATGCAGCGGGCTGGGGACGGAGCCCTCCAGCCGGATGGGCTCCTGTTCCACGGTCGGGTCCGGGATCGGCACGGCCGCCAGCAGGGACTCGGTGTAAGGATGATAGGGCGGGGCATAGATGGCCTCGGCCGGGCCGATCTCCACTATCTGCCCCAGGTACATCACGGCCACGTCGTCAGACAGGAACCGGACCACGCTCAGGTCGTGCGAGATGAAAAGCATGGTCGTGTTCTGCTCACGCTGGATCTCCATGAGCAGGTTCAGCACGGCCGCCTGCACCGAGACGTCCAGGGCCGAGACTGGCTCGTCGCACAGCACCAGGTCCGGGCGGCCGGCGAAGGCGCGGGCGATGCCGATGCGCTGTTTCTCGCCGCCGCTGAGCTGGCGCGGGAACCGGTCATAGTAGTGTTCGTCCAGCTTCACGGCGCGCAGCAGGCGGACCACTTCGGCGTGGACCTGGGCCGGCGGCACTATCTTGAAGCGGCGCAGCGGCCGCTCGATCTGCTGGCCGACGGTGTAGCTCGGGTTCATGGTGGCGTCCGGGTTCTGGAACACCATCTGCAGTTCGCGGATGATGGCCAGGTCCCGCTGGCTGACGCGGCGGTTGATGTCGAAGCCGATAAAGTCGGCCCGGCCGCCGGACGGGCTTTCCAGGCCGATCAGGGTCTTGATGAGCGTGCTCTTGCCGCAGCCGGATTCGCCCACGATGCCGAGCGTGCGGCCCTTGGGCACGGCGAAGGACACGTTGTCCACGGCTTTGACGTAGTCGGTCTGGCCCAGGCCGAGCACGCCCAGCGGCGAGGCGCTGGGATGGCGGTAGTAGGTCTTCAGGCCGGCGACGTTGAGGATCGGGGCGGGCGGGTCGCCGCCGGCGGCCGCCGGACGGCTGTCGGCGACGGCCGGCCGGCCCTCGTCCGCGGGCGGGGCCCAGGCCGCGGCATCGATCTCGTCGGAGAACAGGCAGCGCGTGTGGTGGCCGGGCCGCAGGGCGCGCAGGGCCGGCCGCTCGGCCCGGCAGGCCTGGCGGGCGTAATCGCAGCGCGGCTCGAAGACGCAGCCCGGCGGCAGGCGGTCCGGCGCGGGCACGCGGCCGCGGATAGGGTGGAGCAGGCTGCTGGCCTTGCTGCGCCCGAGCCTGGGCAGGCAGCGCAGCAGGCCCTGGGTGTAAGGGTGGCGCGGGTCGGCGAAGAGCTCGTCCACGGCGGCCAGCTCCACCAGTTCACCCGCGTACATCACGCCCACGCGGTTGCTGACGCGCGCGATGACGCCCAGGTTGTGGCTGATGAACAGGATGGCGGTGTCAAAGTCGCGGCGCAGGTCGGCGATCAGGTCCAGCACGGCCGCCTCGACGGTCACGTCCAGGGCCGTGGTCGGCTCGTCCATCACCAGCAGGGCCGGGTTGTTGAGCAGGGCCATGGCGATGACCACGCGCTGCTGCTGGCCGCCCGAGATCTGGTGCGGATAGCGCTCCAGCACTTTGGCCGGGTCCGGCATGTAGACGCGCCGCAGCATCTCCAGGCAGCGCGTGCGGGCCTCGTCTTTGGGCATGGCCCGGTGCACGGTGAGCACCTCGGCCATCTGCTCGCCCACCGGCATCACCGGGTTGAGCGACGTCATCGGATCCTGGAAGACCATCGAGATCTGGTCGCCGCGCAGCCGGCGCAGTTCCTCCTCGCTGCGGCCGACCAACGACTGGCCCTGGAACTGGATCTCGCCTCGGACGATCCGGCCGTTGCGGCCCAGGTAGTTGACCAGGCCGTAGGCCACCGTGCTCTTGCCGCAGCCGGATTCGCCCACCAGGCCGAGCGTCTCGCCGCGGTGGATCTCGAATGAGACCTCGCGCACGGCGTGCACCAGGCCTTGGCGCGTCTCGTAGGCGATGCCGAGCTGGTCGACGCGGATGACGGGCTGTCCGATTTTGCCAGGCGGACGACTGTGCATAGGCGCCTTCTTGGCCTCGAGCCGCACCGGCGGCCGGCTCAGGCGTTGATCCCCAACGTGGTCAGGATGAACGCGTACTCGAACGCGATCTCTTTGAGATAGTCGTAGCGCCCGGACGTGCCGGCGTGCCCGGCGCCCAGGTTGGTCTTGAGCAGCACCGGCGCCGTCCCGGTGTGCCGTGTCCGCAGCCTGGCCACGAATTTGGCCGGCTCCCAATAGGCGACGCGCGGATCGTTCAGGCCGGCGGTCACCAGCAG
Source organism: uncultured Anaerolineales bacterium (assembly GCA_937952305.1). GTDB lineage: Bacteria > Chloroflexota > Anaerolineae > Anaerolineales > UBA6663 > SpSt-583. Next base: position 3,044 of record CALFZO010000116.1, on the reverse strand, counting down.
GGCCGGGTAAGCGCGGGCCGTCAGGTTGTCGTACGGCGAATAGGCGCGCATGGCCTCGAACTGGGCGGGGTCGGCTGGGTTGCCCCACTCTTCCCACTCCACCACCGTCAGCGGGATGCTCGGGTCGCTCAGGCTGTTGAGGACGTCCACGAACGGGACCTTGGCGACGACACACCCGAACAGCTCGGGCCGCTGGGTGAAGACCGCGCCCATCAGCAGGCCGCCGGCGCTGACGCCCAAGGCGGCCAGCCGGTCAGCCGAAGTGGTGCCGTCCGCGATCAGGTGCTCGGCGCAGGCGCAGAAATCCGAGAACGTGTTCTGCTTGTGGAGCAGCTTGCCGGCCTCGTACCAGGCGCGCCCCAGCTCGGACCCGCCGCGGACGTGGGCGATGGCGAACGCCAGCCCGCGGTCCAGCAGGCTCAGGCGGTTGGTGCTGAAGACAGGATCGGACGAGGCGCCGTAAGCGCCGTAGCCGGTCAGCAGCAGCGGCGCGCGGCCGTCGCGTTGGAAGCCGCGCCGGTAGACCAGCGAGATCGGCACGGCCGTGCCGTCCGGGGCCGTGGCGGTCAGCCGCTCGGCCTGGTATTGCGCCGGATCATAGCCGCTCGGGATGGCCATCTGCTTGCGCACGGTCCAGGTCCCGTCGGCCAGGCTGTAGTCGATGACCGAGTCCGGCGTGACCAGCGACGAATACGTGAAGCGCAGCTGGTGCGCGGCATAGTCCGGGTTTTCGTCCGGCCCCATCCAGGCCGTCGTCCAGAAGTTGTACGCGGGCTCAGGGAAGGCCACCCGCCGCGCCTGGCCGCCGGCCGGGTCGCTGATGCGGATGTGCCGCAGGCCGGCCTCGCGCTCGTACACCACCAGGAAATCCTGGAAGACGTCGAAGCCGTCCAGCAGGACGGCGGGCCGGTGCGGCAGCACGTCCTCGGCGGCCTCCAGGGCCTGGTCCCCCACCGGCGCCGCGCGCAGCCGGAAGTTCTCGGCGCTGTCGTTGGTCAGGAACAGCCAGCGTTCGCGGCCGGCGCCGGTCACCTGATGATCGAGCTTGTACTCGACGCCGGGCCGCCGCGCCGCGAAGACCGTGAACGCGCCGGCCGGATCATCGGCCGGGAGCGTGCGCCACTCGCTGGTGGTGTTGTTGTGGGCGTGCAGGAACAAGTAGCGGCGGCTGCGGCTGGCGTGCAGCCAGACAAAGTAGGACTCGTCGCGTTCCTCATGGATGAGTTGGGCGGCGGCCTCCGCGCCCACGACCCAGCGCCACACGCGGTGCGGGCGCGTGGCGGCGTCCACGGTGGTGAAGAAGAGCGTGCGGCTGTCGTTGGCCCAGGCCAGCGTGTAATACGTGTCCGCGAACTGAACCGGCAGAACCGCGCCGGTGGTCAGGTCTTTCACGTGCAGCGTGAAGCGCTCGGCGCCGCTGAAATCCACCGAATAGGCCAGGTAGCGCTGGTCCGGGCTGACCTCGTAGTTGCCCAGCCGGCAGAAGTCATGGCCCTCGGCCAGCGCGTTTACGTCCAGCGTCACGGCCTCTGGACCGTCGGCGCCCAGCCGGCGGCAGTAGACCGGATATTGGCGCCCGGCGCTGAAACGCGTGTAGTAGTCATACGGGCCGTGCCGCACTGGCACGCTGACGTCGTCGTCGGCCAGGCGCCCGCGCATCTCCTGGAACAACCGCTCCTGCAAGGCCTGCGTCGGCGCCATGACTGCGGCGGTGTAGGCGTTCTCGGCCTGCAAATAAGCCAGCACGGCCGGGTCGGCGCGGTCGCGCAGCCAGAAGTATTCGTCGTTCCGGGTGTGGCCGTGCTGGGCGATGGGATGCGGGCGGCGCGGGGCAACCGGCGGCGTCAGGGTCGACGGGGCGCTCATGGCGACTCCCACAGCGGCGTGACGACGGGCAGGGCTGCCATCGTCAGCGGTACCGTTGCGTTTCTTCAGAGAGGCCGTCGGCCATCAGGTTGAGGCCGATGACGAGCGAGGCCGTGGCCAGCGACGCCCAGAGCGCGTCCCAGGGATGGCCGGCGGCGATGAAGCGGCGGCCGAGGTTGACGATGGAGCCCCAGTCCGGCGAGGGCGGCGGCAGGCCCAGGCCCAGGAAGCCGAGCGTGCCGATGGCGAAGACGGCGTAGCCGACGCGCAGCATGGCGTCGATGATGATCGGGCCGCTGGCGTTGGGCAGGATCTCGACCGCCATGATGTACCACGGGCTTTCGCCGCGCGTCTGAGCGGCCGCCACGTAGTCGCGCGTCTTGATATCGAGCGTCAGGCTGCGCACCAGCCGGGCGATGCCGGGCGCGCCGGCGATGGTGATGGCGAGCACGACGTTGGCCGCCGACGGGCCGAGCGCGGCGATGATGATCAGGTACAGGATGATCTGCGGGAAGGCGATGACCGTATCGAGCAGGCGCGAGATCAGCTCGTCCACGACGCCGCCGAAGTAGCCGGCCATCAGGCCGAGCGCGCCGCCGAGGAGCACGGCCACGCCCACGCTGAGCGGCGCCAGCGTCAGGATGATGCGGGCCCCATAGGCCAGGCGCGCCCACAGGTCGCGGCCGTTGCGGTCGGTGCCCAGCCAGTGCTCGGCCGAGGGCGCGCCCAGGATCGGGCCGACGCCTTTGTCGAACGGGTAGCGGGCCAGCCACGGGGTGGGCGTGTAGTCGGGCGAGCCGGTCCAGCAGGCGGGCTGGATCAGGCAGTCGTCGGCGAAGGCGGCCACCAGCACCCAGAACAGCACCAGCGCCGCCCCGACCAGCGCCACGCGTGAGCGCAGCAACACGTCCAGCCCGGCGCGCAGGCGCTGGGCCAGGGGGGGGCGGGCCGGGCGGGCGGGCAGCACGGTGGCGGGGGAAGAGGGCGGCATGGCGGCGTCAGGCGAAGCGGATGCGCGGGTTCAGAAAGGTGTAGACCACGTCGGCCAGCAGCTGCGTGCCGACGGCGACCACGATCAGGGCCATGGTGGCGGCCTCGATGACAAAGACGTCCTTGAACAGCGCCGCGTCTAAGATGTAGCTGCCCAGGCCCGGGAAGCCGAAGACCGATTCGACGAT
>CALFZO010000115.1 GCA_937952305.1 uncultured Anaerolineales bacterium | reverse complement strand
GGCGGCTGGGGCCGGGGCCGTCCGGCTGGCGATCACGGCTTGGTCGGCGGCCTGGGGCGCGCCCTGCAGCTCCTCCAACTGCGCCTCCTGGGCCAGGCGCTGCGGCAATTCGCGCAGCTCGCGGGAGGCCTGTTGCACGACCTTGAAATTGTCGGAGCGCGTCAGCCGGTTGATGAAGCGGCCCACCTTGCGGGCCATGCCAGCCAGGTCCTTGGGCCCGAAGAGCAGCAGGAGCAGGATGATGAAAAAGACAAGTTCCAACGGACCGATGCCCAGCACCTGGAAGTCCATAGACGCTTCCCGCGTTACTCCGCCGCCGGCTCCGGCAGTTCCGCCGCGGCCGCGCCAAGCACGCCGTTCACGAAGCGCGGCGCGCTGTCCGAGCCGAACTCCTTGGCCAGTTCCACGGCTTCGTTGATGGCCACTTTCACCGGCGTGAGCCGGCCCACGCCAAACTCCCACAGCGCAATCCGCAGGATGCCGCGGTCCACCAGCGCCATCTGCTCCAGCGGCCACTCCGGCGCGTACTTCTGGATCTTGTCGTCCAGGGCCTGGGCGTGGTCCAGCACGCCGGCCACGATCTGGCGCGCAAACGCCTCGCCCTCCGGCTCGAGCGGTTTCTCGTCAAGGCGCTGCTCCAGGACCTCGGCCGCGGTGTGCTGCGTGCACTCGAGTTCGTAGAGCGCTTGCAGCGCGATCTCGCGCGCTTTGCGGCGCAGCTTCATTTTCGGCATGGGTCAGGGCGTGGCGGGCGCGTCGGTGAAGGCGACGTCCTCGACGTGGACGTTGACGGCCAGGACGTGCATGCCGACCATCTCCTGGATGGCCCGCGCGACGGTGGTCTGCACTTCGCGGCAGACGTCGCGCACGCTGGCATCATGCTGGATCACGACGTGCAGGTCCACCAGCACGGCCATCTGGCGGACTTCAATCCGCACGCCGTCGTTGGGGCTGCGCTGGAACAGCCGGTCGACGGCCACGGGCGCCGGGCTCATGCGCGCCACACCGGGCACGCTGAGCGTGGACAGGCGCGCGATGGTCACAAGCACGTCGGGGGCGATGGTCGTCCGGCCGGGGCGCGGTGATTTGTCAGTCATGCGGCGTTACCCCATCACCAAGCCGCCGTCCACGCTGAGGACCTGGCCGGTGATATAAGCGGCCTCGTCGGACGCCAGGAAGGCCACCGCCGCCGCGACCTCCTCTGGTTGGCCCCAGCGGCCGAGCGGAATGGACTTAAGCGTGGCATCCTTGATCTCAGCCGGCAGATCGTTGGTCAGCGTGGTCGGCACGAAGCCGGGCGCCACGGCGTTGACGGTGATGTTGCGGGCGGCCACCTCGCGCGCCAGGGCCTTGGTAAACCCGATCAGGCCGGCCTTGCTGGCCGAGTAGTTGGTTTGGCCGGCGTTGCCGGCGATGCCGGCCACGGACGTAATGTTGACGATGCGCCCGCTGCGCTTGCGCATCATCACCTTGACGGCGGCCTTGGAGCAGTTGAAAGCGCTCTTGAGGTTGGTCTGGATCACCGTGTCCCAGTCGGCCTCCGGCATGAGCATGATCAGCATGTCGCGCGTGGTGCCGGCGTTGTTGACCAGGATGTCCAGGCCGCCATACGCCTCCACGGCCGCCTTCACCAGGCCCTCGGCCGCCTTGAAATCGGCGACGTCGGCTTGCAGGGCGCGCGCTTCGCCGCCGGCCGCCTGGATGGCCTGGACGGTGGCCGCCGCGCCGTCGGCGTCTTTGGCGTAGTTCACGATGAGCTTGGCGCCGCGCCGGGCCAGGTCTTCGGCGATGGCGCGCCCGATGCCGCGCGAGGCCCCCGATACAACTGCCACTTTGCCAGCCAACGACATGCGTGTTCTCCGTTCTGCTCGGCCCCTGTGAGATCGAGGCGATTATACCGCAGGCGTTCGCGCCGGGCGCGCGGGTGCGCCGCGTTTACAGCCAGTTCCGGTGCCGGAACCACATCAGCATGGCCACGGGCGTGAGCACCATCACCGCCAGCCCCAGCCCCAGCAGGGTTTCGCTCTGGAACGGGATCCCGACGAAATTCATGCCGAAGAAACCGGCCAGGAACGAAATCGGCATGAACAGGACGCTGGTGATGGTCAGCGTCTTCATGATCTCGTTCATGCGGTTGGACACCACCGAGAGGTATGTGTCGAGCGTGCCGCCGATCAGGTCGCGCAGGCTCTCGTTCAGGTCCACCAGCCGCACCAGGTGATCGTAGACGTCGCGGAAATAGACGCGGTCGGCCGGGTCGACAAAAGGGTAGTCATCGCGGGCCAGGCGGTTGAGGACCTCACGCTGCGGGCCGATCACGCGCCGCATGCGCAGGGTGGCGCGCCGGATCGAGAAGATCTTGTTGAGCGTGAACTGTGACGGATTGGCGAAGACCTCGGCCTCCAGGGTGTCGATCGTCTCGTCCAGGGCATCGACCACGGGCATGAAGTCGGCCGCGGTCTCGTCCAGGAGTTCGTAGAGCAGATGGTCCGGCCCCAGATCCAGCCGGCTGTGATCGGCCTGGGTGTGCCGCCAGACGCGGTCCACGGCCGCGACCTTTTCGCGGTGGTGCGTCACCAGGAAGTTCTTGCCCAGAAAGATGTCCAGCTCACGGGTCAGGAGGTCCAGGCTGCGCGCGTCGAATTCGACGTCGTGGGCGCAGATGTAGACGGCGTTGCCCCAGTTGTCGATCTTGGGGATGTGCGTCTCGCGCAGGGCGTCGTCGATGGCCAGCGGGTGGAAGCGGAACAGGTCCCGCAGATGGGGCTCCACCGTTTCGGCCGGTTCGCTGGCGAAATCAACCCAGAGCAGGCCGCCCTCGTCGCGCAGGGCGACGCGCCAATGCGAGACCGGGACATCGAACGTGAACAGGCCTTTGCTGTTGCGGTAGAGGCTGCGGATCATAAACGCGCGTTTCCCCGTGCGAGTCAGGCGGCCCGGAGCGGGCCGTGGGCGGCGTGGCTCAGGCCGGCGGCGCCGGCGGCTGATCGGTGGGATCGGCCTCGCCCGGCGGGCGCAGCTGGCTCACCAGTTGGTGCAGCTCGTTCAGTTCGTCGGTCTGGTGTGCCAGGGCCTCGCGGCCGCCGGTGAAGCCGCGGCGCCACAGGTTGGCCTCGGCGGCCAGGGAGCGCCGTAACCGGCCCAGGTCCAGCGGCGCGCCGCGCAGCAGCGCGAACAGCGCGGCGTTGGCGATCAGCACCACGCCGGCCAGGCAGGCGAGGACGATCAGGCCGGCGGGATTGGCGAGCAAGTCGTTGAGCGCGTCCATGGGTCAAACCTCCCGGCCAAGCGCGGCCCGTTTGTGGGCCAGCTCGGCGGCCAGCGCCTCCAGCCGGGCGCGGTTCTTCAGCCGCGCCAGCCAGTGGGCGGGCAGGCCTTCCGGCCCTCGGCGCGCCCCCACCAGACCGCCGGCGATGGCGGCGACCGAGTCTGAGTCGCCGGTGATGTTGGCGCCCAGGCGGGTGGCGGCCGCGAAGTCGTCCGGGTGGCGCAGGACGCAGTACAAGGCCATGGCCACGGCCTCCTCGGCGATCCAGCCGCCGCCGCGCTGCGGGCCGATGTGGTCCAGGGCGCGGCGGTCGTCCGCCCAACTCAGCGCGGTCACGACGCGGCCAATGGCGGCGTCGAATTCGCCGGCGATTCCGCCCGCCGCGGCCAGCACCGCTTCCGGCCAGGCGGCCGTCGGCACGCCGTCCAGGGCCAGTTTCACCAGCGTGGCCGCGCCCAGGCAGGCCGCGTCGGAGGCCGGGTGGCGATGCGTCAGCCAGCCCTGGGCGCGGGCCACGTGCCGCAGCTGCTCGGGGGCGTGTTGGTAGAAAAAGCCCACCGGGGCAACGCGCATGCAGGCGCCGCAGCCCTTGGATTCGGCCAGGCCCGCCTGGTGCCAGGGCACCCCGCGCTCGAGCGCGGCCACGCCGGCCAGACACGTGTTGCCCGGCGCTGTCAACGGCGTCTCCGGATCATGGCTCCAGGCGATGAAGCGCCGGCTGACCTCGGCCATCAGCGCGTCCAGGTCGGTGCCGGCAGGCGTGGCCACCAGGGCCTCGGCCAGCGCCACCGTCATCTGGGTGTCGTCCGTGTACACGGCCGGGTCAGGCGGCTCCTGGATGCCGGCCGGGCCATAGCGGGCCTGGATGGCGGTCCAGCTGGCGAACTCCACCGGCCAGCCCAGGGCATCGCCCAGGGCGCCGCCGAGCAGCAGGCCGCGGGCCGCGTCCAGCGGAGACAGGGCCGCGCTCATACTTGGCCGATCAGGCCGGCCAGGATGCGCTCAACTCCGAGCACGGTTGGCGTGTGGTAGTCGACGCCGGGCGGCAGGACGCCGTCGGGGCCGGGCGCGCCGAGGGGACTGGGCGCGCCAGCCTCCACCGGCGGCCGCACCAGGATGGTGACCAGGCCCAGGTCGTGCGCGGGCGTCAGGTTGCGGGCCAGGTCGTCGATGAATACGCACTCCGGCGCGGCCGCCCCCAGCAGCGCCAAGGCGCGCCGATAGGCTTCCGGCTCCGGCTTGTAGATGAAGTCCAGGGCACGCACGTCGATGATGCGCTGAAAGTGGCGGCGGATGCCCAGGTGGTTCAACACGCGCTCGGCGTGCGCGGCGTCGGCGTTGGTGAGGATGGTCTTGGGAAGCGGCAGGCGCGCCAGCATGGCGTTGAGCGCGAGGTCCGGCTGGAGGTAATCCTCAAGCGGCAGGCGGTGGACATACTCGAGGTAGTCGTCGGCGTCGATGGCGTGGTGCTTAAGCAGGCCGGCCAGCGTCACGCCGTAATCGCGCGCGTAGCGGTAGCGCAGGGCCTGGGCCTCCGCGGGCGAGACGCCGAGCCGGTCCTGGATGAATTGCGTGATCCGTTCGCCGATGAGCGGCCACAGGCCGGTCTGCGGCGAGTAAAGCGTCTCGTCTAGGTCGAAGAGGAGGTGGCGCAGCATGCGCCTATTCTAGCGTAGACGGCGCCCAGGGCGAACGCCGCGGGGTCAGGCGTCCTCGCGCAGGAAGCGCCGCAGCCGCGCGTTAACGAAGTCGGCGTGGCTGACGGTCAGCCCGTGGCCGGCGCCGGGCACCACTTCGGCGGCGCGCAGGTGGGGCAGGGTGAAGCGCGCGCGCCCGAGCAGCTCGCGCGGGCTCCACAAGCCTTCGTGTTCGCCGACCAGCACGAGCGTGGGCGCCGTCAGTTGGGCGATCTGGGCGGCCGGCAGGCCGGGCGCCTCGAAGACGGGCTGAAAGTGCTTGATCGACAGGAAGAGCAGTTCGGTGAGGCGCTCGTCCAGCGGCACGTCCGGCGGGGCCAGCAGCTGGCGGGAGAGGCGTCGGGCCTGGTCGTCGTTGATGAAGAGGACGTCCCAGATGACGGGCACCAGGTACTTCCAGTGGACGGGCAGGAAGCCGGCCGGGCTGAGCAGGGCGGCGCGCGTGATGGCGTGCGGGGCCAGGCCGGCCAGGCGCAGGATCAGCCAGGCGCCGAACCCCAGGCCGACGAAACTGGCCGCGGCCAGCCCGAGCGCGTCCAGGGCCTGGCGCAGCCAGTCGGCGTAGCTGCGCCCATCGTAGGGCAGGCGGACCGGCGCGCTGCGGCCGGCCATGCCGATCACGTCCAGGGCGTAGACGCGATAATCGCGCGCCAGGGCCGGGATCTGCGGCGCCCAGAGCAGGGCGTTGGCGCTCACGGCATGCAGCAGGACCACCGGCGGCGCGCCGAGAGGGCCGGCGGCCACGGCATGGGTGACGCCATAGCGCGTCAACACGGACAGCGACTCTACCGGCACGCGCAATTCGGCCAGGGCCTGGTCATACCAGGCCATCATGGCCGCGTAGCCGGCCGGGGATTTGTAGAGGGCGGTCGGATCAGGCATAAAAGACAGAGTCGAAGGCGGACGCCGAACGTCCACCTTCGACTCCATTGTAGGCCAAGCGCCCGGCCCGGTCAGGCGAGACGGGTTAGCAGTTGGGTTAGGACCTCTTGGGGTTCGCCCACCACGGCCTCGTCGGCCACGTCCAAGATCGGCGCGGCGGGGTTGGCGTGGACGGCGATGACGTGCTTGGCCCGGACGATGGCGGCATTGTGGATCGTGTCGCCGCGGATGCCGAGCGCCACGTACAGGTCCGGCGCAACTTCCTGGCCGGTGACGCCGACAACTTGATCTTCGCCGATCCAGCCCAGGTCCTGGGCGGAGCGGTCGCCGCCCAACTCGGCGCCGAGCTTTTCGGCCAGCTGGCGGGCCAGGGCCAGGCCGGCCTCATCCTTGAGTCCGCGGCCGACGGCCACGATCCGGCGGGCCTTTTGCAGCGGACGCCAGGCCTGCGGCGCAAAGTCGGCCGGGCCGCGGTCCTGGAGGGGCGGCGGCGGGGCCACGTACTCGTTCGGCACGACTTCACCGCTGCGGCCCGGGTCGGCGTACGGTTCGGGCAGGAAGCGCGGGTCCAGCGTCGCGAACTTGGCCGGTGAGGTGACGGCCACATCGACGAAGTATTCGCCGCCGTAGACCGGGTGTGAGCCCAGGAGCGCGCGGGTCGATTCGTCGATCTGCAGGCTGCGGGCATCCGTGATCAACCCGGCCTTGTGCTGCTGGGCGGCGCGGGCGGCCTGGTGCCAGCGGTCGACCGGGTAGAACGCGAACTCCGGGGTCTGCGCGGCCAGGAACAGGCCGGGCACCGCGGCCACGTGCACTCGGTCGGCGCCGACGGCGATGGCCTGATCGGCGGTGTCGGCGGACCCGACCACGGCGTGCACATAGCAGCCGAGGCTGTCGGCCAGGCGGCGCGCCTCGCCGACCAGGGGCAGGGCGCCGGCCGACGGCACGGCCACCCAGATATCGGCGTAGTTGGCGGCGGAGAGGTCCTCGCCCATCAAGTGAGAAAGTGCGTCCATGTCCATGGGTGACCCTCCTTCAGGCTTTGCGCAGGATGTCGGCCAGCTGACCGGCGATGTCGCCGTCCAGGCGCCGCCCCAGCTCACGCTCGGCCGGGAACGACTGGCCGCGCGGCTCGGTCAACGGCTGCAGTTCGGCCTCGCTCAGACCCAGATCGGCCGCCGTCAGCGTCTCCACCGCCCCCGGGTCGGTGTAGACGTTGATGATCTGCTGGCCGGCCGGCAGGCGCGGCTTGTTGCTGTCCGGCGCCACGGCGACCACGGCCGGCAGGGTCAGCGCGGCCTGGCGCCACTCGCCGCGCCGGCTGGTGATGAGAGCGACCTCGCCGTCGGCGGCCTGGACGGCGTGGGCGTTGGCCGCGAACGGCCAATCCAGGGCCTGCGCCAGCCGCGGCCCCACCTGGGCCAGGTCGGCGTCCAAGACTTGCGACCCGCACAGGACCAGGTCGACGCCGCCCAGGTGGTGGACGACGGCCTTGAGCGCGTTGGCCAGCCCGAAGGCGTCGGCGTCCGCCAGGGCCTGGTCGCGCAGGAGCAGGGCGCGGCCGGCGCCCATGGCGCGGGCGTCACGCAGCACCTGTTCGGCGGCGGCGCCGCCAACAGCGGCCACGACGATGTCACCGCCCAGGCGCAGGGCCGCCTCCAGGGCATTCCGGTCGGACGGGTTGAAGACCCACTGCGGGCGGTTGACGAAGACCTTCTGGGCCTTGCGGTTGACCGTGATCCCGGCCGGGTCCTGGAGGGCGCGTAAGACGACTAGGATTTTCATGAGAGGGCTCCTCGGCTACGGCCGGATGCGGACGCCGACTTCTTGCAGCAGCTCGGAGGCGATGACGATGCGCTGGATCTCGTTGGTGCCTTCGAAGATCTCGGCGATGCGCGCGTCGCGCCAGCCGCGCTCCAGATGGAAATCGCGCGAGAGGCCCAGCGCGCCGTGGATCTGCAGGGCGCGGTCGATGCAGCGGCTGGCGATCTCCGAACCCAGCAGCTTGCACATGCCGGCCTCTTTGATGAAAGGCTGGCCGTTGTCCACCAGCCAGGCCGTGCGGTAGACCAGCGAGCGCAGGGCTTCCACATCGGTGGCCATATCGGCGAGCATGAATTGGATCGACTGCAGCTGGGCGATGGCGCGGCCGAACTGCGAGCGCACCTTGACCCAGCGCAGGGCCGTCTCCAGCGCGGCCTGGGCGCCGCCCAGGGTGGCCGCACCGAGCGAGACGCGCCCGATGTCGAGCGTCTTCATGAAGGTGACGAAGCCCAGCCCGAGCTGGCCGACGACGTTCTCCTTGGGCACGCGCACGCCGTCGAAGTTGAGCAGCGAGGTGGGCGAGCCGTGCAGGCCCATCTTCTTCTCGGGCTTGCCGACCGAGAAGCCGTCCCACTTGGTCTCGACGGCGAAGACGGTGGCGCCGCCGCGCGCGCCCAGGGCCGGATCGGTGACGGCCAGGACCATGACCACGTCCGCGATCGGGCCGTTGGTGATCCACATCTTCTGGCCGTCCAGATAATACGAGTCGCCTTCGGGCACGGCGCGCAGTTGGATGCCGGCGGCGTCTGAGCCGGCGTTGGGCTCGGTCAGGCCGAAGGCCGCGATGTGCCGGCCGGCGCAGATGGCGGGCAGGTACTTCTGCTTGAGGGCCTCCGAGCCATCGAGGTACAGGCTCATGGCGCCGATGCCGATGTGGGCGCCGATGATAGTGGCCGTGGACGGGCAGACGCGGTTGAGCTCCTCCATCAGGATGCAGTAACCGGTCTCACCGGCGCCCATGCCGCCGTACTTCTGGGAGAAGGGCACGCCGAACAGGCCGAGCTCGCCCATCTGCCGCAGCACCTCCCGGTCCGGCTGGCCGGTCTGGTCCAGGCGTTTGGCGCGCGGCCGCAGCTCTTCCTCGCAGAACTCGCGCAGCATGCGCCGCAGGGCGATGTGGTGCGGGCTGAAGGTGAAATCCATGATGGCTCCTTGGCGGCGGGCGCAGCCCGCCGCCGGCGTCAAGCGTCCGCTATGGCTGGATGGCGACCCCGGCGTCCTGGAGCACGTCTTGCGCGATCAGGAAGCGCACGAACTCGTCGGTGCCGCCCAGGATGCGCAGGGCGCGCGAGTCGCGGTAGACGCGCGAGATGGCGTACTCGTCGCTGAAGCCGTAACCGCCGTGGACCTGCAGCATCCGGTTGGCCGTCTCCTTGGCGATGCGCGCGCCCAGCAGCTTGGCGCGGTTGGCGGCCGCCGCAAAGGGCTGGCCCTGGTCGGCCAGCCAGGCGGCGTAGTAGGTCAGGTGGCGCAGGGCTTCGATCTCGGTGGTGGCGTCGGCGAAGTAGGCCTGCAGCGCGCCCTTCTGGGCGATGGCCGTGCCGAACTGCTTGCGTTCGATGGCGAAGCGGACGCCCAGGTCCAGGGCGCTCTCGGCCACGCCCAGGGAAATGGCCGCCAGCGCCAGCTTGAACCGGGCCTGGGCTTGCTCGGCCAGCGCCCAGCCGCCGTTGAGCGGGCCGAGCCGGGCCGCCTCGGGCAGCGGGCCGCCTTCCAGGTAGAGCGTGCGCACGTCGAGGCCGCGCAGGCCCAGAGTCGGCTCGCGATGCCCCACCACCAGCCAGGGTGCGGCCGCGTCCACCAGGAAGGCGCTGATCCCGTCCTGACGCCGCGCCGGATCGGTGGCGGCGAAGACCAGGAAGAGCCCGGCCGGGCCGCCGTTGCCGACCCAGGTCTTGACGCCGTCGAAGTGGAAGCCGCCCTGGGCCAGGACGGCGCGCGTCTGCAGTTGGCGGGTGTCCGAGCCGGCCTCCGGCTCTGTCAGGGCGAAGGCGCCCAGTTCGCCGCCGGCCAGCCGCGGCAGATACTCGGCCCGCTGGGCCTCGGTGCCGGCCTCCAGGATAGTCATGCCCACCAGAGAGGTGTGCAGGGCCACCGTCACCGCCGTGGACGCGCACTGGCGCGCCAGCGCCGTGAGCAGCAGACCGTAGGTGAACTGGTCCATAGCCGCGCCGCCGTGCGCTTCCGGGAACGTGGCGCCCAGGAAGCCCTGGGCCGCCGCCTTCTGCAGCACCTCCAGCGGCGGGGCCTCGGCCTTGTCGGTGTGTTCGGCGACCTTCGCCACTTCCTTCTCGGCGAAGTCGCGGAACAGGTCGCGGAACATCACCTGTTCTTCGGAGAGATTGAAGTCCATAGCCTGAGTCTCCCTCAAGACGAAGGCCGGCGGACGAAGGACGGCAGCTCATGCTGGGCGGACGTCATTCGTCTTTTGTCCCTGGTTCTTGAGCTTTGGTCTCCCGGAGCTTACGCAGCTCCGCCTCGAGCTGTTCCTTTTCCTTCTTGATCTGGTCCAGCTCGGCCTGCAGCGCGGCCTTGGGCTTGGGGGCCGCGTCCTGGCCCCAGACCTTGATGCCGCTGCTATCGGCGCGGCGCAGCCGGCGGCCGGCCAGCAGCCACCAGCCGCCGCCCAGCAGCGCCGCGGCCGTCAGGCGGGCGCCGGCCTCCGGCCACGAGCCGGTCAGGCTCGCCCACAGCACCATGAGCAGCAGCACCGGCAGGGCGTAGAAAAACAGCCCGATAAACCAGCGGTTGCGCTCGATGCGCGCCATGACATACACGCACGACAGCAGCGCCAGAGTCAGAAAGAAGGTGTTTGACCAGTTCATGGGGGCCTATCCTGGGGTGTGAGTCGGTCTGGATCGGTTATACCACGCCGGCCCCACCCTCGGCCCCGGCCGTTACTGGTCCTTGAACGCCGGTTGGCGCTTCTGCAGAAACGCGGTCACGCCCTCGCGCATGTCCTCGGTCTGCACCACCTCGGCCAGCCGGTCGCCTTCGTAAGCCAGGCCCTCGGCCAGAGGCCGGACCGAGCCATTGGTGATGGCGTCCATCGCGGCCCGGATGGCCAGCGCGCCCTTCTGGGCGATCTTCTTGGCCAGGTCGCGCGCGGTCTTGAGCACCTCGCCGCCCGGCACGACCTTGTTGACCAGGTTGAGACGCAGGGCCTCCTGAGCCGTGATCTGGTCGCCGGTCAGGATCAGCTCGATGGCCTTGGCCTTGCCCACCAGCCGGGGCAAGCGCTGCGTGCCGCCCCAGCCGGGGATGATGCCCAGGTTGATCTCGGGCTGGCCCAGCTTGGCGCGGTCGCCGATGATGCGCAGGTGGCAGGCCATGGCCAGTTCCATGCCGCCGCCCAGGGCCACGCCGTTGACGGCGGCGATGAACGGCTTGGGCGCGGCCTCGATCTTGGCGAAGAGCGCCTGGCCCTTCTGCAGGAAGTTGCGCGCGCGCAGCTCGGCGCCATTGCCCTGTTTGAGCATGGCGTCGAAAACGTTGATGTCGGCGCCGGCCACGAAGGCCAGCTGCCCGCCGCCGGTGATGACCGCGGCTTTGACGTCGGCGTTGGCCACCAGCTCGTCCACCAGCGCGTTGAGCTCGTCCAGCACCTGCTCGTTGAGCGCGTTGACGGGCGGATGATCCAGCGTGATCGTGGCGACGCGGTCCTCAATGCTGAGCTTGACGAATTGACGATCGGACATCGTTAGCCTCCTCACTCCATGTGGGCCGGGGAGCCGGTCTGCCCGCTCCCCCGCGCCTCAGCCAGAATATTCGTGGAACCCGCGGCCGGCGGCCTTGCCCAGGTGGCCGGCGCGCACTTTCATCTTCAACAGCCGGGCCGGGCGGAAGCGCTCGCCGAACTGGGCCTGCAGCTGCTCCAGCCGCGCCAGCACCTCGTCCAGGCCGAGCGTGTCGGCCACCGCCAGCGGCCCCATCCGTTCGCCCTGGAAGGTCATGCCGCTGCCCGCGATCATGGCCAGGTCGATGTCGCCGGGCGAAGCAATCCCCTCCTGCAGACACAGCGCGGCTTCATTGATCAGCGGCAGCATCAGGCGGTCCTCGCTGAACGAGCCGGGGTTGGGCCGCACCTGGCCGGAGGCCTGCAGGTCCGCGATCAGACGCTGCACCGGTTCATCGCTCTCGCCGGCGTAGCCGAAGAAGCCGGCGCCGCTCTTCTCGCCCAGCCGGCCGGCCTGGATCAGGCGCGGGAAGAGCTGGGCGCCGCGCAGGCGCTCACCGTACTCGCTCGCCAGGTATTCGCCGACGTGCGCGCACACGTCCAGGCCGAGCATGTCCATCAGCAGGAACGGCCCCATCGGCCAGCCCCAGGCCTGCATGCGCTGATCGATCTCGGCCGCCGGGGCGGCGCCCTCCTCCAGGGCCAGGACGGCTTCGTTGAGGTAGGGCATCAGCAGCCGGTTCACCAGGAAGCCCGGGCACTCCTTCACCACCACCGGCAGCTTGCGCAGGCTTTCGGCGAAGGCCACGGCGTCGTCCACGGTCTCCTGGGTCGTGTCCAGGCCGGGGATGACCTCCACCAGCTTCATGATGCTGGCCGGGTTGAAGAAGTGCAGGCCGATCATCTTGGCCGGCCGGCCCAGGGCCGCGCCCATCTCCGAGATCGACAGGGCCGACGTGTTGGAGGCGACGATGGCCGACTCCGGCAGGACCTGGGCCAGTTCGGCCAGCACCGCGCGCTTGACCGAGATCTTTTCGGGCACGGCCTCGATGACCAGGTCGGCGTCGCTGAAGTCGGCGTAGGACAGCGTCGGCGTGATCAGAGCCATCTTGCCGTCCAGGTCGCCCGGGGACATCTTGCCCTTGTCCACGCGCCGCTGGTAAATCTCGCGGATGTGGGCCAGGCCCTTGTCCAGCATGGCCTGATCCACGTCTTTGAGCACCACCGGCAGACCTGAGAACGAAATCACCTGGGCGATCTCGGCGCCCATGGCTCCGGCGCCGACGACGCCGGCCTTGAAGATGTACATGGCGTCTCCTTTGGTCGCGCGGCCTGTCCGCGCCTAGTACCCCGTCCATCTCTAGCAGGTGGACGGGGCACTTAGTTTCCGTCGCCGAAGGCGAACAGATCGCCGATCGACTCTTTTTGATAATTGCGCCGGATGGCTTCGCCGAAGACCGGCGCCACCGACAGGACACGCATGTGCGGCAGGCGTTTTTCGGGCGGGATCGGCACTGTGTCGGTGGTGACGATCTCGTCGATCTCGGGCAGGGCGCTCAGGCGGTGGATGGCGTCGCCGCTGAAGACGCCGTGCGTGCACAGGGCCGAGAGGCGCTGGATGCCGTGGCGCAGCAGCAGCCGGCTGACCTCCACCAGCGTCGTGCCGGTGGCGATCTCGTCGTCGTAGACGATGGCGCGCCGGAAGCCGCGCACCTGCTTGCCGACCAGATCGTCGATCTCGACGCGCGTGTCCGAGATGCGCATCTTCTCAGCCGAGACGGCCGGCAGGCCGAGCTGGGCCGCGAAGCGCGCCGCCGACTTGGCGATGCCCGAGTCCGGCGCGACGACGACGGTGTCCGTGAGCCGCCGGCGCCGCAGGTGCTTGACGAAGAGCGGCCGGGCGGTCAGCGGGTCGATGGGCAGGCCAAAGAAGCCGTGCACCTGCGGCGAGTGCAGGTTCATGGTCATGACATGCGTGGCCCCGGCCGTCTCCAGCAGATCCGCGATCAGGCGCGCCGTGATCGAGATGCGCGGCGCGTCCTTCTTGTCTGACCGCGCGAACGAGAAGTACGGGATGATGGCGTGGACCTCGCGCGCCGCCGCGCCGCGGGCCGCGTCCAGCATCATCAGCAATTCCAGCACGTGGTCGCTGGCCGGCGGGGTCAGCGACTGCACGACAAAGACCGAGCGCGAGCGGCAGCTGGCGCCCAGCTGGATGTGCAGGTTGTCGTTGCTGAAATGCCCGATCTCGGTCGGGTCGAGCGGCACCCCCAGGTAGGCGGCAATGTCAGCGGCCAGAGCGGGGTGGGACGTCCCGCTGAAGACGCGGACGTCGCGCGGGTCAACTCTGGGCTTGGAGCGGGTTCGGTTCATGGCGCTTCCCACCGCGACGGCCCGCCGGTCGATCAGCCGATGGCTTCCACCACCAGGGCCGCGCCCTGGCCGCCGGCCGCGCAGAGTGTGGCCAGGCCGTACTTGGCCGGAGTCTTGCCTTCCTTGTTGCGGCGCTTCATCTCATGCACCAGCGTGACGACGATGCGGCTGCCGGAGGAGCCCACCGGATGGCCCAGGGCGATGGCGCCGCCATTAACGTTGACCTTGGCCCAGTCCCAGCCCAGCACCTGGCCCACCGCCAGCACCTGGGCCGCGAAAGCCTCGTTGATCTCGATCAGGTCCATCTGGGCCAGCGTCAGGCCGGCGCGCTCCAGGGCCTTGGGCGCCGCGCCGGCCGGGGCGATGCCCATGCGGTGCGGCTCGACGCCGGCATAGCCGTAGCCGAGCACGCGCGCCAGCGGCGTGTAGCCCAGCGCCTGGGCCTTTTCGGCCGTCATCAGCAGCAGGGCGCTGGCGCCGTCGGAGATGCCGCAGGCGTTCGCCGGCGTCACCGAGCCGCCCTCGCGCTTGAAGATGGCCGGGTAGAGCGCGGCCTTCTGCACCGTCAGGCCGGGGTTGATGGTCTCGTCCTGGGTGATCTTCTCTTTGGCCACTTCCTGGCCGGCGGCCCGCTTGGTCACTTCTACCGCCACGGTCTCGTCCGCGAACTTGCCCATGCGTGTGGCCATGAAGGCCTTCTTGTGGGATTGGACCGCGTACTCGTCTTGCTGCTGGCGCGTGAGCCCGAACTCTTCCACCAGGTTCTCGGCGGTGCGGCCCATGAGCTGGCCGCAGATCGGGTCGGTCAGGCCCTCCCACATCGCGTCGGTGAACTCGGCGTGCCGGATCTTGAGGCCCCAGCGCGCGCCTTTGACGATATAGGGGATGTTGCTCATCGACTCGACGCCGCCGACCAGGTAGATCTCGCCGTCGCCGACCTGCAGGGCGCGCCAGGCCTGGACGATGGTATCCAGGCCGGAGTTGCAGTTGCGGGCGACCGTGTAAGCCGGGACTTCTTTGGGGATGCCCGCCATCAGCGCGGCCACCCGCGCGATGTTGGGGGCGTCGGAGGGCTGAGCGATGCAGCCAAAGATCACTTCGGTAATCTGCGCCGGATCGAGCTTGGTGCGCTCGAGCAGGCCGCGCATGACGGTGGCGGCCAGATCCTTGGCGGAGACGTCGCGGAACACGCCGCCGTGATTGCCCACCGGCGTGCGGACGGCGTCGACGATGACCACGTCTTTCATGGTGCGAACCCTCCTCAGTTGACGGGCGGACGGCCAGGGCACGGCCGGCGCGGCGCGCCCTTACCCCGGCCCGGGGTGGTGGCGCCGGATGCCGGCTAACATGATTTCCAGCACGCTGGCGTAGAGCGAGCGCACGTCCTGGGCCAGCAGTTCCCGGCGCAGCGGGTGGCTGATGAGCACGAGCACGCCGTTGAGGGCGGCCCAGGCCGCGCCGGCCACCTGCCGGGCATCGCCCGGCGCGAGCTGCCCGCTGGCCATGCCGCGCTCGATGGCGCGCACCAGCCAGTGGAAGCCGTCCAGGCTGCGGTGCAGGATGGTCTCGTACAGCTCACGCCGGATCGACTCGCGGAACTGGCCGCGGTCGAAGGCCATCATCAGGCGGAAGTAATCGCGTTCGTCGCGGTAGAACTCGAAGTAGGCGTCAGCCAGGGCGCGCAGCTGCGGCTCGGCTTCGGGCGGCGCGGCCTCATAGGCCGTGCTCAGGCGCTGATTGAGGGAGTCCAGCCCTTCCAGGAGCAGGGTGGCCAGGATCGTTTCTTTGCTGCGGAAGTAGAGGTAGACGGTGCCCTTGGCTACCTGGGCGCGGGCGGCGATGGCGTCCACGGTGGCGTCGCGGATGCCGGCCTCGAAGAAAACCGCGCGCGCCGCGTCCAAAATCGCGGCCTGGCGATCGGCCTTCTCGCGCTGACGACGAGTGGTGGTCAAGGACCGGGGCATGTGTGACTGTTGGTCAATGAATGACTGCTAGTCATTATATGGACGACGGTCATCGAGAGTCAATGGGTTTAAGCGTTTTGTCCAAGAGGAAAAGGTCCTCATTGTGTACTCCTGCACAAGCCGGCTGTTGGTTGGACCGCGATACCCATCGGGCGAGCCAGTCCACCGGCAATCGGCGGCCCCTCGACTGCGCGCCGTAACGGCGCGCCCCAATTGCGTTGGGGCCGAGGGCCTGAGTTTTGGCCAGCGGGAGAGGCGCGCAGGCTGGCGGGCGCTGGCGACGAAACCGCCGGCGACGCTATAATCGCGCCATGCCCATCCATGTGCTGTCCGATGAGTTGGCCTCCCAGATCGCGGCTGGCGAAGTGGTGGAGCGCCCGGCCTCGGTCGTCAAAGAGCTCGTCGAGAACGCGCTGGATGCCGGCGCCCGCACCGTCACCATCACCATCGAGGGCGGGGGGCGCCACCTTATCCGCGTCGCCGACGACGGGCACGGCCTCGCCGCCGACGAAGTGGAGCTGGCCTTCGCCCGGCATGCCACCTCCAAGATCACGAGCGCCGACGACCTGTTCCGCATTCAGACTCTCGGCTTTCGCGGCGAGGCGCTGGCCTCCATCGCCTCGGTCAGCCGGGTGGGCGTGATCACGCGCGCCCGCCAGGAGGCGGCCGGCACCCAGCTGCGGCTGGAGGCCGGCGCCGTCCTGGGCCGCAGCGCCATCGGCGCGCCGCAGGGCACCGTCCTGTCGGTGGAGAATCTGTTTTACAACGTCCCGGCCCGGCTGAAGTTCTTGAAGTCCGAGACCTCCGAGCGCGGCCAGATTATGGCCCTGATCACGCGCTACGCGTTGGCCTACCCGGACGTGCGCTTCAAGCTGCTGTTCGACAGCCGGACCGCCTTCCAGTCCAACGGCAGCGGCGACGTGCGCGAGACGCTGGTCTCGGTGTACGGCGTGGAGACCGCGCGCCAGCTGATCGAGATCGACAGCGACCTGGACCCGGCCCTGGTCCCGCCGCCGGAGCCGGCCGGCGAAGACGAAGACGCCGATGACTGGGCCCTGCGCGAGCGGCGCGCCGCCTACGAGAGCCGGCGCGCCATCCGCGTGCGCGGCTTCATCAGCCCGCCGGCCCTCAACCGATCCAACCGCCGCGATATCACCCTGTTCGTCAACGGCCGCTGGATCCAAGACATCCGCCTGAGCACGGCCGTGCTGCAGGCCTACCACACGATGTTGATGGTCGGGCGTTACCCGCTGGCCGTGATCCTGATCACGCTGCCGGTGGAGGACGTGGACGTCAACGTGCACCCGACCAAGGCGGAGGTCCGCTTCCGCAGCGGGGACGCCGTCTTCAGCGCCGTGGAGCGGACGGTGCGCAAGGCACTGACCGAGCGCGCGCCCGTGCCGCACCTCGAGATGCGCCATTGGGACTCCGCCGGCGGCGCCGATGTGGGCGTGCGCCCGGCGCTGCAATGGGGGCCAGATTGGGGCGTGCCGAGCGGCGACCGGCCCGGCCTCCCGAATTCCCTGCCCAGCACGCCGGCGGCGGAGGCCGGCCCGCCGGCCTCGGCCTCGCCGCAGCCCCCGCTGCCGGCCACCGACGTCCCGCTGCTGCGCACCATCGGCCAGCTCGGCGCCGCCTACATCGTGGCCGAAGGCCCGGACGGCCTGTACCTGATCGATCAGCACGCCGCCCACGAGCGCGTCCTGTACGAGGCCTTCAGCCTGCAGCGTGCCTCGGCCCAGATCGTGTCGCAGGCGCTGCTCGAGCCGGCCGTGGTGGAAGTGCCGGCCACAGCCGCCGACTTGTTGATGGCACAGATGGCGGTTCTGCAGCAGATCGGCTTCGCCGTCGAGCACTTCGGCGGCAACCAGTTCATCGTGCGCTCGCTGCCGACGGTGCTGGGGCGCGTGGACCCGGCCAAGGCGGTGCGCGTCCTGGTGGAAGACTTCGAGGAAGACGAGGCGCCGCTGGCCGCCCATGTGGAGGCGCGCCTGATCGCCCGGGTGTGCAAGCGCGCCGCCGTCAAAGCCGGCCAGGTGCTCACGCCGACCGAAATGGTGGAGCTGGTGCGCCAGCTGGAGCGCTGCCAATCGCCGCGCACGTGCCCGCATGGCCGGCCGACCATGATCTTCCTCAGCGTCGACATGCTTGAGAAGCAGTTCGGCCGCAAAGGCTGAGCCGCGCCGCCCACCTGTCCCCGGTCCCGCCTATGTCTATCCTGAAACGCCTGTCCGTGTCCGGTTCCCACTATGAGTGCGGCCTGCAAATCGGCCGGGCCTGCGCGGAACAGCTGCAGGCGACGGTGGCCTACGACCGGGCGCATCTGCCGGCGGGGCGCCGCTGGGACGATTACCGCCAGGCGGTCCTGCCCTACCTGGCGGCCACCGAGCGGCACTTCCCGTGGGTCGCCGAGGAGCTGCGCGGCGCCGCCGCCGGCGCCGCCGTGGACTTCCTGGACCTGTTCATCGACGGCGTGGAGGAGCTGTTCACCCCGCCAACGCCTGCGGCCGACCGGTGCTCGGACTTCGCGGCCTGCGCGCCGGCCACCGCCGACGGGCACGTGCTGCTGGCGCACAACAACGACCTGGGCCGCGCGGCGCAGGATCAGCTGGTGGCGGTCGAGTGGGAACTGCCGGATCAGCCGCGCCTGTTCACGGTCGGCGTGGGCGGCGTCTTCGTCAGTGTCGGCGTCAACGCCGCCGGGATCGCGCTGACCGGCAACGAGCTGCAGCCCAACGACGATCGGCCGGGCATCCCGCGGCTGCTGATCGCGCGCGCGCTGCTGGGCGCAGCGACGTTCGACCAGGCGTTGGCCGCGGCCCTGCACCCGGAGCGCGCTTCTTCCTACAACAACCTGATCGCCTCGGCCGACGGGCGCGTGGTCTGTGCCGAAGCCTCCGCCACCGACCATGAGCTGCTCTGGCCGGAGGCCGGCTGGCTCGTGCACACCAACCATTACCTGCACCCGCGCATGCGCCGCTACGAGCGCGCGCCGGACCGGCTGGCCGGGTCGATCAGCCGCTACCAGCGGGCGCGGGCGCTGATGGAGACGCGGCCCGGCCCGGTGACGCTGCCCATGCTGCGCTCTTTCCTGGGCGACCATGTGCCGGCGGCCGGCCAACCCGACCTGACGCCGCTCTGCCGGCATAGCGGCGACTCGCAGACAGTCTTCGCCGTCCTCATCGATCTGACCGCCGGCACCGTGGATGCCGCGCTGGGCAACCCCTGCCAGAGCGACTTTAGCCGCGCCTGGGTGTTCTAATGACGACTATGGGCGCCAAACGCATCATCATCCTGTTCTCTGACGCCGGCGGCGGCCATCGCAGCGCCGGTGAGGCTATCGCCGAGGCCCTGGCGGCCCAGTATGGCGCCGCCGTCGAGGTCGCCCTGGTGGACGCGCTCAAGCAGTACACGCGCTGGCCCATCAACCGCCTGCCGGAGTGGTATCCAGCCATGATCGCCAAGGGCCGCCTGGGGTGGGGCCTGACCTATTGGCTGATGGACGGCCGGCCGCAGATGCGGGTGGGTGATAAGCTCGTGTGGCCGTACGTGCGCGCCGAGGTGGCCCGCTTCTTGCGCGATCACCCGGCCGACCTTTACATCTCGGTACACCCGGCCATGTGTCTGCTCATGCATGAACTGCGTTCACGCGGCACGCCGCTGATCACGGTGGTGACCGATCTCGTCTCTACCCATGCGCTGTGGTACAGCCGCCTCACGAACCTGTGCATCGTCCCCACCGAGGCCGCCCGGCAGACGGCGCTGCTCCACGGCTACCAGTACGACCAGGTGCGCGTGGTCGGTCTGCCGGTGGCCGCCCGCTTTGGCGTGCCGGCTGAGGATCGCGCGGCGCTCAAGGCTAGGCTGGGGTGGAGCCCCGACCGACCGACGGTGCTGGTGATGGGCGGCGGCGAGGGCATGGGGCCGCTCTTCAAGATCGCCCAGGCCATTGCCCACAGCGGGCTGGCCTGCGAGCTGGCGGTGGTCGCCGGCCGCAATCAGGCGCTCCAGGCTCAGCTCCAGGCGGCTGAGTGGCCGGTGCCGGCACATATCTACGGCTTCGTGCGCGAGGTGCCGGACTTCATGCGCGCCGCGACGGTGCTGGTGAGCAAAGCCGGCCCAGGCACGATCTGTGAAGCCCTGAGCGTCGGCCTGCCCATGATCCTGTACAGCCGGGTGCCGGGCCAGGAGGCCGGCAACGCCGCGTATGTGGCGGACGGCGGCGCCGGGGCGTGGGCGCCAGGCCCGCAGCGCGTGGTGGCGGCTCTGCGCCGCTGGATCGGGCCGGACGCGCAGCCGGAGGCCCTGGCCCAGGCCCGCGCGGCGGCGCTCCGGCTGGCCCGCCCGCACGCCGCGCGCGAGATCGCCGAGATCGCGTGGTCGTACGTGGCACCCTCGGATAGTGCGGCAAGTTGAGTCGGAGGCCGACGCCAGTGCTGCGCGTGACGGTGTGCGAGCTGAACTCGGAGCCGGAGCTCTTTGAGGCGGATTGGGCGCGGCTGGCCGCGCATGTCCGCGCCGAAAGCAGCGACCTGGTGCTGCTGCCGGAGATGCCGTTCGCGCCCTGGTTTGCCTGGACGCGGGACGCCGACCCGGCCGTGTGGCGCGCGGCCGTGGACGCCCATGAGCGCTGGCTGCAGTGGCTGCCGGAACTGGGGGCGGCGTGCGTCCTGGGCTCGCGGCCGGTGGAGCGCGACGGCGTGCGCCTGAACGAGGGCTTTGCCTGGGACGTCGAGCACGGTTACCGGGCCGCGCATACCAAGTATCACTTGCCGGACGAGTCCGGTTACTGGGAGGCGTCCTGGTATGCGCGCGGCGATGGTCGTTTTGAGCCGCTCACGACCGGCCCGGCGCGGGTCGGCTTTCTGATCTGCACCGAACTGTGGTTCTTCGGGCACGCCCGCGCCTACGGCCAACAGGGCGTGCACGTGCTGGCCAACCCGCGCGCCACCGAGAAGGCCACCGTGGACAAGTGGCTGGTGGCCGGCCGGGCGGCCGCCGTCGTCGCCGGCGCGTACGCGCTGTCGTCCAACCACATCAACCCGCCGGGGCGGCCGGCTGACCTGGGCGGGCAAGGCTGGTGCGTCGGACCGGATGGCGACGTGCTCGGCGTGACCACCCGCGCGCAGCCGTTTCTGACCATCCCGGTTGACCTGGCGCTGGCGGAAGCCGCCAAGCGCAGTTACCCCCGTTACGTGGCCGATTAGTGCGGCCGCCTCCCACCGGCCGGACCCGTCTGGCGCGGGCGAGGCGCCGGTGGAGACCCTGGCATGTGGCTTGACCCCTATTTCGCGGACAAAAGAGTGCAGGACGTGGTCGCGACCGTGATCACGTTGGCGGCGGCCCTGGGCTGGCTGCGCCTGATCGATGCCCTGGCGCAGCGCGGCCTGATCGAACCGCGGCTCAGCCGCAAAATCATTCACATCGGCACCGGGCCGCTGTTTGTCCTGTGCTGGAACCTGTTCAGCGCCGAAGCCTGGGCGCGTTGGGCGGCGGCCCTGGTGCCGCTGGCGATTACGGCGCAGTTTGTGGCGGTGGGCCTGGGCTGGCTCAAGGACGAGGCGGCCGTGCAAGCGATGACGCGCACCGGCGACGCCCGCGAGATCCTGCGCGGGCCGGTCTACTATGGGTTGGTGTTTGTCATCTGCACGCTGGTCTTCTGGCGCACCTCGCCGGTGGGCCTGCTGGCGCTCATGCTGATGTGCGGCGGCGACGGCCTGGCCGACATCGTTGGACGGCGGCTGGGGACAGCTAAGCTGCCCTTCAACCCCGACAAAAGCTGGGCCGGCTCGCTGGGGATGCTGACGGGCAGTTTCGTATTTGCTTTTGGTTTTGTAGCGCTCTTCAACGGCCTGGGTTACTTCACGCCGCGGCTGGACTTGGGCGCAGCGGCGGCCGGGGTGGCGCTGATCTCGCTGGCCGCGACCGCGGTCGAGGCCCTGCCGGTTCACGATATCGACAACCTCACGGTCACGGCGGTGGCCGTGGTGCTCGGCCTGTGGCTGCTGTAACCGACGCCGGCGCCTGACGGTCCAGACAAAACCGCCCGGAGGACTTCCTCCGGGCGGCTTTGTGTTAGGTGGCGGGAATGAACCGGCTACCCATTCCCATTCTTGTTGTCGTCGTTGCCGTTGTCGTCGTTGCCATTGGCGTTGTCGTCGTTGCCGTTGGCGTTATCATCGCCGCCGTTGCCATTGGCGTTGTCGTCGTTGCCGTTGGCGTTATCATCGCCGCTGTTGCCGTTGGCGTTATCGTCGCCGCTGTTGCCGTTGGCGTTGTCGTCGGCGCCGTTGCCGTTGGCGTTGTCGTCGGCGCCGTTGCCATTGGCGTTGTCGTCGGCGCCGTTGCCATTGGCGTTGTCATCGCTGGCGTTGCCATTGGCGTTGTCGTCGGCGCCGTTG
>CALFZO010000114.1 GCA_937952305.1 uncultured Anaerolineales bacterium | reverse complement strand
ACCATCTCGCTCTATCGCCAGACCGGCAAGCGCGTGATCCCGGCTGAGCGCCGCGCCGCCCTGTTTGAGCGCCTGCAGGCGGCGCTGCCCAGACGCCAGGATTGCGAGCCGTGAGGCAGGCGCAGCTCCGTTCCAGCGGCGACGGGCGGGCAACCCCGCCCGCTTTAATTAAGAGCTTGTTACCTTTTGGCCGTCAGCGCGTCCAAGGGGCAGATCGATATCAAGCTGGCTGCCAAAAAAGGAGATCAGGCTATGTCTAGTTTCTTTTCGAACAATGAAGCCATGTGGGATCGCGCCGTCCGCATCGTCCTGGGCGCCGGGCTGCTGTACCTCGGCTGGGGCGGCGTAGTCACCGGAACCCTGGGGTTCGTGCTGCAGTGGCTGGGGTTCGTGCCGCTGCTCACCGGCCTGGTGGGCTGGTGCCCGCTGTATTCGCTGTTCAAGTTCAGCACCCGCGCGCCCAAGGCCTGAGCGCGCCGTGATGGCGACGAGCAACTTTCTGGACAGGGTGCGGGCCGCCGCTCGGCCGGTGGTGGTGGAGGTGTGGGCGCCCTGGTGCGGCCCGTGCCGCAGTATGGCGCCGGCGCTGGACCGGATCAGCCACGCCTACGCCGGGCGGGTCGAGCTGCTGAAGCTCAATGCCGACGATGATCCGCAAGCCGTGCGCGCCCTGGATGTGTTGGGCGTCCCGACGCTGCTGGTGTTCCGGCAGGGGCGTGAGGTTGCCCGCCGCACCGGCGCTCAGTCGGCTGACGGCCTGACCGCCCTGTTTGACGCCGCCTTGTCCGAGGACCCCAACCCGATCGTGGCGCCGACGCGCTCGGAGCGAGTCCTGCGCCTGGCCGCCGCCGCCCTGTTGGCGGGCATGGGTCTGGCCAGCGGGCCGGCCTGGTTCCTGGTCGGCGCCGGCGCGCTAGTGGCTTTCAGCGCCGTCTACGACCGCTGCCCGATCTGGCGCGCGCTGTGGCCGCGCCTGGCGCAGAGGTGGCGTCCGCGTTGAGACCGTCTCGAAGAAGGTGGAAACATGACCGGCAGGCCAGAGGCCTGCCGGTCGTTTTTTCGGGAAGTGCCCGCTGCGCTTACGGCAGGGGCTCGTGGCGGGCGGCGACCACGGCCTGGCCGGCCGCGCTCTGCGCCCAGACCAGAAAGTCCCGCGCCGGGCCGGTCGGTTCGGCCGGCGCCACGGCGACGAGCAGGACGCGCCAATCCACGTCCAGACGGATGGCCTTAAGGCCGTTGCTCAAAAGCGGTTCCGGCAGATAGCCGAGCGCGCCCGGATTCTCGCGCACCAGCGCCGCCATCGCGTCCCAGGTTGGCGCGACCAGGGCGTTGGGCGTGAAGGCGGCCTCGTCCAGGCCGGCGTCTTTGAGCAAAGCGCTGGTTTCGGCGCCGGCCGCGCGCGCCACTGGCTGGAGGCGGCCGGGCGCGCCGCCCAGCTGCGCCCAATCGGTGGCGCGGCCGGCGAAAGCGGCGCGCACTTGCGCCAGGGTCAGGGCCGTGACAGGATTATCGCCTTGGGCGACCGCGGTCAGCCGGAGGTAGCCCAGCGGCGTGGCGAACTGGCCCGGCCCCGGCGCGGACGTCAGCGCCAGGTCGGCGCGGCCGGTGCTCAGGGCGTCGGTGATGGCGGCCGGGGCGGCGACGTCGATCACCAGATCGGCGCCGGGCGCCTGCTCGGCGTAGGCGGCCGCCAGGTCGCGCAACAGCGGCGCCGCCAGCTCCGTGGCGAGGACGGCGACCGGCGCGGGTGCCGGCGTGGGCGTCGGCGCCGCGCAGGCGGCAAGCAGCAGGGCGCCGGCCAGGGGCCAAAGCCAGGACCCCGGCCTCCAGCCTTGCGCTCGCGGAGAGCGCCCGCGTCGAGAAGCGCGCACAGCCAGCCTCAGCCGCGCAGAAACAGGATCGCCAGGAAGGCCGCGCCCGCGATCAGCCGGTACCAGACGAATACGTCCATGGAATGCTTGGCCAGGTAGCCGAGCAGCCAGTGGATGCACGCGAAGCCGACGACGCCGGCGGCGGCCGTGCCGAGCAAGAGCGGCGGCACTACGGCCCCGAGGTCCGGCAGGTCGGCCAGATCCCGCAGGGCCAGCACCCCGGCGCCCAGCAGGGCCGGGATCGAGGCCACGAAGCTGAAGCGCGCCGCCGCTTTGCGGTCGAGCCCCACCAGCAAGCCGCCGCAGATCGTGGCCCCGGAGCGCGACACGCCCGGGATCAGGGCCAGGGCCTGCCCCGCGCCGATGATCAGCGCGTCGCGCCAGGTGAGCGAATCCAGCCCGCGGTCACGGCGCCCGATGCGTTCCACGGCATAGATCATGCCTGAGAACAGGATCAGGATGCCGATGACGGCGTAGGGCGAGGCGTGCAGCGCCTGCACGAAATCTTTGAAGATCACGCCGACCGCGACGGCCGGCAGGGTGGCGACCACGATCAGCCAGCCCAGGCGCGCCTCGGGCGTGCCGAACGGCTGGCGCGCGATCAGGCCGGTCAGCCCGCCCCGCACAATGCCCCACAAGTCGCGCCAGAAATACACGATCACGGCCAGCAGGGTCCCCCACTGCACCAGGATGTCGAAGGCGAAGCCGGCCTGCTCGAACTCCGGCGTCAGGGTCCAGCCGAAGATGGTGGGCGCGAGGATCAGGTGGGCGGTGGACGAGACCGGCAGAAACTCGGTCAGGCCCTGGATGAGGCCGAGGATAAGCGCTTGAAGGGTGTCCATGGGTTGTGGTTGCCGGAATGGGCCGGGCGGTTACGGCTCTTCCGGGGCGAGGTCGGCGCCGACCGGGCGATACGTGGCCAGGAAAGCGTCGGCGAATTGGTCGAACGTCCCGGCCAAGATCGCGGCGCGCATCTCGCGCATCAGGGTCAAGAGCCGGTGGACGTTGTGGAGCGTCAGCAGCGTGGCGCCCAGGATCTCCTTGGCGGCCACCAGGTGGCGGACGTAGGCGCGCGTGAAATGGCGGCAGCAGTAGCACTCGCAGCCGGCCTCCACCGGGCCGGGATCACGCGCGAAAACGGCGTTGTTGAGGTTGAGGCGGCCGGTGCGGGTGAGCGCGGCGCCATTGCGGGCCAGGCGCGTGGGCAGGACGCAGTCGAAGATGTCCACGCCGCGCCGCACGCCGTTGACCAGGTCTTCCGGCGAGCCGACCCCCATCAGATAGCGCGGTCTGGACGCGGGCAGCAGCGGCTCCACGACCTCGAGCGTGGCGTGCATCTGCGCCTTGGTCTCGCCGACGGCCAGGCCGCCGATGGCGTAGCCGGGGAAATCCAGCCCGGTCAGGAAGCGGGCGGAGGCCTCGCGCAGCGCCGGGAAAATGCCGCCCTGCACGATGCCGAACAGGGCCTGGTCCGCGCGGGTCTGGGCCTGGCGGCAGCGTTCGGCCCAGGCGTGCGTGCGCTCCAGCGCCGCGCGGTTGTAGGCCTCGTCCAGCGGCGGCGGGCACTCGTCGAAGGCCATGATGATGTCGGCCCCGAGCGCCTCCTGGATGGCGATGGACTTCTCCGGCGTGAAGCGGTGCCCGGAGCCGTCCAGGTGGCTGCGGAAGGTCACGCCGTCGTCGTCCACCTGGCGGATTTTGGCCAGCGAGAAAACCTGGAAGCCGCCCGAGTCGGTCAGCAGGGGGCCGTCCCACTGCATGAAGCGGTGCAGCCCGCCCAGGTCGCGCACCAGGGCCTCGCCCGGACGCAGGTAGAGATGATAGGTGTTGCTCAACACCAGGGTCGCGCCGAGCTCGTGCAGTTGGGCCGGCGTGAGCGCCTTGACGGTGGCCTGCGTGCCCACCGGCGCAAAGACCGGCGTCGGCAGGTCACCGTGCGGTGTGTGCAGGACGCCGGCGCGCGCGCGGCCGGCCGTGGCGATTAAGTCGAATTCAAACATACTCAAATCAAAAGGCGATGGACGGCGGACGAAAGACGGATGATCAATACTGGGTGATCAACGCTGACCGCGGAAGGCCGCGGCCCGGCTGTCGTCCTTCGTCCCCGGGTCTTTCGTCTTCACCGGATGCCCCAGAACAGAGACAGCCCGAGCAGGCAGACTACCAGCAGCACCAGCGTCAGCGGCAGGCCCACGCGGGCGTAGTCGCCGAATTTGTAGCCGCCCGGGCCCATCACCAGCATATTGGCCGAGTGGCTGATGGGCGTGAGAAAGGCCATGGAGCAGCCCAGAGCCACCGCCATCCCCATTCCGCGCGGGTCCGCGTGCAGGTGCTCGGCGGCGGCGATGGCGATGGGCGCCAGCACCACGGGCGTCACCTGGCCGCTGAGCACCTGCGTGAGCAGCGTCGCCAGCAGGAAGAGGCCGCCGGCCACGGCCAGCGCCCCCCAGCTCCCCAACCCGGCCACGATCCACTCGCCCACCAGGCCGGCGGCGCCGGTGCTGGAGATGGCTGTCCCCAGCGGCAGCATCCCCGCGATCAGGAAGACCGATTTCCACTCGATGGACTCGTAGGCCTCGTCCATCGTCAGGCAGTTGCCCAGCACCATCAGGCAGGCGGCGGCGAAGGCCGCCTCGGCGATGGGCAGGACGTTCAGCGCCGGCAGGCCGACGGCGGCCAGCGTCAGCGCGATGGCGACCCAGCCCCGGCGCGGCAGGGCGGCGGCCTCGCCCACGTCCTCCTCCAGCACCAAGAAGTTGGGGTTTTTGCGCAGTTGCTGGATGCGCGAGCGCTGGCCCTGCATGAGCAGGGCGTCGCCAAAGCGCAGCGGGATCTCGGCCAGCGCGTCGCGCAGCGTGTTCCCTTCGCGCCAGATGGCCAGCACGCCCAGGTTGTACCGGTCGCGGAACTGGATCTCGCGCAAGGTCTTGCCGGCCAGCGACGAGCGCGGCGCCAGCGTGACCTCCACCAAGCTGACCTCGTCCGAAGCCAGCTGGCCGGTCCAGCTGGGCTCCTCGGTTAAGATCAGGCCGTAGCCCTCCAGCTCCACCGGGTCGATCTGGCCCGTGAACAGGACGACATCGCCCTCGCGCACGGTCTCGGAGCGCGGCGGGGCCAGGCTGATCACGCCGCCGCGCGAAAGGCCCAGGATGTTCAGGCCCAATTTGCCGCCCCAGCCGCCTCCGGCCAGGCTCAGGCCGGCCAGGGCCGAGCCGGGTTTGACGTAGACGGCCTTCACCAGCTCGTGCATCTGGTAGGCCTCGGCCAGGCTGCTGCCGGGGCGCAGACTCTCCCGGCCTTCGCGCACGCGCTCGGGCAGCAGCCGCCGGCCTACCAGGGCGATGAACCCGATGCCGGCCACCGCCATCGGCAGGCCGGCCGGCACGAAGTCCAGCACGCCGTAGGGCTGGTAGTGCTGTTCGACGAGCGCGTTGCTGACCAGGATGTTGGCGGTGGTGAACAGCGTCGCCATGCCGCCGAGCAGCGAGCCGAACGACACCGGGATCAGCAGTTTAGAGGGCAGCAGCTTCTTCTGGCGCGCCAGGCCGACGGTGACCGGCAGGAGCACAGCCGCCGCGGCGATATTGTTCATCACCAGCGACAGCAGAGCGGTGGCGACCATCATGACGACGATCGTGCTGGCCTCGCCGCCGGCCGCCACCCGCTGCAGCCGCTGGCCCAGCCAGCGGGTGACGCCGGTGCGTTCCAGCCCGTCGGTGATGATGAACAAGGCCAGGATGGTGATGACGGCGTTGCGGCTGAAGCCCGCAAACAACTCGGTCGGTCCCACCACGCCGGTCAGGCCCAGCAGCACCAGCACGAGCAACGCCACCAGGTCCGGCCGCAGCCGCTCGCTGATGAGCAGGACGGCCGTCGCCGCGATCAGGGCGAAGACGAAGGCGATCTCAAGGGTCATGCGCGAGCGTGATTATACCCCTGACGAATTGCCGATTGTGCGTTATGGTGGCCGGGCTGATAATGGCCTGTGGTTCAACCCGCTCGCATGCCAAAGAATGCCGCACTCCACCTGGCTTGAGGTCAACCTAGACGCCCTCCAGGGCAACTTGCGCCGCATGCACGCGCTCGCCGGTACGCCCGTCATGGCCGTCGTCAAGGCCAACGCCTACGGGCACGGCGCGGAGGCGGTGGCGCGCGCCGTCGCCGCGGCCGGCGCGGAGTGGCTGGGGGTGGCGCGCGTGGACGAGGGCCTGGCGCTGCGCCGGGCCGGGCTGGCGCTGCCGATCCTGGTGATGGGTTACACGCCGCCGGCCCTGGCCGCCGACGCCCTCGGGCATGACCTGACGCTGGCCGTGTTCGACGCGGAAGCCGCCCAGGCCTACGCTGCGGCCGCCCGGGCGCTGAACCGGTCGGCGCGCGTCCATTTTAAGGTTGACACGGGCATGGGGCGGCTGGGCGCGCTGCCTCAGGAGGCCCCGGCGCTGTATCGCGCGCTGCATGACCTGGAGGGGCTCGAGGTCGACGGCGTCTTCACCCACTTCGCGCGTGCCGATGAACCTGAGCAGTCGGAGGTGGGCGTCACCCCGGGCCAGCCGCCCGCTGCGCCGGCGCAATTGGCCGCCTTCGAGGCCGTCCTGCGCTCCCTGGAGCGGCGGCCGCGCTGGGTGCACGCCGCCAACTCAGCCGCCGGACTGACGCTGCCCGGCGCGCGCTTCGACGTGGTGCGGCTGGGCATCGCGCTGTACGGCTTGGACCCCTCCGAGGCGGTTCGCTGTCCGCCCGATTTCCGGCCGGCCTTAACCTGGAAGGCGCTGGTCACTCAGGTGAAGCACCTGCCGGCCGGCCACGGCGTCAGCTACGGTCATCAGTACGTTACAACCACGCCGGAGACGGTCGCGGCTGTGGCCGTCGGATACGCCGATGGCTATCGGCGCGCGCTGGGCGTCAACGAAGTGCTTGTGCACGGCCAACGCGCCCCGGTGCGCGGGCGCGTGTGCATGGACCAGATCATCGTCGGCGTCAGCCATATCCCGGCGGTCCGGCCCGGCGATGAGGCGGTGCTGATTGGCTGTCAGGGCCAGGCGCCCGGCCCCGTGGACGCCCTCACGGCCGAGGACCTGGCGCGCCGGTGGGGGACCATCAACTACGACGTCACCAGCGGGATTATGGCGCGGGTAGCCCGTTTGTACGTGTGAGCGCGCTGTAACAATTGCCTTCCGATGTCGTTTACCCATTTTGAGAAGTCTATGCCGCCCCGCCCGCCCAACCCGGCCGATGCGGACCTGGTTGCCAAGGCCATCGCCGGTGATCGGGAGGCATTTGGCGATTTGTATGAGCATTACCTGCCCGCGATTTATCGTTATGTTTTTTATCGGGTTGGCGACGCGGGCGAGGCCGAGGATCTGACGGAGACGGTCTTCGTCAAAGCCTGGGAGGCCCTGGAGCGCTACCGGCCCACCGAGGCGCCGTTCGCGGCCTGGCTGTATCGGATCGCCCATAACCTGGTTGTGGATCGGCACCGCGCCCAGAAGCCGGTGGACCCTCTGGATGAGCACGTGGTCGAGGTGCGGCCGGAGGCCGACCCGGCCGCTCAGGCCGAGGCGCGCGAGGCCGCCAGCGCGCTGGCGCAGGCTTTGAAGAAGTTGGAGCCGGCCCAGCAGGAAGTCCTGGCGCTGCGGTTTGTCAACGGCCTGAGCCATGCGGAGACGGCCACAATCATGGGGCGCAGCGCCGGCGCCGTCCGCGTCCTGCAGCACCGGGCGCTGGCGGCCTTACGACAGTGGTTGAAGAAAGCTGAATCGAAATGACGTCATCGCTCCCCGAAATTCTGGGGGAATGTCTGGAAGCGCTTGAGCGCGAGGGCCTGACGCTAGACGAGTGTCTGGCGCGTTACCCTGAGCAGCGCGAGGCGCTGCGGCCGCTGTTGTCGGCCGCGCTGGAACTGCGCCGGGCTCCGGAGGCCGCGCCCTCGGCTGAGTTCCAGCGCGTGGCCCGCGCCCGCTTGTTGAACCGCCTGCCTGACCGGGCCGCGGCGCCGCGCCGCCGGCTGGGCTGGCTGGCCCTCGGTTGGCCGCGCTGGCAGCGGCCGTCGCTGCGCTGGGCTGCGTCCCTGGCCCTGGTGATCGCGCTGCTGGGCGGCACCACCGCCGCCTATGCGTCGGCGGGCTCTGTGCCCGGCGACGGCCTGTACCCGCTCAAGCGGTCGCTGGAAGAGGCGCGCCTGGCGCTGACGTTCAGCCCGGTTGATAAGACCCAACTGCGCGTCGAGTTCGCGGCGCGCCGCCTGGACGAGGCCGAGGCGCTGCTCCAGCAGGGTCAGCCGGGGCAGGCCGAGGCGCTGCTCTCCACGTACGAAACCGAGCGCGCTTGGGTCACCCAGACCCTGACCGATTGGAGCGATCCGCGGGCGCAGGCGCTGGCCGCCGCCCTGGCCGCGCACGATGCGCGCCGCGCCGCCCTGGCCGGCCGGCTCTGGCCGACGGCCATCGCCGCTCAGGTGACGGCGACCGCCAGCGCCACGGCCTCGGCGACGATCACACCCACGCCCAGCGCCACGCGCACCCCGTCGCCCACGGTCACGCGCCTGTCTTCCCAGACGCCGACGCCGCGCGCCTACCCGACCCTGATCGAGACGCCGATCGTCACCCACATCGTGGCGCCGCTGCCGACGGACAAAGTGGTGGTGCCGCCGATCTTGAGCCGTTACTGCTGGCCGGCCGGCGTGCCCACGCCGGAGCAATGGCCCGCCGGCTGGCCGACGCCCGACCCGAACTGCGAGCCGCTGCCGATCCCGACGCAGATCTGCTGGCCGCCGGGCGTGGCGACGCCGGACCCCAGCCGCTGGCCGGACGGGGTGCCCACGCCAGACCTGAACTGCTGGCCGGACCGGCGCGCCACGCGCGCCGCGGAGCTGGCGACGGCTCTGCCAACCCGCTGGCCCACAGACTGGCCGACGCCGGACCCATCCGCGTGGCCGCCCGGCAACTGGGCCACGGCCCGGCCCACTGATTGGCTCACGCCTGATCCCGGCAACTGGCCGACGCCGGACCCATCCGCGTGGCCGACCTCGTCCGGCAACTGGGCCACGGCCTGGCCCACCGATTGGCCCACGCCCGATCTCAATGATCGGACCCCGCGCCGGCCGTAATCGCCGACCCGCTCACCGCCCGACCTTCACCGGTCGGGCGGTTTTCTTTTGCGGGGCTAAGTGGTTCATCCGGCCAGTCCTGCCGCTATTGTCAGGCCGGCCCCGGCCGGCCTTCAGCCCAGGCAGCGCCATTCCTAAGTCCCGGCTCCTCCACTTCGCTTCGCCGCGGGGGTCATGGTTCGCCGGGACGACCTCAACCCATTCGGCGGCGCACCGCCGATAACGGGTTTACGTCCGTCTCAGCCTGCGTGACGGTGCGGCGGCCCTGGGAAGACAATTTCAAGGCTTTTTGTTCTTGACGCCCGTCACGCCGGATCGTAGAATCCGGGGGCCAATTGATCAAACCGGTCCCGGGGAAGAGATCCGACCTAAGCTCACTCAAGTGAGCGACGCTCGTGCGCGAGCCTGAAGCTCGCGAAGCGAGCGCGAGCCTGAAGCTCGCGAAGCGAGCGACTCGTACTCGAGCGGCTCGGACACCGAAGGGGCAAATCGCGCCGCTGCGCAGCGGCGCGATGAAACTCTCAGGTAAAAGGACCCCGGCGACCGCGACCTCCTCTGAAAAGTCGAGCGGCGCGCCTAAGCGCGCGGTTCGCACCGAAGGGGCAAGCCCGGCGCGGCGCGGGTGAAACTCTCAGGTTGTGCACAGGGGACACGGCGCCGCACAGCCCGTGTCCCTTTCTTTTCCCCACCGCCAGGAGGCCGTCCCCATGAACTTCCCAACCGATCTGAAGTACGCCAAGAGTGATGAGTGGATCCGCGTCGAAGGTGACACCGCCACCGTCGGCATCAGCGACTTCGCCCAGAACGAGCTCTCCGACGTGGTCTACGTGGACATGCCGTCGGTCGGGGACGCCTTCACGGCCGGTCAGTCATTCGGCTCGGTCGAGTCCGTCAAGGCGGCCTCGGAGATCTATCTGCCCGTTGCCGGCACCGTGACGGCCGTCAACGACGCCCTGGCCACCAAGCCGGAGCTCATCAACCAGGACCCGTACGGCGAAGGCTGGATCGCCAAGATCAAGGTCACCGACGCCGGCGCCCTGGCCGACCTGATGGCGGCCGCCGCTTACCAGGCGTATTGCGAGGAGCGCAAACACTAAAACCGGCGGCGGCGGCCGGCCCAGCGCCGTCCGCTGCGCTCGGAGGAGCGCCCAATGAGCTATTACCCTCACACTGACACCGAGCGCGCCGAGATGCTGGCCGCGGTCGGCGCCAAGAGCATCGATGAGCTCTTCGCCGACGTGCCCAGCCGGGTGCGCTTCCCGAAGTTGAACCTGGCCGGCCCGCTCTCGGAGTTGGAGACGCTGCAAGAGCTGCGCGGCCTGTCCGACGCTAACGGCCACGCCCAGAAGCGCCCGTTCTTCCTGGGGGCCGGCGCCTACAACCACTTCAGCCCGGGGCTGGTTAACTACCTGATCCAGCGCGGCGAGTTCCTCACGGCCTACACGCCTTACCAGCCGGAGGTCTCGCAGGGCACGCTCCAGACCATCTTTGAATACCAGAGCATGATCTGCGCGCTGACCGGCATGGAGGCCGCCAACGCCTCGCACTACGACGGCGCGACTGCGCTGGCCGAAGCCGTGGTGATGGCCTACCATCATCACCGCGAGAAGCGCAAGAAGGTGGTGCTCTCGCCGGCCATCCACCCGCACTACCGCGCCGTGGTGCGCACCTACATGCAGGGCCTGGGCCTGACCATCGTCGGCGATGAGGACCCGCGGGCCAGCCTGGACGACCTCGTCCGGCAAGTGGACGCGAACACGGCTCTGCTGGCGGTCCAATCCCCGAACTTCTTCGGCCAGATCGAGCCCCTGGACGGGCTGGCGGCCAAGGTCCACGCCGCCGGCGCGCTGCTGGCCGTGGCCGTGGACCCGGTCTCGCTTGGGCTGCTCAAGCCGCCGGGCCAGTACGGCGCCGACATCGTCACCGGCGAGGGCCAGCCGCTCGGCCTGCCGCTGTCCTATGGCGGGCCGTACCTGGGCTTCTTCGCCACGCGCAAGGAGTACGTGCGCAAGATGGCCGGCCGCCTGGTGGGCGAGGCCCACGACAAGAACGGCCGGCGCGGCTTCGTGCTGACGCTGTCCACGCGCGAACAGCACATCAAGCGCGACAAGGCCACCTCCAACATCTGCACCAACCAGGGCTTGATGGCGATCGCGGCCACCATCCACCTGGCCACGCTGGGCAAGCACGGTCTGCGCCGGGTGGCCGAGCTGTGCTGGCACAAGAGCCACTACGCGGCCCAGGCCATCGCCGAGATCCCGGGCTACAGCGTGGACGTCTCCCAGCCGTTCTTCAAGGAGTTCATGGTCAAGTGCCCCAAACCGGTGGCCGCCCTGAACGATTTCCTGCTGAACGAGCGCGGCCTGGTGGGCGGCTATGACCTGGGTCGGGATTATCCGCACCTGGCCGGGCACATGCTCATCGCCGTGACCGAAATGAACACGCGCGCCGAGATCAACGACCTGGTCGAAGCGCTGCGGGCGGCGGCCTGAGGAGGATGACCATGCTGGAACCGTTGATTTACGACTACAGCCGGCCGGGCCGGCAGGGGATCTCGCTCCCGGAGCCGGACGTCCCCGAGACGGCGCTCCCGGCCGACCTGCTGCGCACCGACCTGGACCTGCCGGAGGTGGATCAGCTGACCGTGATCCGCCACTACACGCGCCTGTCGCAGCTGAATTTCTCCATCGACACGCGCATGTATCCGCTCGGGTCGTGCACGATGAAGTACAACCCGCGCCTCAACGAGGACACCGCGCGCCTGCCGGGCTTCGCCCTCAGCCACCCGATGCAGGACCCGGACACGGCCCAGGGCAACCTGGAGCTGATGTACCAACTGCAGGAATGGCTCAAGGAGATCGGCGGCTTCGCCGGCGTCAGCCTGCAGCCGGCCGCCGGCGCCCACGGCGAGCTGACCGGTGTGCTGATGATGCGCGCCTACCACCGTGACCGCGGCGACCTCAAGCGCACCAAGGTGCTGATCCCGAACTCCGCCCACGGCACCAACCCGGCCACCGCCAGCATGGCGGGCCTGGAGGTGGTGGAGCTGCCGTCCGACGCGCGCGGCAATATCGACCTGGCCGCGCTCAAGGCCGTCTGCGACGACACCGTCGTCGGCCTGATGATCACCAACCCTAACACGCTCGGCCTGTTCGAAGAGCACATCGAAGAGGTCGTGCAGACCGTGCACGCCTGCGGCGGCCTGATCTACGGCGACGGCGCCAACATGAACGCCATCGTCGGCGTGGTGCGCCCCGGCGATCTGGGCTTCGACGTCCTGCACTACAACCTGCACAAGACTTTCTCTACCCCGCACGGCGGCGGCGGGCCGGGCTCCGGCCCGGTGGGCGTCTCCGCGCGGCTGGCGGATTTCCTGCCCGGTCCCGTGGTGGGGCTGCTGGAGCCCGGCCAGGGCGGCCGGCCCCCGCACTACGGCTTTGTCACTCCGCCCAAGTCCATCGGCCGGATGAAGTCGTTCTGGGGCAACTTTGGGATGCTCGTGCGCGCTTACACCTACATGCGCGTGCATGGCGCCAGCGGTCTGCGCGGCAACTCCGAAAACGCCGTCCTCAACGCCAACTACCTGCTGAGCAAGCTGCGCGCCCACTACCACATCCCGTATGACCGCGTCTGCAAGCACGAGTTCGTGATGGAGGGCGTCTGGCCGGAGGTGCCCGGCGTGCACGCCCTGGATATCTCCAAGCGGCTGATGGATTACAGCTTCCACCCGCCGACGAACTACTTCCCGCTGATCGTGCATGAGGCGCTCATGATCGAGCCGACCGAGACCGAGAGCCGCGAGACGCTCGACGTCTTCGCCGACGTGCTGATCAAGATCGCTGAGGAAGCCCACACCCAGCCGGAGTTGCTGCAGACGGCCCCGCACACCGCGCCGATCGCGCGTCTGGACGAGGTCAGCGCGGCCA
Organism: uncultured Anaerolineales bacterium; assembly: GCA_937952305.1. Classification (GTDB taxonomy): domain Bacteria; phylum Chloroflexota; class Anaerolineae; order Anaerolineales; family UBA6663; genus SpSt-583. Next base: position 34,753 of record CALFZO010000114.1, on the reverse strand, counting down.
AACAGCTGGTGCTGTGCTGCCGCCCGATCCCGGCTTGGGCCGAAGCGCGCTGAACCAGCCGCCCGCGTCCCCGTCTGCCCATCCGCCTGCCCGGCACCCCGCCGGGCAGGCGTTTTTTTATCGACTCTCTAAAGCCAACCGGCGGGTGGGCGTGCTACAATTTTCCGCACTTCCCGTGTCGGTAGAACCTCGCTTCCGCGGGCGGATCGCGGCCGGCGGCGAGCAGGGCAGAAAGGCGGTAGGCGATGAAACCGGGCAGCTGGCTACCTGGGTTGTTGGCGATCGCGGCGCTGGCGTTGACGGCTTGCCTGCCGGAGGGGGTGCGCCTGCCGCAGAGCGAATTCCTGTCTGTGCTGGAGCGCAAGGCCGGGCTGATCGCCTACCTGGGCTACGACGGCAACATCTATGTCGTGGACCAGGGCGGCGCCACCCCGACGCAGATCACCACCGACGCCGAGGTGAGCGAGAGCCGCTATCGCGTCTACAGCCTGCCGGTCTGGGACGCCGCCGGGCAGCGGCTGGCCTTCGCCGCCTATGAGGGCCAGGGCAACCAGAACCCGACCAAGAACAGCCTGCACGTGGCCCAGCGGGACGGCTCCGGGTTGACGGAAGCCTACGCCAGCCCGAGCTACGTCATCTTCTACTACTGGTCGCCGGACGGCCGCAACCTGGGCGTGCTCTCGGAGACGCCGGGCGGGACGCTGGCGCTCAAGCTCGTCCCCGCCGACGGCGGCGAAACGCAGACCATCGACACCGGCGCGCCTTTCTACTGGGGCTGGGCGCCGGACGGTCAGTCCGTGCTGATCCACGCCAACGGCGTCAACGGCCGGCTGGCTTTTCTGGAATTGGGCGAGACGGTGGTGGAGCGCGGCCTGGACGTGGTGCCGACCGGTTTCAAGGCGCCGGCTTACTCGCCAGACGGCCGCCAGGTGCTGTACGCCGGCCGGACCGAGGCCGGCACCTCGGCCCTGTACGTGGCCGACCGCGACGGCGCCAATCCCCGCGCCCTGGCCGATTACCAGAGCGAGATCTCATTCGTGTGGAGCCCGGACGGCCGGCGCGTCGCCTACATCGACGCCGCCGCGGCGGCCGGGGCCGGCCCGATCGTGGTGGTCGATCCGTCCGGCCGGTCCCAGCCGGTGACGCTGGACGAAGCCGCCTATGCCTTCTTCTGGTCGCCGGACAGCCGGTCGCTGGCCTACTTCGCCACCGAGGTGGTCACGCCGGAGGCCGGCACGGACGGCGGCGACGCGGCCGCGCAATCGGCCACGGTCTGGAAGCTGATGGTGATGGACGCCCGCAGCGGCACTGCCCGCCGCATCGCGACCTTTGCGCCGACTGAGCGCTTCCTGCAGCTGCTGCCCTATTTCGACCAGTACCACCAGTCGCTGACCATCTGGAGCCCGGACAGCCAGAACCTGGTCGTCTCGGCCTACGCCGGCGACGGCGTCCCTGGCATCTTCGTGGTGGCGGCCTCCGGCAATCTAGACCCCCGCTTCATCGCCGAAGGGCTAGTGGGCGTGTGGTCGTGGAAGTGACGCCCGGCTGATCCGCGCCCGCCTCAGACGAAAAAAGCCGCCAGGTGTTGAGCCTGGCGGCTGTGTTTCCGGGACTCGCGGCGGCTACCCGTCTTTTGGCTTCGCCTCGGCGGCCTTGGCCGGCTCGGCCGGCGCCGATTCCGGGGCGGTCCGGCGGGTGAGGTCCTCCGGCCGCGGCGGCGTGATCATGCGCGCCGGCCGCGCGGCGGCGGGCTTGGCCTCCGTCGGCTCCGGCTCGGCGAGGGCTTGGGTTTCGGCGGGCTCCGGCTCGGCCGGCTGTTCGACGGCCACCGGCAGCGGGGCTGGGGGCAGCGGCGCCGGCGCGCGGCGCGCCAGCTGCTTGGGCTTGTCCGGGCGCCAGCCGTTGTCGCCCAGCAGCGCCATCAGCTCGTCGTGCGAGAGGTCGCCGCGCGCCAGCAGCGCCTGGGCGATGGCCTCCACTTCGTCGGCGTGCTGGCGCAGCAGGTTCTCGGTCTGCTCCTCCAGCATCTTCCAGAAGCGCTCGATCAATTGATCGGCCCCCGGCGGGATGCCGCCGCCGCTGCTGTTCTCGACGCCGCGGATGGGCGGCCCGAAGTAGCCGTAGCTGTAGAGCTGCCACAGGCGGAAGCGGATCTGGCTGAAATCGCTGCCCAGGCCGCCGGCCGCGCCGGTCCAGTACTCGCCCAGGTGCAGCTTGGTGGCGACGTGGCCGGCCATGCTGACCATGATCTGGGCGGCGTAGCGGCGCAGCGGCGCGGCGTAGACCTCGTTGCGGTCGACATGCATGACGTAGCCCAGGGCGCCGCCGCGGCGGACGATGCTGGCGCGCACCATGCGCTGCTCGGGCAGCAGGTAGTGCTGCACCACGGCGTGGCCGGCCTCGTGGTAGGCCACCTGCATGCGCTGCTCCTCGTCCATCTCCTCGATCGGCTGCTCGATGCCCAGGGCCTGTTCTTGCAGCGCCTTGTCGATGTCGCGCTGCGCGACCTGCGTGCGGCCGTTGAACAGCGCGATGCGGACCGAATCCTTGGTGATGGCTGAAGCGATCTGGGCCGGCGTGGCGTGCGGGGTGTCCTCGACGATGGCCTCGATGTCGACGGTGTCATCGTGCTTGATCTTGCTCAGGTAGCCGCGGATCACCTCGCGCCGGCCGGTCTTGTCCGGCGGGTCCACCTGGATCTTCTGGTCGAAGCGGCCGGGGCGCAGCAGGGCCGGGTCGAGCACGTCTGGGCGGTTGGTGGAGCCCATGAACAGGACGTGCCAGTTGCGCTTGGGCGGCTGCTTGCCGATGAACTGATACCAGCGGTCACGCAGGCGCTCGTTCCAGGGCTTGTCGTCGATGCCGTCCATCTCGTACAGCAGGCGGGTGAGCGAACCGCTGCCGCCGCCCATCATGCCGCCCATCATCCCCATTCCGCCGCCGCCGCCCATCACGCTGCCGCGGCTCATGCCCACCGCGTCGATCTCATCAATATAGGCGATGCAGGCGCCGTACTCGCGCGCCAGCTTCTTGGCCTTGCCCACGTACTGGATCATCCTTAAGACGTCCACGCCCCAGAACATGCCCCGGAAGCCGGAGCCTTCCACCGAAATAAAGGGGATGCCGGCCTCGCCGGCCATAGCCTTGGCCAGCAAGGTCTTGCCGGTGCCGGGCGGGCCGTACAGCAGAATGCCGTTGATGTACTTGCCGCCCATCTTCACGAACTGATCACGATCGGAGAGCAGGCTGATCCACTGCTTGACAAGGGAGACGAGCGTGGGCTGGCCCCAGTAATCCTTAAACGAGATCGACTTGGCGTCCTCCGGCCGGATGGTCTCCATCTTGGTCTGGCTCATGAACCAGAAGATGGCCACGAACTGGATGATGGCGAAGACGATGGCGAAGACGATGCGGAAGACCCAGGACAGGATGATCAGCACCAGGTTGAGGACTTCCGGGCTGACCCACATCCAGTAGAGCAGGCCGATCCCAGCGGCGATGGGCACCGCCGTCCGCAGGAAGCGCCCGAAGCGCGCCAGAGGCCGGTTGCGGCGGCTGACGATGTCATTCTTGCTGCGGGACCGCTGAGATGCGCCGGAGCTGTCACTGGCCGGGGGCAACGCCATCTGTTCCATCGCCGCTTCCTTTTGTTGGTCTACCGTCGCTTGAAGAGGTTAATAAGGAAAGTTTACCTGGACTCCCGGGCCTTGCCAAGAAATCCAGGCGATCTGCCCCAAAAGCTTAGCTGGCTCTCATGTAGCGGACGAGGCCGGGCCGTCAGGGGAGTCCGTGGAGGTGCGGGGTTTCGCCCAGGCTCAGCACATGAACCCGTCTGGCCTGGACGGCGACGCGCGCGAAGCTGGTGTTGGTGAAGCGGAAGCTGACGGGCCGCCCGAAGGGCAGGCCCAGCAGGTGCGCCAGACCGGCGTTGAGGCTGCCGCCATGGCTGACTACGGCCACGGCGGCGTCTGGATGGGCGGCCAAGATGTCGTCCAGGGCGGCGGCGGTCCGGGCGATCAGCGTGGCCTGACTCTCGCCGCCGGGCGGGCCGTGCACCCACCAATCCGGTTTGAAGTGCTCGGGATAACGCTCGCGCACCTCGGCCTCGGTCAGCCCGGACCAGACGCCGACGTCGCGCTCCTTGAGGCGGTCATCCAGCCGCACCGTCAGGCCGTGGGCGCGGGCCACCGGCTCGGCCGTCTGCAGCGCGCGCTGCAGCGGGCTGCTGTAGACCGCGGCCAAGGCCTCGCCGCGCAGGTGGTCGGCCAGCGCCTCCGCCTGGCGCAGCCCGACCTCGTCCAGCGGCGGGTCCGCGTGGCCTTGCCAGCGGCCCTCGGCGTTCCAGATCGAACGCGCGTGGCGGATGAGCACCAGCCCGGTCATGGCTGGCAGGTGAGCGAGAACGAGACCGGCTCAGAGGCGATGGCGTTGGGTGCCGTCACCACCAGCCGCGCTGTGCCGGAGACGCTGCCGCGCATCTCCAGGAAGTAGGCCAGCCCGAAGGTCACCGGGCCTGGCCCTTTGAAGATGCCGTCGATAGGGTCAGGGAGCGTGAACGTGAAGCCCGGCGTCTGGGACACGGCCTCCAGTTGATAGCGGACAGTGCCCGCGCCCTGCACCTCCAGTACGCCGACAAACGTCATGGTGTACGGGCACGGCGTCGTGAGCACCGCCGGATCCACGCGCAGGCTCGCCGCGTTGACGCGGAACGGCCCGCTGGGCGCGGCCGTGGGCGCCGGACCGGGCGTGGCGCCGGCGGGCACCACCACCACCTGCACGTACAGGGCCTCGTTGCCGGCAGCGCCCACACCGAAGAGCGTCCCAGCCGCCGTGCGCAGCTGCCAGAAGCCGGTGCGTGCGCCGAGCGCGTCCGGCGCGGTCAGCGGCACCGCCAGGTCCACGGTCTGGCCCGGCGCCACCGTTTGGCCCAGCGGCACGGCCGCAGGCGCCCCGAAGGACTCGCCGCGCACGAAGACCAGTTCATAACCCGGCCCCCAGGTGGTGGTGCCGGCGTTGCGGACCTGCCAGGTCTTGGTGATCGTCGTCCCCGCGGACACTTCGCTGCCGTCCGGCAGGGTGACGTCGGCCAGGAACTCGGCCTTGTCCACGCCGGCCGCCGTCGCCGTGGCGCTGACGATGGCGGTGGCCGCCAGCGTGGCCGTGGCCGAGATGGGCGCCGTCGGCGAGACGGCCAGGGTAGCCGTGAGCGCGGCGGTGACCGTGGCCGAGGGCGCCAGGGTGGCCGTCGGCGGCGCGGCCGTGTCTGTGGCCGGCGGGAAGGTGGCCGTCGGCGGCAAGGTGGGCATCACCGGCGCTGTGGGCGGCGGCGTGAGCGTGGCCGTAGACGGCGGCGGGGTGGCCGTGGCCGTCGTGCACGCGCCCAGGGCCAGCGCCAGGCCTGCCAGCCACCCGAGCCGGCGCGCGGCGCGGCGCGGCGAACTAATCGGCAGTCTCACGTTCAAGCGCTCACTTCTTCTTCGGGAAGCGGCTGAGCACCACGGCCGCCTCCGGCACCGTGACACGCTCGCCCAGCTTGCGGCCTTTGAGCGGCTTCTCGGGCTTGTCCGACGCGGACTGGAAGATGTACAACGGCGTGCCTTCCTCGGCGACCTTGAACTCCACCCAGGCCTGGCCGCTGCGGAAGCCCTCGGTGTCGATGGAGCAGCAGGTCACCTCGCCGACGATGCGGCCTTTGTCATCCACCACCGGGTCGCCGTTGTGCGCCATGCGCCCGCTCTTCTGCGTGAAGCGGAAGCGCACGACCTCGGCCTTGCGCGCCCGCTCCTGCGCCAGGAAGCCTTTGCGCCCCACGAACCAGGGCTTGTGGACTTTGACGTACGAGTCGAAGCCGGCGTCGCCGACGCCCAGGTCCAGGTGGCCGGCCATCTCGTCGCCGTACAGCGGCAGGCCGGCCTCGGTGCGCAGCGAGTCGCGCGCGGCCAGGCCGCACGGCTTGAGGCCGAAGGGTGCGCCGGCCTGGAGCAGGGCGTTCCACAGGTTCACGGCCTGGTCCGGGTGGACGAAGAGTTCGAAGCCCATCTGCTCGCCGGTGTAGCCGGTGCGGGCCGCGATCAGGTCATATCCGCCCACAGTGGCGCGGCACAACTGCGTGCGCGTCAGGGCTTTGAGGCGCTTCGTGGTGGCGGCGTCCGCGCCCAGGGCCAGCAGGATATCCCGGGCCTTGGGGCCTTGCAGGGCGATGTCCACGCGCTGGTCGGTGCCGCTCTCCGGGGCGCGCAGGTTGCGCAGGGTCACGCCCTGCCGCGCCGGCGCCTGGGCCCACGGCCGATCCACGTCGATCAGCGCTTCGCCGCGCAGGACGGCGTTGGCCCAGGCCCAATCCTTGTCGTCGTTGCTGGCGTTGACCACCATCAGGTAGTGCGCGGGCGTCAGGCAGTAGACGTAGCAGTCGTCGTGGACGTGAGCGTCCGGCGCCAGCAGATGCGCGTACTGGCTTTCGCCCGGCGCCAGCGCCGTGACCTCGTTGCCCACCAGCGCGTCCAGGAACTTGGCGGCGTGCTCGCCGCGCACGTCCCAGACGCCCATGTGGCTGACGTCGAACAGGCCGGCGGCCTGGCGCGTGGCCAGGTGCTCTTCCAGCACGCCCGTGTACTGCACGGGCATCTCCCAGCCCGCGAACGGCACCAGGCGGCCGCCGAGCGCTTTATGAGCCTCGTTCAAGCGCGTCTTCTTGAGCGGCGGGTCCGCCGGCTCGGTCCACTGGAAGGCCGGCAGCGCTTCCGGGGTCGCGATCGCCCACAGCGACATCCCGACGAAGTACGGTTTGCGCATATCCAGGCCGTCGCCCGTCACCTTGGGCAGAGCGGAGGCCGGCCGCGGCGCGCGCACGGACACCGGGCCGGGCAGCTTGCGCTGCAGGTCCAGCATGTCCGGCGCCACGTAGCCGTCCGAGAGGTCGCGCAGCCAAGTGGCGATGAGGCTGGCCTTGTCGGCCGGGACGGTGAGGCGGTATGCGGCGCCGGCGCGTGTCAGCGTGCCCTCCACCTGACCCTTAGGCGTGTACAGGCGGGTGGCCTGGCTCTGGTCGGGCTGGAGCGCGTAGACGTCGCTGGTGGTGACCCAGTACAGAAATTCGTCGGCGCGCGCGCCGGTGACCTCGAGCTCGGCGTAGGGCGCGGCTGGCGCCGCCGTACTCGGCGCGGGGTCATCCAGGTACCAGAAGTGCGGGTAACCGTGCTGGGTTGGCGCGAAGTCGATGCCGGCCTGCTGCGCCAGATCGCGCACCTTGAGCTTGACAGCGTTGAAGGCCTCGAAGTCGATCTTGGCCCGGAACAGATCGCCCTTGCGGCCCGGATACTTGTAAGGCTTGCAGGCTTTGAGCAACTGGGCGATCAGGTCGCCGAGGATGTCGATCTCGGCCTCGCGGAAGCCGCGCTGCGTCACCCACGGGGTGCCCAAGCGCAGGCCGGACGGCAGCGCCGCGGATTTGTCGCCGGGGATGGTGTTGCGGTTGACCACCAGGCCGGCTAGGTCCAGGATGCGCGCGGCCACGTCGCCCATCAGGGGCGTGCCGTCCGGGCCGGTGACGGACTTGCAGTCCAGGTTGAGCAGGTGGCTTTCGGTGCCGCCGAACGGGATGGCAAAGCCGTGGCCGCGCAGGCGCTCAACCAGGCGCGCGGCGTTCTTGACGGTCTGGGCCTGCAGTTCCTGGAATTGCGGCGTGCGCGCCAGCTTGAAGGTGGTGGCCAGGGCCGCGAAGACGGCGACGTGCGGGCCGCCCTGCTCGCCGGGGAAGACGGCCCGGTCGATGCGGCGCGAGAGGGCCGGGTCGGTGGTGATGATGCAGGCGCCGCGCGGACCGTTGAGCGTCTTGTGGGTGGTGAAGGTGGTGACGTGGGCGATGCCGACCGGCGAGGGGTAGACGCCGGCCGCGATCAGGCCGGCGACGTGGGCCATGTCGGCCAGCAGGTACGCGCCGACCGAGTCGGCGATGGCGCGGAAGCGCTTGAAGTCCGCGATCCACGGGTAAGACGAGTAGCCGACGATGATCATCTTCGGCTTGTGCGCCTGGGCCAGGCGCTCGACCTCGTCCATGTCGATGCGGCCGGTGCGCTCGTCGACGGTGTAGGCCACGATCTTGTAGTACTTGCCGGAGCGGTTGGCGGCCGCGCCGTGCGTCAGGTGGCCGCCGAACAGCAGGTTCATGCCCATGACCGTGTCGCCGGGCGTGACCAGGGCGTTGTACACGGCGTTGTTGGCGGGCGCGCCGGACAGGGCCTGCACGTTGACGTAGAGCTGGTCCGGCCGCAGGCCGTTGGCGGCGAAGGCCTCCGCGCAGCGCCGGCGGGCCAGCGCCTCGACGACGTCGGCGTACTCGGTGCCTTTGTAGTAGCGCGGGTCGCTGTAGCGGCGGAAGTGGCCGAGGCGGGCCTCGTAATCGAGCAGGTCGGCCTCGCTCATGAAGCGCGTGTCCTCGTCCGGGTAGCCCTCCGCGTACAGGTTGTGGAAGCGCGAACCGAGCGCTTCCAGCACGGCCTCGGGCGCGCTCGATTCGGACGGGATCAGGATCAGCTTGCGGTACTGGCGTTCCGCTTCGATCTGGCTGAGCTCGTAAACGTCCGGGTCGAGGTCGCGCAGGGAGCCACGAAAGAGGTGGTCGGGCATGTTGGTCTCCGCGAAAGCGTGGGTGTGGGGATGAGCAGGCGCGCGGGGTCGGCGCGTCCGCGCTGATCGCTGTGTGCTGGGGGATTCTAGGCGCGTGGATAGGGGAAGTCAAGCAAATGCGTTTGAAGCCGGCCGGCCGCCGGCGCCGGTCCGCGGTGCAACTTGGAGTAAACTCAGGGGACAGCCGGAGCGGCCGCCGGGTGAGCGCGCCGCTTCCAGCCGCCGGACCAGGGCCATTCACGTTCAGGCGTCACGAGGTCGGTCAATGTCCAACGTCCCTTTGCCGGCCAACCCCTTCATTTACGGGCGGCCCGCGCGCGGCGCCGAGTTCCTGGGCCGCCAGGCGGAGCTGCGCACGCTCTTCAACCGCCTGCGCAACGGCGAGTCCACGGCCGTGGTCGGCGAGCCGCACATCGGCAAGAGCTCGCTGCTCCTGCAGCTGGCGCGCCCGGCCACCCTCCAGCAATACCTGGGCGAGTCCGCCGGCCAGTACCTGCTGGTCTCCTGGGACCTGCACAACATCAGCCATGACTACACGCCGCGCCAGTTCTGGCAGGAGGCCCTGGAGCCGGCCGCGCCGCTGCTGGCCGCCGTGCCGCGCGGGCCGGCCCTGCTCCAGCGCGCGGCCGACACCGGCTACAACCGCCTGGCGCTGGAGGCCGTCTTCAACGCGCTCGGCGACGAGGCCGGCCGGCGCCTGGTGCTGCTGCTGGACGAGTTTGAAAGCCTGATCACACACGCCAACTTCAAAGACGCGGCTTTCTTCGCCGGCCTGCGCTCGCTGTCCACGCGCACCAGCGGCCTGACGCTGGTCACGGCCAGCCGTCTGTCGGTGGCGCAGATGAACGAGCGCGGCCGCGGCCTGTTGGACACCGGCTCGCCGTTCTTCAACAACATGATCGAGGTGCGCCTGCGCCCGTTCGACGCCGGCGAGACCGAGCAGCTGCTCGGCCGCGCGCAGCCCGCCTTCACCCTGGAGCTGCGCCGCTTCGTGCGCCGCGTGGCCGGCGGCCACCCCTTTCTGCAGCAGGCGCTGGCGGCGGCGCTGATGGAGGCCGGCGCCGACCTCAACGGTCAGGCTGAGCGGGCGGCCGAGAGCTTCTACGACCGCATCTCCTATCACTTCGACGATCTGTGGGACTCGCTCGACGACCGGACGCGCACGGCGGCCGTGATCCTGTGCCTGCTGGAACTGGGCGGCCGGGCGCTGGGCGAGCGCTTCGCGTTCGGCGAGATCGAGCGCGTGGCCGCCTTTGGGCCGGAGCTGAAGAAGCTGGCCGAGCGCGGCCTGGCCGAGCGGGCGGACGCCGGCTGGCAGTTTGATTGGGACCATCTACTGCTCTGGCAGGGCGAGCGCTGGACGGCCGGCGCGCAGGCCTTCGTCTGGTGGGTGCGCGATGTCGCCATCGCCGAGACGCGCCCGATGGCGCCCTACGCCGACTGGCTGAACGACAAACGCTACCGGCTGCTGCTGACCGAGCAGCAGTGGCAGACGCTGCGCGGCGCCGTGAGCGGCCTGCCGGCCTGGGCCGTGCATGGCGTGGGCGGGCTGGCGCGCGCGCTGTTCGACGAGTTGCTCAAGCGACGGCCATGAGGAACCCCTACATCGCCGGCGCGCCGCTGCGCGGCAAGGCCGGCTTCTTCGGAAGGCAGGACACCCTGGCCTGGGTGGCGCGCGAGCTGAACAACGCGGCCACCAATGCCCTGGTGCTCTTCGGCCAGCGCCGCATCGGCAAGACCTCGCTGCTGCTGCAATTGCAGACCAGCCTGCCGGCGGCCGAGTTCCTGCCCGTCTACTTCGATCTGCAGGATCAGGCCACCCGGCCGCTGGGCCAGGTGCTGGCCGACCTGCAGGACACCACGGCCGAACGCGCCGGCCTGGGCCTGGCGCGGCCGGCTGCCGTCGACGATCGCGGCACCGCCTTCCGGCGCGGCTTCCTGCCCGAGCTCTACCAGCACCTGGGCGAAGCGCGCCGGGTTGTCTTCCTGTTCGACGAGTTCGACGTCCTCGACCAGCTGGCGCAGGGCGAGCTGCCCGAGACGGCCGCCGCGCGCGCCTTCTTCCCGTTCCTGCGCCGCCTGATGACCGACGACGCCCGCCCGGCCTTCGTGTTCGTGGTCGGCCGGCGCGCCGAAGACCTGGCCCTGGATGTCACCGCCACCTTCAAGGCCTCGCTGGTGCGCGAGATCTGGACGCTGGACACCGAGAGCGCCGCGGCGCTGGTGCGCCAGGCCGAGGCCAACGGCTCGCTGAGTTTCAGCGCCGCGGCCGTGGCGCGCATCCTGGCCCTGACCAACGCGCATCCCTACCTCACTCAGCTGCTGTGCCAGCGCCTGTGGGAGCGCGCGCACGCCGGCACGCCGGCGGCGGCGCCCGGCGTGGACGTGCCGGAGGTGGAGGCGGCCGTGGCCGACGCGCTCGAGGCCGGCAATCAGGCCATGGCCTGGCTGTGGGACGGCCTCAGCCCGGCCGAGAAGATCTACGCCGCCGCCCTGGCGGAGGCCTCCGTCGAGGGCCGCGTCATCCGGGAAGACCGCGTCATCCAGGTGCTCACCGAGCATGCCACGCGCCTGCGCACGCGCGAAGTGGAGCTGGCGCCCAGCGACCTCGTCAAGCGCCGCGTCCTGGAGGCCGCCGGCGGCCGCGACTACCGCTTCGCCGTCGAGTTGTTCCGCCGCTGGGTGACGGCCCAGAAGCCGCTGCGCGAGGTGAAAGACGAACTGGACCAGGTGGTCCCGCTGGCCGAGCAGCTGTTCGGCTTCGGGCTGGGTTTTTTCAAGCGCAGCCAGTGGGAGAGCGCGGCGCGCTACTTCCGCGATTCGCTCCAGGCCAATCCGCGTCACTTCCGCTCGCGCCTGCATCTGGGCGAGTGCCTGCTGGAGCTGGGGCGCGGCGATGAAGCCGTGGCCGAGCTGGAGCGCGCCTACGCGCTGGACCGGGACGAGGCGCGCCTGCCGCTGGCGCGCGCCCTGATCGAGCAAGCCCGCGCCCGCGACCGCGCCGGCGACGACGAGAACGCCCTGCAGTCCGCCGAGCGCGCCCTGCAGGTTTCGCCCAACGAGGCCGCGGCCCGTGAGCTGCGGACCGCCATCTGGACCCGGCGCGGCGACGCCCTGGTGGTCCAGGACCAGCTTGACCAGGCCCTGGGCGCTTACCAGCAAGCCGGCCAGGCGGAGAAGGCCACCCAGGTAGAGTCCTGGCTGAAGCGCAAGGTCCTGAACGTGCTGGAGCAGCGCGCTCAGTCGCTGGCGGAAGACGAGGACTGGTCGGCGGCCGCCGCACAATACCAGCAGTTGATCGCCCAATCGGCGGACGAAGAGAGCCTGGCGCGCTGGCGCACCGCTTTGCAGCGCCTGAACGAAGAGCGCGAGCTGGCCCGGCTGTTTGAGGAAGCTGTGACGGCGATGGAGGCGCGCAGCTGGAACCAGGCCAAGAAGCTGCTGGAAGACGTGCTGGCGCGGCGGCCGGACTATCGGCGCGGCGGCCAGACGGCGGCCCGTCTGTTGCAGCGCGTCACCGCCGAGCTGACGCGGCGCACGACTCTGCAACGCGTGCCGGCCTGGGGCTGGCTGCTGGTGGGCGTGTTCCTGATCGGGGCGCTGGTGGTGGTCTGGCAGGTGGCCCCGACCTTCATCCAATTGGCGCAAGGCCCTACCGCGACGACGCCGCCGGCGGTGACGACTGGGCCGCTGACGCCCTCGACGCCGACCGGGGCCGTGCCGGAGCAATCGGCGACGCCGACGGCCCCGCCGACCAAGACGCCGCAGCCGCGGCCGTTGATCGAGTCGGCCAATGTCGAGCAATTGGAGTTGCAGGAGCGGCTGGGGCGCGGGACCGTGGCCCAGGCGCTGTACTCGCCGGATGGCACCGTCATCGCGGCGGCGGCCACCATCGGCGTGTACCTGTATGACGCGCAGTCGCTGGAACTGCTGAGCATGACCGAGACCGGCTTCCCGGTGGAGAGCCTGGTCTTCACGCCGGACGGCCGCTATCTGCTGGCGGCCTCGTCGCAATCGCGCGAGATCGTGCGCTGGGAGGTGACTAAGGGGACGCTGGCGCTGTCCGGCACGCTGACCGGACATTCCGGCGGCGTGCTCCACCTGGCCGTGGAAGGTGATGGCACGCTGTTGGCCTCGGCGAGTTACGATCAGACGATCCGGATCTGGAACGTGGCGGGGAGCGCGGAGGCCCAGGCTCTGCCGGTGACCGGCGCCGTGAGCAGCCTGGCCTTTACGCCCGACGGCAGTGTCCTGGCCGCCGGCTTCGACGACGGCCGCGTCCAGTTGTGGAACACCGCCACACGGCTGCCAGTCGGTGAGACCGTCAGCGACCACGCCGACGCTGTCTCGGCGCTGGCAATCGATCCGCTGGGACTGGTGGTGGCGTCCGGGGGCGGCGACGGCCGCATCGTCTTGCGCAGCCTGAGCACGGGCGAGGCGCTGGCGCAGTTGGAGGCCGGTGATCGGCAGCCGGTGGAAGTCCTGGCTTTCGCGCCGGATGGGGCGCGCCTGGCGGCCGGCACGGCGGCGGCGCTGGAGATGTACCAGATCGCGGTCGCGGAGGACAAAGTCGACGGCCCGCACTTCCTGTGGTCGGTCCCGTCCGAGCTCGTCTTGAGCGCGGCCTTCACCCCGGACAGCGCGCAGATCCTGGCGGTGGCGAAGGATGCCCGGCTGCGGCGCTGGCGGGCCGTGGACGCGACCCTGTTGGAGCCGGCGGTGGACTTCACGCCGATCATCGAAGGTCTGGCGGTCTCCGCCAATGGCGCGCAGGCAGGCACCTGGCACGCCGACGGCTCGCTGCGGGTGTGGAGCCTGACCGAGGGGCGGCTCGCATCCACGTTGAATCAGGACCAGCTCTTTGAGACGGCGGGCAGCCTGGCCTTCTCGCCGGACGGCGCCACGCTCGCCGCCGGCTACGATCAGGCGGTGCGCTTGTGGCGGCTGGCCGATGGGGCGGCGCTGCCGAGCCTGACCGGCGGGCACGCCGATTTAGTCAGCGCCCTGGCCTACAGCCCGGATGGCCGGCGACTGGCGTCGGCTTCGGAGGACGGCATCGTCCAGGTCTGGGACATGACGCTGGCTGAGCCGGTGGTGTTGGCGCGCGCCGACCTCTCCAGCCCCGTCACCGCGCTCGTCTTCGACCCGGACAGCGCGCAACTGGCGGCCGGCCTCCGGGATGGGCAGGTGCTGCTGTGGCGGTTGGACGATTGGTCGGCCGGGCCGCTGCAGTTGGAGGGCGAGCGGCGCGGCGGGAACGACTCCGCCATCCGGAGCCTGCGCTTCACGCCGGAGGGCGGCACGGTGTGGGGCCTGTCGGTGTCAGGTGAACTGTGGCATTGGGACACGGGCAGTGGACGCGCGCTCAGCACCGGCGCCCTGGCCGGCTTCGAAGACACAGTCCTCGGCGCGGCTTTTACCCCGGCCGGCACCCTGGCGGCGACCGGCTCCTATGACGGGCACATCATGCTGTGGGATGCGGACGGAGGCGCGCTGCGCGCCGACCTCACCGGCCACAGCGGCTCCGCTAACGCACTGGCCTTCACGCCGGATGGCACCCACCTGATCTCGGGCGCCGACGACGGCACACTGCGGGTGTGGGCCGCGGCCGCTCTGCCTTAGCGGCCAGCGCTGCTTGGGCCCGTGTCCTAGGACCGCGCCTTCTTCTCTCCCACCTTGGTCACGATCGCGGCGATGCGCCGGGCGCGGGTCTCCGGGGCCTTGGCCGACTCAACCTGGCGGACATGCTCCTTGCGCAGCGAATACGCCAGGGCGTCGAACGCCGCGCGGGCGCCGCGCTTTTTGGTCAGGGCCGCCGCCAGGTCGTCCGGGACCGTGACGGTGCGGGGTTCCTGATCCAGCTCGATGGTGACCTCGACCGTGTCACCGGCGGCGAGGCCGGCCTTCTCGCGTTGTTCGGCGCTGACCGGGAGCATGAACACGCCGCCCAGCGACGCCACGGTGGTGCGGTAGGTGTGGCCGTTGAGCGTGACCCGCACCGCCGGCCGTTTGCTTGAACCGAGGCCGGCCACGACTGCGGCCGGGACCTCGATGCCGGTGGCGGTCTTGCCGCCTAGTTGCAGGGTGGCGCGGAATTTCATGTGATGCTCTCCCCGAGTGTGACTATCCGGCCAACACCAGCGGCGCTAAAACAAAGCGCACAAGCCCCCGGCCTGCGCGCTGAAGTGATCAAAAAGTGCCCCCTATAGGACTCGAACCTATAACCCCACGGATGTAAGCCGTGTGCTCTGCCAATTGAGCTAAGGGGACCTGCCCCGATTATACGGCCCAACCGGCGAGTCTCCAATCACTGTCCGGGTCGCCCGGAGCGCCGCATAAGCGGCCCCCATGAGCAGCAGGCCGGCGCCGTCGAAGAGGATGAAGCGCAGCCCGGTGGCGCGCAGCGCCGCATGTTCGGACGGCAAGCCCAGCCACAACCACGTTTCCCCGGCCAGGCCCAGGGCCTGTTGCAGCAAGATGACGCCGAACAAGGTGAGGTGCGCGCGCGGCCAAACCAGCACCGGCGGGTAGGTGGCGTTCCACATCAGGAACAGCAAACCGAAGGCCTGCACGGCGACACGGCCCGGCGTGCCCGCGAGCTCAAAGGCGGGCGCGTACCGCTCGGGCTCCAGCAGGAAGGCCAGGGCGCAGGCGACGTTGACCAGGCCCACCAGGCCTACCGCCCCGCGCGCCGCCCACTCCGCCAGCGCCTGGCCGCGGCTAGGCAGTGGTCGCATGGCCGGGCCCACTCAGTTCTCCGCCAGCACTTTGCCGGGGTTGAGCAGGCCGCGCGGGTCGAGCAGGTGCTTGATCTGGCGCATCACGTCCAGGGCGGCGCCGTGCTCGCGCGCCATGAACTTCTGCTTGCCCACGCCCACGCCGTGCTCGCCCGTGCAGGTGCCGCCCAGGGCCAGGGCGCGCTCCACCAGCCGCGTGTTGAACTCGGCCACGGCCGCCCGGGTGGCGGCGTCGTCCGGCGGGAAGAAGACCACGACGTGCGCGTTGCCGTCGCCGGCGTGGCTGAGGATGCTGCCCTGGAAGTTGAGCCGCGCCATCGTCTCGGACGCGTACGCCACCAGCGCCGGGTACTGCGAGATCGGCACGCCGAAATCGGTGATGATGTAGGCCTGGCCGGGGAAGTGCCGCAGGTGCGCCTCGAAGGCGTGGTGGCGCGCCTCCCACAGGCGCGCGCGCTCGTCCCGTCCCACGCCGGGGCGAAACGCCTGGCAGCCGTGCGCGCGGCAGATATCCTCAGCCACGCCCAGGCGCTCCTCGAGCGCCGCCAGGCTGGCGCCCGTGAACTCCAGGAACAAGTTGGGGGCGAGCGCCAGATCAAACCCGCCGCTCTCGTTGATGATGGCGGCCGCGGTCCGGTCCACCAGCTCCAGCGCGCTTGGCTCCAGGCCGGCGCCCATGATCTCGAAGACGGCCCCGGCCGCGGCCTCCACCGTGGCGAAGGCGGCCGTGGCCGCGCTGAAGTGCTCGGGCAGCGGGAAGAGCCGGAGCGTGGCCTCGGTGATGACGCCGAGCGTGCCCTCCGAGCCCACGAACAGGTGCGTCAGATCGTAGCCGGCCGATTGCTTGACCGAGCGCGAGCCGGTGCGGATGACGCGCCCGTCCGCCAGCACCACCTCCAGCGCCAGCACGTTGTCACGCGTGGCCCCGTACTTCACGGTGCGGATGCCGGCGGCGTTGTTGGCCAGCATCCCGCCCAGGCTGGCGTTGGCGCCGGGGTCGGGCGCGAAGAACAGCCCCTGGCGGGCCAGTTCCTTGTTCATGTCCTTGTAGAACAGGCCGGGCTGGACGGTCACCTGGAAGTCGGCGGCGTGCACGGCCAGGATGCGGTTCAGGCGCGTCAGGTCCAGCACGATCCCGCCGCGCACCGGGATGGGGTTGCCCTCCAGGCTGGAGCCGGCGCCCCAGGCCGTCACCGGGATGGCGTGCGCGTCCGCATAGCGCAGCACGGCGCTGACCTCGGCCGTGCTCTCCGGCCAAACGACAACGTCCGGCGGCGCGGCCGGGTGCGCGGATTGGTCCTGAGCGTGTTGGGTTAGATCCGCTGTGGCGGCGGAGACGCGCTCCGCGGGCAGCAGCGCTTGCAGATCGGCGAGCAGGGTCATGGCAGCCTCCTGAGTCTGGTCACAGCCAGTGTACCGCAGGCGGCCGGTGGCAGACGTGCGCTTAGCGCGGCTGCCAGCGCCGGCGCAGGGCCGTGATGCCCCAGGCCTGCGCGACGGCTATGGCCAGGGCCAACGCCTGCACGGCCGGCGCGAGCGCGAAGAAGTTGCTGGCGGTCGTGATGTAGCGGTACTCGGGCGGCGAGGCGATGAGGTAGTGGACGAGCGGCAGCCACAGGTAGCTGAGCGCCAGCCCGGCCAGCAGCACGGCGCCGGCGTCCGGCACCGGGCGGCGGCGCCAGGCCCGCAGCGCGCTCACCACGCCCAGCCAGATCAAACCCGCCAGGCTGCCGCCGAGGGCGGCGCCCCAGGCCAGGGCCGGAGTCACGGACAGGCCGCGGCCGGGCAATTCGATGGCGCGCACGAATATGAGCGCCGGCACCAAACCCAGCCCATCGACGGCCAGCCAGGCCAGGTCCAGCGGCCGTTGGGCCGCCCACTCACCTGGCCAGACCGCAACGGCCAGGCCCGCCAGCGTCGCCGCCGCACAGGCTGCCGCCAGGCCGAGCGGCAGCGTCGGCGCGTTGACGGTCATGGTGATGGCCGGGACCCCGACAGCCAGCGGCAGCGCGCACAGCACCCAGACGCGCCAACCAGTCGGCGGCGTGAAGGCGCGCCGCCGACCGGCCGCGATCCGGCCGGCGAACCACAGGCCGCCTGAGTAGCCGACCAACACTGCCCCTGCCGCCACCAGGCCGGCCATCCAGTAGCGGCTGCTGGTCACTGTGTCGAAGGGCTGGGTCGGTGGAATGTTGGTGGTGGCGTGGCCGTACAGGAAGATCGCGTACCGGTCGGCGACCGCGAACCAGTAGTAGAACAGGGCGAGGACGCCGCTGAGGATCGGCGCGGCCCAGGCCAGCGCCGCGCGCCAGCCGTTGCCGGAGGTGGGTGGCTGCATTGCGGTTGTATCCTTCCCGGAGCCTCAGTTTCCGAAAGAGCCGATCCGGGAGTATGACGCGGGCCAGGCGGTTCGGTGACTCGGCCGACGGGCGCGTTGATTGCTTTCGCTGCCGGGATGATCATCGGCCGGACCTCGCCCCGGCGCCCTCCAGCGCGCAGCGCAGCCAGGTGACCAGGCCGGGTGTGCTGGCGGGCAGTGTCAGCCGGCCTTGAGCCGGCGCTGCACGGCTGGGCTCGTCAACTCCCGCAGGGCGTCCGCGGCGATCCAGCGCGCCGCCCGCGCGTCGATCTGTTGGATCTCGCGCGCTGCCGCGATGGCGGCCTGGTTGAGCGCCAGGTTGCGCTTGCCGATGTTGCGCAGCGCCCAGTTGACGGCCTTCCTGACGAAGTTGCGCTCATCGGTGGCCGCCCGCTTGATCACGGGCAGCATCTGGATAAAGCGCGCATCGGCGGCCGCCTGGTCATGCCAGGCCAGGCACGCGATCAGGGCGAAGGCCGCCCGCCGGACGTATTCCTCCTCGCGCCGCGCCCAGGCGCGCACTTTCTTCCAGGCATATGGCGAGCGCTCGAACAGGTTCTGGCAGACCTGGTCGCACACGTCCCAGGAGTTGAAGTCCTTGACCCAGGCCTCCATTTGCGCTTCGGTCAGCTTCTGCGGGTCCGCGATCATGGACGCCACCATGCGCGCGTCCGGCGACCCGGTCTTCCACAACGCCAACGCCAAACGGTGATCCTGGCCCAACTCTCGCGCGAGGCGGCGCATGGCCGGCACCGCCAGCCCGAGCCGGCCGTCCGGCGTCATGCCGAAGCGGGCCATGCCCGCGACCTGGTCCGGCCGGGCCAGGGCCCTCAGTTTCCGCAGCGCCTCGTCGACAGTGGTCATGCTGCCCTCCCCGCGTCTGTAAGATTTGCGCCCGCTTCGGCGTTAAACTGGTGACGATGTCCGCCGACGAGCCTGAACTCATCCAACGCGCCCAGCGCGACCCGCGCGCCTTCGGTCCATTGTACGACCGTTATGTGCGCCGCATCCACGCCTTCGTCTATCGGCGCACCGGCGACGGGACGCTGGCCCAGGATGTGACTTCGGCCACGTTTGAGAAGGCCCTGCAGTCACTGCCGCGCTATCGTTGGCGCGGCCTGAGCTTCGGCGCCTGGCTTTACCGCATCGCGCGCAACGAGATCGTTCAAGCCTACCGCCGGGATCGGACGCCGACGCCGCTGCTGGACTGGCAGGTGTTGGATGCGCCGGCCGCGCCCGGCCGCAACGGCCACGAAGACGCCCTGCACGCCGCCTTCGCGGTCCTGCCGGACGCCGACCGCGAAGTCCTGACCCTGCGCTTCTTTGAAGACCTGGACAGCGCCGAAGTGGCCGAGGTCCTCGGCGTCTCGGTCTCGGCCGTGTATGTGCGCGTGCATCGGGCCCTGAAACGCTTGCGGACGGAGCTGGAGAAGCTGGGCCAACCGGAGGCCGACCATGTCTGAAGACCGCGACGATTGGGGCCGCCGCCTGGATGCGGGCGAAACGACGGACGTGGAACTGCGCCTGGCCAGCCGCCTGCGCGCCGCCCGCCCGGCCAGCCCGCCCCTGCCGCACCATGTCGAGGCCGCGCTGCGCGAGCGGCTCCTGTCCCAGCCGCGCCCCTCGCTGTGGCAAACCCTCAACCTGCGTTGGTGGGCGGCCACGGCCGCCTCCGGGTTGGTGTTGGCGCTGGTGGTGGCGGCCTTCATGGTCCTGTCCCGCCCGGACCTGATCAGCCCGCCGACGGCCCAGCCAGCCGCGCCGGATTCGGTGGCCGCCCTGCCCACCTGGCCCGCGCCCACGCCGTTCCAGGCGTCCGCCGGCGATTGGGTGACGCTGACCGTGCTGGCGCCCGCCGTCGGCGCGGAGCTGTCGCCCGATGTCGAGGTGGTCACGGTCCGGGCCGATTATCGCCTCGCCTCCGCGCCGTCCGCGCGCCTGCGTCTGGAGTTGCGCAGCCGCTTGGATTTCGACAGCACCGACTGGGGCAGCGACCTGACGAACCTGGTCGACCGCCAGTTTGTGGATGTGGTTCAGGGCACCGGCGCGAGCACGGTGGCGCTCGCGCTCGATCGCAAAACGCTGGCGCGCTTTCCGGCCGGCTCCGAACTGGTGCTGAGCGCGCACCTGCTGGGCGACGACGGCGCCGTCTACTTCGCCCAGGTCTTCGAGACGTTGTCCTTCACGGCCCCGGACAGCCTGCGGGGCTGCGTCTTCGATCCGGCGCGCGACCGCCTGGAGATCGTGTCCGTCACGCCGGGGACGGGCGGTCTGCTCTCGGAGACCAACCCCAGAGTGCGCGTGACCGTCCGCTACCAGCTCAGCGTGCCGCAGCCAGAGCTGGTCACGCTGGTGGGCGGCCTGGCCAACCCGGCCTGGAGCGGCACCGCCGCGACGACGCACGAGTGGCTGCCGAACCTGGGCGCCTTCATGGCGTACGCCTTGCCGAATGCGTCCGGCACGGCCACGCTTGATCTGTACTCCTGGTACGCGTCCGAGGCCACGCGCGGCATCGCCGACGAGACCGGCCGGGTGGCCGTCGCCCTGGCGCTGGTCTGCGGCAACGAGATGGCCGACCCGCTGCTGCTGTATGGCCGCCTGTACCCGGAGCACACGGTGGAGTTCGCGCCGGAACTGCTGCGCCGCGCCGCGCCGGACGCAGTCAGCGTCGTGGCAGCCTCGCCCGCGCCGGGCCTCGAACTGCCCGCTGGCCTGGTCCAATTCGACGTGACGGTGGCCGTCACGTTGACGTCGGCGCCGACGGCCACGCTGGTGGTGGGCCTGGGCGATGACGCCCGCGCCGGCACCGAGGTCCATCCGCGCAGCGGGCCGCTGTTCGCCATCGGCTCAACGCCGGTGACCGTGACGGCGGCCGAGCCGCGCGTCACCGTCCGCTTCTTCGCCGACGCGGACCGGGTGGCCGAACAACTGGCTGGCCGTGAAGTGTACGTGTTCGCCAACCTGAGCCGCCAGACCGAATCCGGCTGGGTGCGGCTGGCCCACACGCTGGATCATGACTTCCACTATCGGCACGCCCCGGCGGCCGTGGCGATGCGCTGCGCGGCCACCGCCGGGCCAGACGAGGCCCGGATCACGGCGGCCTCGATCGCGCCGGGGCCGCTGCCGGACGAGCCGGTCGTGATCGACATCGACGTCGACTACACGCTGTCCGTGCCCGCGGCCACACTGCTGCTCGGGTTCACGTCCCCGGCCGCTGACCCGAGCGACCCGAGCCGCTCGCTGGTCGACGGCGTGACCGTGATCATCTACGGCGGCAGCGGCCGCACCCAGTTTAGCCTGACCTATGCGCCGGACGACCCGTTGGGGTGGCTGCTGCGCAGTGTCGCCCAGGACGATGTGGTGGCGCTGCGGTTGGGCATCCGCTGCGGCGTCCCCGGCGGCGAGACCCGCTGGCTCTTCTCGGACGTGCCCGCCGAATACCGCTACACGCTTCCAGCGCGGGCGACCCCGGCGCCCTGAGGCGTGGCGCCTCCGGCGCGACGCTGGTATCCTCGCCTCTGCCGCCGCCTCCGGCGCGCGGAGGCCAGCCATGCGCCGCAATCCGCTCTTCCGTGAACCACATCGTCAGCGCCGGCGGAACACGCTGCGCCTTGTCAGCGCCGCCCTGCTGCTGCTGATCGTGTTCCTGCTCTGGCTCAACGCCAACCTGCAGGCCGTGCTCCTGGCCGTGGTGCCCGGCCTGGCCGTGGAGCCCACCGCCGGCCCGCTGCCGCCCGCGCCCACGCTCACGGCGCCGCGCGGCGCCCTGCCGGCCGGCCACGCTGGCCTGGAGGAGTGGGCGCACTTCGCCGACGGCGCCGGCCGCGTCGGCAGCGGCTTCCTGCTGCGCCTGGATTCCGGCCGCGTGATCGGCGTCACCACCGCGCACAGCCTGGTGTTGAGCGGCTGGGCCGGACGCCGCCTGGAGACGCTGACCTTCCGCCTGCCGCAGGCCGCGGACGAGGCCGCAGTCTTTCGGCGCTTTCACGGCCCGCCGGGACAGGTCTTCGCCGGCTACGACTTCGCCCGCGATTACGCGCTGCTGGTCCTGGACGAGCCGGCCGCGGAGGCGCTGGCGCTCACGCCGGACCCGCGCGGTGCGCCCGTGCCCGGCGAGCGGGTGGTGCTGTCCAGCGGCCTCGGCGACGGTTTCGGTAACCCGCGCCTGCTCACCGGAACCGTGACGGCCGTGGGCGCCGCCGCCGTGTGGGTCCAGATGGACGAGTTCTTTGAGGCCGGCGGGATGAGCGGCTCGCCGCTGCTCAGCGCCCACACCGGCCAGGTGGTGGGCCTGGCGGTCTCGGGCGGCCGCAACGCGCCGCTGCTGATCGGCTTCCACCCCCTCGCCTCGCTCGTGGCCAAAGCCGGCCAGGCCGCCGACTTCCCCAGCCTGGCCGCGTATCGCCCGTGACCGCGGGTGTGTCAAACGGCCCAAACCGTGGCACAATCTCCGGCATGTTCTCAACTTTCCGCCGCCCCGCGGCCCGCCCCAACGGACCTTTCGTCCCGCCCTCGCGCGCGCAGGTAGCGCGCCTGCTGGCTTATCTGCGGCCGTACCTGCGCCCGATGGCCGTGGCCATCGTCGCGCTGCTGGTGAGCTCGGCCCTCAGCCTGGTCTTCCCCTGGATCATGCAGAACCTGGTGGACGCCGTCTTCGCCGGCCAGGACGCCGCCGCGCTCAACCGCATCACGCTCATCCTGATCGTGGCCTTCTTGTTTAACTCCGTCTTCCGTTTTGTGGAGGGCTACTATCTGAGCTACGTCGGCGAGCGCGTGGTGGTGGACCTGCGCCGGCAGGCCTACGCCCACCTGCACACGCTGAGCGTGCGCTTCTTCGCCGACCGGCGCACGGGCGAGCTGCTCTCGCGGCTGGCGTCCGACGTCACGCTGGTGCGCGCCGCGCTGACCAACAACGTCACGGCCGTGCTGGGTCAGGTGGTTACCTTCCTCGGCTCTTTGGTGCTGATGTTGGCCCTCAACTGGCGGTTGACGCTGTTCATCCTGGCGCTGGCGCCGCTGATCAGCCTGAGCGCCGTGCTCTTCGGCCGGCAGCTGCGGCGGCTGTCCACCGAAGTGCAGGACCGGCTGGCCGGGAGCACGGCCGCGGCCGAAGAGGCCCTGGCTGGCGTGCGCACGGTCAAGGCCTTTACGCGCGAGGCCTATGAGGTGCAGCGCTACGGCGATCAGATCCAGAGCGCGCTCGGCGCCGCCCTGCGCCTGACCGTGGTGCGCTCCAGTTTCGGCAGCCTGATCGCGTTCCTGGGCTTCGCGTCGCTGGCCGGCGTGCTCTGGTTCGGCGGCCAGGAGGTGTTGGCCGGCCGGCTGACACCGGGCGCGCTCATCGCTTTCCTGGTCTACGGCATCAACATCGCGGCCTCGCTGGGCGCGTTCACGGGCCTGTACGCGCAGATCCAGGAAGCCCTGGGGGCCTCGCGGCGCGTGTTCGAGCTGCTGGACGAAGTGCCCGACATCCGCGACGCGCCCGGCGCCCTGGCGCTGCCGCCCGCCCGCGGGCATCTGCGCTTCGAGCAGGTGTCGTTCGCTTATGAGACGGCGGCCGTCAACGGCCAGCGCGCGGAGCCGGCGCCGGCCGTGCTGCACGCCATCGCGCTCGAGATCCAGCCGGGCGAAGTGCTGGCCCTGGTGGGGCCGAGCGGTGCCGGCAAGACCACGCTCTTCAATTTGATCCCGCGCTTCTACGACCCCACGGCCGGGCGCGTGCTGCTGGACGGGCACGACCTGCGTGATCTGACGCTGGCGTCGCTGCGCGGCCAGATCGGCCTGGTGCCGCAGGAGACCCAGCTCTTCTCCGGCACGGTGCGCGAGAACCTGCGCTACGGCCGCCTGGAGGCCAGCGACGCCGAACTGGAGGCGGCCGCCCGCGCCGCCAACGCCGCCGAGTTCATCGAGCGCCTGCCGGACAAGTACGAGACGGTGGTGGGCGAGCGCGGGATCAAGCTCTCCGGCGGCCAGCGCCAGCGCGTGGCCATCGCCCGCGCCATCCTTAAAGACCCGCGCCTGCTCCTGCTGGATGAGGCCACTTCCAGCCTGGACTCGGAATCCGAGCAGTTGGTGGAAGACGCGCTGGACCGGCTGATGCGCAACCGCACCACCGTCATCATTGCCCACCGCCTGTCCACGGTGCTGCGCGCCGATCGCATCGCCGTGCTGGAGGCCGGCCGGCTGGTGGAGCTGGGCACGCACGCCGAGCTGATCGCGCACGACGGCCTGTATGCGCGGCTCTACCGGATGCAGTTTCGCGAGGCCGGCGGCGCCGGGCCGGCCGCCGCCGGCCAGTAACCGAAAGCGGCCTCATGGCGGGTGATTGGCCGTGGGTTGTCCTGGTTGGGCTGGGGGTGGCCGCCGTCGGCCTGCTGGCCTACTGGGAATTGATCGTGGCCGAGGGCGCCCACCTCGGCCCGCGCGTGGTCGCGCTCCTGTACGATTGGGTCGCCCACCGCTACGACGACGAGATCAAGAAGTTCGACACCGTCACCGAAAGCGAGATCCTGGGCCTGCCGTTGACCCTGGAACTGGCGGAGGTGGCCGCGCCGCGCGTCCTGGATGTGGCCGCCGGCACCGGCCGGGTGGCCCGCGCCCTGCTGCGCGAAGTCGCCTTCGACGGCGCGCTCGTCAACGTGGACCTGGCCCCGCGCATGCTGGCCGTGGGCCGGGCCGCCTGCGCCCCGCCGGGGATAGCGAAGGCCGCGCCGGAGCGGGTGGCCTGGGCGCGCGCCGCCGCGGACCGCTTGCCCTTTCCGGCCGGCGCGTTTGACGCCGTCACCTGCCTGGAGGCGCTGGAGTTCCTGCCCGACGCGCGCGCGGCGTTGCGCGAGTGTCTGCGCGTGCTCAAGCCGGGCGGGCTGCTCGTGACCACCAACCGGGTGAGCTGGGAGGGTCGCCTGATCCTGGGCAAGACCTTCACGCGGACGGCGTTTCGCCAGCTGCTGGCGGACCTGGACCTGGAGGCCGTGCGCGTGGAACCCTGGCTCGTGGATTACGACCTGGCCTGGGCGCGCCGGCCCGTGGCGGGCGGCGGCGCCTGACCGGCTCGCAGCGTACCGGCGGGCCTCCCACCCTAACCAGGCTGGAGGCGCGGAAGCGCTCGGCCGGGACACCGTCTCGTGAGCGGGCGGCAAAATCAAGTATCATTAAGGCCGGCGCTGGCTGCCACCCACACTCTCACATCGCCAATCTATGTCGCAATACGATCTCATCGTCATCGGCTCCGGCCCTGCGGGGGCCAAGGGCGCGGAAGAAGCCGCGCGGCTGGGCAAGAAAGTGGCCCTGATCGAACGCACGCCGCGCCTGGGGGGCGCCGGCATCAACACCGGCACCGTGCCCTCCAAGACGCTGCGCGAGATGGCGCAGTATCTGTCCGGTCTGCGCCAGCGCAGCGTCTACGGCCTGCGCTACTCCCTGCAGCCCGACCTGACCCTGGCCGACATCATGTACCGGCGCCAGATCGTGCTGGAGTCCGAGTGGGGCGTGATCCAGCGCAACCTGGACCGCTACCGGATCGAGATCGTGCGCGGCGAAGCCATCCTGCGCGACCCCTACACCGTGCGCGTCCGCTACGGCGACGGGCGCACCGCCGACCTGACCGGGAACGCGATCCTGCTGGCCACCGGCTCGTCCACGTACCGCCCGCTGCAATTGCCGCGCAGCGACCCGCGTTTGTTTGACTCCGCCACCCTGGCCGACATGGGCCGGCTGCCGCGGGCGCTGGTGGTGGTCGGCGGCGGCGTCATCGGCGCCGAGTATGCGTCGATGTTCGTGGCGCTGGGCGTGCCGGTGACCCTGGTCGAGATGCAGGACCGCCTGCTGCCGATGGTGGACGGCGAGCTGGCCGAGCGCTTCAAACGCTACTTGGAAGAGCAGGGCGTGCGCGTGGTGCTCAACGAGCCGGTCATCAGCGTGGACCAGTCTCAACCGCAGCTGGTGTTCCAGCTGCAGAACGGCGAGGCCCTGGAGGCCGACGCCGCGCTGGTGGCCACCGGGCGCACCGGCAACACCCGTGGCTTGGGGCTGGAGGGCGTGGGCGTAGTCGTGGACGAGATGGGCTACGTGCAGGTGAACGAGCGCCTGCAAACCAGCGTGCCCAGCATCTATGCCGCGGGCGATGTGGCCACCCGCAACTCGTTCGCGCCTATCTCCATGGAGCAGGGCCGCGTCGCCGTGCTTAACGCCTTCCATCAGGACCGGCTGACCAAGCCGGCGCTGATCCCGCTGGCGGTCTACACCATCCCCGAAATTGCGTTTGTCGGGCTGACGGAGGAGCAGTGCCGGGCCCAGGGCCGGCCGTACCTGGTCGGCCGCGCCTATGCGGATCAAAACCCGCGCGGCCAGATCATCGGCGACACCAGCGGGCTGCTCAAGCTCATCTTCGCGCCGGAGGACAAGACGCTGCTGGGCGTCCATATGCTGGGCGAGCAGGCCTCCGAGTTGATCCACATCGGCCTGCACGTCATGGCAGCCGGCGGCACGCTGGACGTCTTCACCCAGACCGTCTACAACTACCCGACCCTGTCGGCGCTCTACGCCCAGGCCGCCTTCAACGGACTGGAACACTGGACGCGCTGGCAGCAGCGTCAGGGCGCCTGACCGCCGGACCATGCAGTTCATCCGCTACCGCCACGGCGCCACGGTGGGTTACGGCGTGCTGGACGGCGACCTCGCCGACGCGCAGGCGCCGGTGACCGCGCTGACCGGTGAGCCGTACGACGCCTACCGGCGCGGCCCGCGCGTGGCCCGGCGCGGCGATGTGGCGCTGCTGGCGCCGGTGCTGCCGGGCAAGATCGTGGCGGTCGGCAACAACTTCAGCGACCGGGCGCGCGAGGCGGGGCTGCCGGTGCCCACCGTGCCGCTGCTGTTCCTCAAGCCGCCCTCGGCCGTGATCGGGCCGGACGAGCCGATCCGCCTGCCGCCGCAATCCCAGCGCGTCGAGCACAGCGCCGAACTGGCGGTGGTGATCGGCCGCGCCGCCCGCTGGATCCCGCCGGAAGACGCGCTGCAGTGCGTGCTGGGCTACACCTGCGCCAACGACGTGACCGCCCGCGACATCGTCGAGGCCGAGGGCCTGTGGACGCGCGGCAAGAGCTTTGACACCTTCTGCCCGCTCGGCCCGGTCGTCCAGACGACGCTGGACCCGACCGACGCCCTGATCACGTGCCGGGTCGGCGGCCAGACGCGGCAGATGACCTCGACCCACGACATGCTCTTCAGCGTGGCGCAGTTGATCGCGTTCGTGTCGTCGGTGATGACGCTGCTGCCCGGCGACGTGCTCCTGACCGGCACGCCGGCCGGCGCCGGCCCGCTGGCCGCCGGGGACGTCGTGGACGTGGAGATCGAGGGCGTGGGCGTGCTATCTAATCCGGTGGAGGCTGAGCGCCGCTGAGCGCGCCGGCCCAAGGGAGGCAGCTGAGATGGGTTTGAAGTCCGATCGCTGGATCACGGAGATGTCGCTGCAGCACCGCATGATCGAGCCGTTTGTGCAGCACCAGGTGCGGGATGGCGTGATCTCGTACGGCGTGTCGTCGTACGGCTATGACATCCGCGTCGCCGACGAGTTCAAGATCTTCACCAACGTCTTTTCGGCCATCGTCGACCCCAAGCACTTTGATCCGAAGTCGATGGTCGATTACAAAGGCGAGGTGTGCGTCATCCCGCCCAACTCGTTTGTGCTGGCCCGCACGGTGGAGTATTTCCGCATCCCGCGCAGCGTCCTGACCATCTGCCTGGGCAAATCCACCTATGCGCGCTGCGGCCTGATCGTCAACGTGACGCCGTTCGAGCCGGAGTGGGAAGGGTACGTCACGCTCGAAATCTCCAACACCACGCCGCTGCCAGCCAAGATCTACGCCAACGAGGGCATCGCCCAGGTGCTCTTCTTCGAGGCCGACGAACTGTGCCTGACCTCCTACGCGGACAAGAAGGGCAAGTACCAGAAGCAGCAGACGATCGAGCTGCCGAAGCTGTAGCCGCCAGACGCCACTGGGTCAAAACAACAAAAAGGCCGGGCAGTCACCTGCCCGGCCTTTTTTGTGGGCCAGAGTTTAGTACCGGCGCGTGCCCCGGCTGTTGCCGCCGCGGCGGTCGCGATCGCCGCCCCGGCCGCCGCCGCCACCACCACCACGGCCGCCAAAACCGCCGCCACCGCCGCCGCCCATCGGGCGCTCTTCACGCGGGCGGGCAATGTTGACGGTCAGCTCGCGGTCGGCCAGACGATAGGCGTTGAACATGCTCACCGCCTTCTGGGCCTCGGCCTGGCTGCTCATCTCCACGAACCCGAAGCCCTTCGAGCGGCCACTATCGCGGTCCTTGATGATGTCGACGGTCTGGACCGTGCCGGCCTGGGCGAACAACGTTCGCAGATCGTCCTCGGTCGTGGCATAAGCCAGATTGCCCACGTAAAGCCTTTTCTCCATGCTGCCGGCCTCCTGCGCCGGTAAAAAAAAGCGGCCACCCACGCACACGGTGTTGGGCGGCCAAACAGACACACAAAACCCTGCGAAACGTAGCCCTAGTATACCACGCCTGCCACAAAAGACAGACCGGCATCTGTGCCGAAAGTCATGGTCGTAATCGCTCCCCGGGGGCTCGGTCAATCCGGCTGCTTGGCGTAGTGTGGAGCCAACGGACGGTTCTACTGACGGAGGTATTATGACCACCCCGATCCTGGAAGTTGATCATGTGTTCGCGGCCTACGGCCGGGGCGCGGCCCGCATCGAGGCGCTCAAGGACGTCTCTTTGAGCGTCGAGCGCGGCGAAATCTTCGGCCTGCTCGGCCCCAACGGAGCCGGCAAGACCACGCTGCTGTCCTGCCTGGAAGGCCTGCACCAGCCTGAGTCCGGCAGCCTGCGCATCGCGGGCCTGGCGCCGCGCCAGGGCAAGGCCAAACTCGGCGTCCAGCTGCAGAAGACGGCGTTGTTGGACGACCTGACCGTGGTCGAGCTGATTGAGTTGTACACGGCCCTGTACGCCGTGTTCCCGACCCGGGCGCAGATCGACGCCCTGCTGACGCGCTTCGACCTGGCCGAGAAACGCACCAAGTTCATCCGCCACCTCTCGGGCGGGCAGCAGCAGCGCGTGGCGCTGGCCATCGCCATCGCCAATAACCCCGAGATCGTGGTGCTGGACGAGCCCACCAGCGCGCTTGACCCGCACGCGCGCCGCGCGGTCTGGGACCTCATCCGCTCACTGCACGACGAGGGCCGCACGGTGATCCTGACCACCCACGCAATGGAGGAGGCCGAGGCGCTGTGCGGGCGCGTGGCCATCATCGACCGCGGCCAGATCATCGCCACCGGCACGCCGGCGTCCATCGTGGCCGGGCTGAACATCAACCCGGTGCTCAAGGCCGCGGCTGAACTGCCCTTGGAGCAGGTCCGCGCTTTGCCCGGCGCGCAGGCCGCCCGCTACAGCGGCCAGTACCTGGAGGTGGAGACGACCCACCCGCAGACGACCATGCCGGCCCTGCACGCTCTGGCCGCGCAGCTTGGGCGCAATTTGAGCGAGGTGGCCCTGCGCCAGCCCAACCTGGAAGACGCCTTCCTGAAGCTGACCGGCCGCGCCCTGAGCGCGTAGGCGCGGCGTCTATCCATCCACCCTCTTTTGAAACATCGCGAGGTTGCCATGCAACGTTTTCTCACCCTCACCAAGGCCATGTTCCTCGTCTACCTGCGCGAGCGGTCGACGCTGTTTTGGAACTTCGCCTTCCCGGTCTTCCTGCTCGTGATCTACGCCGCGGTCTTCGGCGGCGATGACCTGCCCGGTTTCATGGGCTGGATGGTGCCGGGCGTGCTGGCCGTCAACATCCTGGCCTTCGGCCTGATCAGCAGCGCAACCATGATGACGGAGTTCCGGCAGAAGGGCGTCCTGCGCCGTCTGCAGGCCAGCCCGGTGCCCACGCTCACGCTGGTCGGCGCCTACATCGTCGTCAACGTCGCCGTGGCCGTGCTGCAGGCCGCCCTGGTGGTGGCCGTGGCGATGACGTTCTACGGCCTGCAGCTGCCGGCTGTGAATCTCCTGCTGGCGCTGCCGATGGTCCTGCTCTCGGTGCTGATGAGCGTGGCGCTCGGCCAGGTGGTGAGCGGCGTCGCCCCTGGCTCGGGCGGCGCGGTGGCCATCGGCCAGATCCTGTATTTCGGCCAGATGTTCATCGCCGACCTGATCATGCCGATCGAGCAGATGCCGGGCTGGATCCAGTCGGTCGGCCCGTGGCTGCCCGGTTACGCCATCGCGCAGCTGGTGCGCCCGCCGCTGCAAACCGGCGCGCTCAGCCCGGAGTTCGGCGCCAATCTGTTGCTGACGCTGGTCTATGGCGCGGCGGCGGCGCTGCTGGCCGCCTGGCTCTTCAAATGGGAGGCCCGCAGCTGAGATGGCCCAGAGTGTTTTCTCCGCGTAACCCTTGGTGACTTTGCTTTGAGTTGTTTTTTGGGAGGCGACCATGACCACAACCCACACCCCCGCTGATCTGCGTCAGGCGCTCGACGAAGTCAGCGCCAGCTCGGCCGGCGGCGCTCCGTTCCTGATAGCGTTTGGGACGACCTTCGTGATCGCGGCGCTGCTGGCTTTCGTCCTGCCGCGGCCGGTGGCCGCCATGGTCGCGATGTTTCAGGGCGCCGTCGCTTTGCCGGCCGCCCTGTGGCTGGAGCGGCGTCTGGGCTGGCGGCGCATGGCGCCGACCAACCCCCTGCACGCGCTGTCGGCGCAGTTGGCCATGTCGCAGAACCTGGCGCTGCCGGCCTGGATCGTGGCTTACAGCCTCAACCCCGGCGCCGTGCCGGTGGTGATGGCCGCCACCGGGGCCGCGCACTTCCTGCCGTACGCGTGGCTGCACCGCAGCCGCGCCTACGGGGTGGTGGCGGTCGCGCTGTCGCTGGGGGCGTTTGGCCTGCAGCTCGGCCTGGGGGCGGCCGCCTTCCCGTACATCTTGCTGTTCGTGGCCGTGGTCTACTGGAGCGCCGTCCCGTTCGTCTATCGGCGCGCCGGGCAGCTCGTGGGCCGCGAACCGGGGCTGGCCTCCGGCGAGGCAGCCGCCTGAGCCCCGCTCGCTGAGTCGCTGGGGCCGGCGCTCCGAGGCAGTCTCGGAGTCGCCCGGCCCCGGCGGGGAAGCCCCTATGTCTGGCGCGATCTCGACCTTGAGCTATCTGAGCCGGCGGCTGGCGGCGTACCTGAGCGACGCCGCGCTGCTGTTCGCCGGCGTCGTGGCGACACAGATGCTCTTGCTTGGACTTGGGCGGCATCCCTTCCACGCCGCCCTCGCCGCCGGCGTCTGGCCGGACGGCCGCTCGCTGCACCTGTGGGTGCTGGTGAGCGCCTCGGCGCCGGTCTGGTTTTACTTCGCCGGCTTTCAGAGCTCGGCCTGGCAGGCCACCCCCGGCCAGCGCTGGCTGGGGCTGCGCGTCACAGACCTGGCCGGCGGCCGGCTCAGCTTCGGCCGCGCGCTGGTCCGCGCCGTGGTCACGCTGATCCCGTTCGAGGTCAACCACTTCGTCCTGCTGCAGCTCACGCCGGCGGCACCGGGCTTCGCGGGCGGGTTGGCGGTGGTGTACGGCCTGCTGGCCGTCTACCTGGGCGCGCTGGTCGCCAGCGCGCGCCGTCAGAGTGTGCCAGACTGGCTCGTGGCGAGCCAGGTGATCCGGGTCGGGCCCGCCTGAAATTGTTCTATACTCGGACCATGTCCAGCCGGCCGCTGCCGCCCCTCGACGAAATCCCCGCCGCCTCGCCCCGCGCCTTGCAGCTGTATGGGCGCTTCTGGGACGTGGTCTCCCTGTTGATTTTCAACGGCTCGGCGCTCAGCGTCCTCATCACGCATTGGGGCGCCCTGGCCTGGAAGCACTGGGTGGTGATCGGCCTGCTGCTGGCCCAGGGCTTGCTCTACGTCTTCTGCGTCGCCCGGCGCGGCTGGCCCATCAACCGGCGGTGGCTGGCGACTTACTTCATTGGCGGGATGACGCTGTGGCTCATCATGGGCGTGCTCCAGCCGGACCTGTGGTGGGTGGGCATGACCTACTTCGGCCAGATGTTCGGCCTGCTGCCGCCGCGCGCGGTCCTGGTCGGCACATTCGTGGTGAACGGGCTGGTCATCCTGCAGATCACCGGCTGGGATCTGACCCGCGTCACGCCGGGCCTGCTCATGGGATTTGGCTTCCAATGGGCGGGCGCGATGGCCGTCTTCTTTTTCATCAACAGCATCGTGAACACCAGCCAGGAGCGCGGCCAACTGATTGCGCGGCTGCAGGCGGCCCGGCGCGAACTGGAGGCGGCGCGCGAGAAGGACGCGGAGCTGGCGGCCCTGCGTGAGCGCGAGCGCCTGGCCCGTGACCTGCACGACAGCCTCGGCCATGCCCTGGTGACGATGTCGATCCAACTGGAAGCGATCCAGCGCCTGTACCGGGTGGATCCGGAGCGCGGCTCGGCGCATGTGGACGAGCTCAAAGCGCTCACGCGCCGGACGATGGACGAGCTGCGCCGCTCCCTGGCCGGCCTGCGCGCGCCGGGCCTGGGCGAACGCCGCCTGGGCGAGGCGCTGCCAACGCTCGGCGTGGAGGTCGGCGAACGCGCACGCCTGGAGGTGGCCTGCCGCGTGCCGCCCGAGGCGGAGACCCTCAGCCCGGCCGTGGCCGAAACTTTCTGGCGCGTGGCGCAGGAGGCCCTGGCCAACGTCGAGCGGCACGCACGCGCGCGCCGGGTGGAGATCCACCTGGAGCTGCAGCCGGACACGGCCACGCTCCGCATCCGCGATGACGGCGTGGGCCTGCCGCCGCAGGCAGAAACCCTGGCCGGCCACTACGGTCTGCGCGGCATGCGCGAGCGGGTGGAGGGCCTGGGCGGTGCGCTGGTGCTCTCGACCCAGGCGCCGGGCACCCTGGTCGAGGCGCGCCTGCCGCTGATCGCGGCCCGGCCGGAGCTCGACCCAACCCCGGATCACAGCCTATGACCGCCTCTGACGGCGATGCCTTCATCTTCAGCCTCACGCGGCCCTCGCCCACGCTGCTGCGCTACTACGGGCTGGCCGCGCTCCTGTGGGGGCCGTTGTTCTTCATCCCGCTGATCTACCAGACTCTGCGCTGCCGCACCATCCGCTACCAGTTCGACGCGGAGGGCGTCACCATGCGCTGGGGCGGGTTGGAACGCCGGGAAGTGAGCCTGACCTACGCGCGCATCCAGGATATCCACGTCAGCGCTAACGTCCTGGAGCGCTGGCTGGGCTTAGCCCGGCTGGAGATCCAGACCGCCAGCGGGGACGCAAAGGCAGAGATGACGTTGGAAGGCCTGCCGCAGCCTCTGGTTGTGCGCGATTTCCTGTACGACCGCAGCCGGGGCGCGCGCGCGAGTGCGCCTGCGCCGGCCGCCGCGCCGGACGCCGACCTGGCGCAACTCCTGCGGGAAATCGCCGCAGAAATGCGCGCCTTGCGGCAGGCATTGGAACAGTCCAACTCCGCACCGCCGGAACAGGCCGAAGGATGACTCCGCTCGTCCGACCGCTTTTTCGTTTTCTGCGGCTCGCGCTGACGCCGCCCGCGCCCATCGCCGGCGCCGAGCTCCGCCAGGTTCTTCAGCCGGCTCGGCGCACCCACCACCTGCGCCTGCTGAAATGGACAGCCGCGCAGGTGTCGGCGCTGATGGGCGTGCTCTTGCTGATCACGGCCATCGATTTCACCCAGTGGCTGCCAGCCTGGCTGCGCTTTGTCGAGGTCTTCAACCGGTGGGACGACTTCACCGATTACCTGCCGGCCGAGTGGCGCTGGGTCGGCTTGCTCCTGGTCGTGGGCGGTTTCTTGACGCAGGCGGCGTTCTCGTTCCTGGCGCTCTGGGCTGAACGGCACACAACCTGGTATGTGATCTCCGACCAGGGCGTGCAGCTCCAACACGGCGTCTGGACCACGCACGAGACCAGCCTGCGGTTTGCCAACATCCAACAGGTGTCTCTGCGGCAGGGGGTGCTGCAGCGCCTGATCGGGCTGGCCGACGTAGTGGTGAGCACGGCCGGCGGCCGGCGCTCTGCCGACGACGATGAAGACGAGAAGCGCAAGAACCAGGGCCAGCTGCGTGACCTGGATTACACCGAGGCCCAGCGATTGCTCGAGACCCTGCGCGGCCAGCTCGAGGCGCCGTACGCCTTCGCCGCACCGGCGCCGGCGCCTGAGGTCTCGACCCTGGAGGCCGCCCGACTCGTGCTGGCCGAAACGCAGGCCCTGCGGCGCAACCTGGCGACCCGGGCCGGCGGCCCGCCGGCACAGCTGGCCGAACCCCAGGCGCCCCCAGCAATCGATCCGGTGAGTGACCCATGATGGCCAGACCGGCAACCGCCCTCCCCATCCGCCTCCTGTTGGTGGAAGACCAGACCCTGATGCGCCAGGGCCTCAAGACGATCCTGGATCTGGAGCCGGGGTTTAGCGTGATCGGCGAGGCCGTGGACGGGGAGGCCGGCGTCAGCCAGGCGCTGGCGCTGCGCCCGGACGTGGTGCTGATGGACGTGCAGATGCCGCGCCTGAACGGCGTCGAGGCCACAGCCCGCCTGATCCGCGAGTGGCCGCAGGCGCGCGTGATCATCCTGACTACGTTCAACCGCGACGACTACGTCTTCCAGGGCGTGCGCGCCGGGGCCTTGGGCTACCTGCTCAAGGACGCGCCGGCCGAAGTCCTGATCGAGACAATTCGGCGCGTGCACGCCGGCGAGGTCTTCATCCAGCCCGAGATCGCGTCGCGGGCCTTGCGCGAGATGATGCGCCCGGCCGAGCAGCCGCTGGAGCCGCTGTCCGAGCGCGAGCGGGAGGTGCTGGTGCTGCTGGCTCAGGGCGGCTCCAACAAGGAGATCGCCGAGCGCCTGGTGATCACCGAAGGCACGGTGAAGAACCACGTCTCCAACATCCTGGCCAAGCTCCAGGCCGAGAACCGCACCCAGGCCGCCGACATCGCGCGGCGGCGGGGCCTGGTATGAGCCGGACGGGCCGCCTGGCGCGGGTGGGCGCGGCTCTGCTCGGGTTCGCGCTCGCGGCCGCGCACCCCGCGGCCTCGGCTGGCG
>CALFZO010000113.1 GCA_937952305.1 uncultured Anaerolineales bacterium | reverse complement strand
AACGAATGCGCGGCGCGGTGCACGACGAAAACACTTTGGCGGTGGGCGGGGTGGGCATCGGCGTGAGCGTCCTCGTGAACGGGATCGGGCAAGTATATCCAAAAACAGGCTGGCGGCGCGGGCGATAACCTGGCCGGGGACGTTGCCTTGTCGGTCGGGGTCTCCTGCACTAAAATGCCGCGCGCCGCACGTCATCCGTCCGCCACCTGGGGCGCAGCCCGGGAGAGAGCCATGGCCTTCTTGAAATCCGTCAAGCCCGTCTACTACCTGTTGCTGGCCGTGCCGCTGGCCGTCCTGGCCGGGTCGTTGCATTGGGACCCAGTGGTCATCTTCGCCATCGCCTGTGCGGCCCTGATCCCGCTGGCGGGCCTGATCGGCGAGGCGACCGAGGCGCTGGCGGCGGTGACCGGCCCCAAGATTGGCGGCCTGCTCAACGCCACCCTGGGCAACGCTGCCGAGTTGATCATCACCATCGTCGCCATCCGCGCCGGCCTGCTGGATCTGGTGAAGGCGTCCATCACCGGCTCGATTTTGGGCAACCTGCTGCTGGTGATGGGCGCCAGCCTGCTGCTGGGCGGCCTGAAGCATGGCCGGCAGACGTTTAACCGCCAGTCCCAGGCCACCAATGCCACTCTGCTGGTGCTGGCGACCATCGCCCTGGTCATCCCGTCGCTGTTCAATCACTCCCTGGATGGCGAAGAGCTGTCCGTCATCACCGAGGAGTACATCAGCCTGGGCGTGGCCGTCGTGATGATCATCGTCTATGGCCTGGGCCTGTTCTACACGCTGCGCAGCGACAAGAGCACGGCGCTCAGCCACGCGGGCGGGTCCGAAAGCGAGGCCCCGCACTGGTCCGTGCGCACGTCGCTGATCATGCTGGCGCTGGCCACCGGCGGGACGGTGTGGATGAGCGAAATCCTGGTGCATGAAGTGGAGGCGGTGACGGCGGCTCTGGGCCTGAGCGAGTTCTTCCTGGGCATCATCCTGATCCCGCTCATCGGCAACGTGGCCGAGCACCTGGTGGCCGTGCAGGTGGCGATGAAGAACCAGATGGACCTCAGCCTGGAGATCGCCCTCGGCTCCAGCCTGCAGATCGCGATCTTCGTGGCGCCGGTGCTGGTCTTCGTGGCGTTGGCGTTTGGCCAGTATCTCAACCTGGTCTTCAACCAGTTTGAAGTCGTCGCCCTGATCGCGGCGGTGCTGGTGGCCAACCTGGTCGCCGCCGATGGCGAGACCAACTGGCTGGAAGGCGCCCAGTTGATCGCCGTCTACCTGGTGCTGGGCGTGGCCTTCTTCTTCATCCCGGCCTGAGGCCGCGCTCTAGTTGACAGATTGTCGCGCAGCCGGGGCGCGGTCGGAGACTGTTATAATGCCTGGGCTTCCGCGACAGGAAGCGCGTCATTTTGAGGAGAGTTCACGATGCAGTTGACGGATTACCTGGATATTGCCCAGATCATTGTGTCGATCGCCCTGGTGCTGGCGATCGTGCTGCAATCTAAATCGGCCGGGTTGGGCGGCCTGACCGGCGGTGACACCGGCGGCGTTTTCCGCGCCCGGCGCGGCGTAGAAAAGACGCTGTTCAACATCACCATTGGCCTGGCGGTCGTCTTCTTCCTGATCTCGATCGCTAACGTGCTGGCCGGCTGAGCCGCCTCCGCCACACCGCGTCGGACGAGGACGAACGGGAGGCTAGTCGTCCTCGATTGCCTCCGCAAGCGCCATCATGAAACATCTCCGCTGGCAGGCGTTGATCGCGATCTTGGGCCTGCTGCTGGCCGTCGGGCTGCTTTCCAGGCAGGCCCGCGTGTTGACCATCCGCGAGGTCCCGGTGGAAGGCACGGGCGTCTACGTGGAGGCCATGGTCGGCGCGCCGCGCGCCCTCAACCCGCTGCTGGACCACTTCAACCCGGTGGATCGCGACCTGGACCGCCTGCTCTTCAGCGGCCTGACCCGCTTCGACGCGGCCGGCCGGCCCGTGGATGACCTGGCCAACTGGTTCATCGCCGCCGACGGCCTGACCTACACGTTCATCCTCAAGCCGGATTTGACCTGGCACGACGGCCAGCCGCTGACCGCGGATGATGTGGCCTTCACCATCGAGCTGATGCAGGCCACGAGCTGGCCCGGCCCCGAGGACCTTAAGCAGCTCTGGCAATCGGTGACGGTCGCCGTGACCGGCACGCAGACCATCGCGCTGACGCTGCCCGAGCCGTTCGCGCCCTTCCTGGACTACACGGACTTCGGCGTGCTGCCGCGCCACCAGCTGGACGGCACCACGGCCGCGCAACTCCCGCAGGCCGGCTTCAACCTGCAGCCGGTGGGCTCCGGGCCATTCGTGTTCGACGGCTGGCAGGCCGAGGCCGGGCGTGTGACCGGGCTGACCCTGAAGCCCTTCGCGGCCTACTACGGTGCCCAGCCCAAGCTGAGCGCACTGGAGTTCCGGTTCTATGCGGACAGCGCCTCGGCCCTGGCCGCCTACCGCAACGGCGAGGTGCTCGGCCTGAGCCAGGTCTCGGGGACCGCGTTCGACACCGCCCTCAAGCTGCCCAGCCTGCGGCTGTACTCGACGCTGCAGCCCGAGTACACGCTGATCTTCCTCAACCTGCGCGACGAGACGCTGCCGTTCTTCAAAGAGAAGAAGGTGCGCCAGGCGCTGTCGCTGGGCCTCAACCGGCCGGGCCTGGTGAGTACGGTGCTGGCCGGCCAGGCCGTGGTCGCCAACTCGCCGGTGCTGCCCGGCTCGTGGGCCTACAACCGCGAGCTGCCCACGCCGCGCTTCAACCCGACCGAGGCCGCCGCCCTGCTGGACAGCGCCGGCTGGCTGCTGCCGCCGGACGCCCTGCCGGGGACGGACGCCTACGTGCGCCAGAAGGACGGCGTGCCGTTGCAGTTCACGCTGATTACGCCGGACGACCCCGAGCATCGGGCCGTGGCCGACTCCGCCCGGACGACCTGGGCGGCCCTGGGCGTGGCCGTAACCGTGATCCCGGCCGAGGCCGCCGCCCTGCGCAGCCAGTTCCTGGAGCCGCGCGCTTTCCAGGCCGCCCTGGTGGATTTCAGCCTGGCCGGCACCCCGGACCCGGATCCGTACCCGCTCTGGCATCAGACCCAGGTGGAGAGCGGCCAGAACTACGGCGGCTGGGATGACCGCATCTCCAGCCAGCTCCTGGAGCAGGCCCGCATCACCACCGACATCGGCGCGCGCGCCCGGCTGTACCAGCAATTCCAGTCGCGCTTCGCCGACCAAGTGCCCGCGCTGCTGCTGTATTACCCGGTCTACAACTTCGCCGTCGATGCCCAGGTGGGCGGCGTCCAGCTCGGGCCGCTGACCCAGGCCAGTGACCGCTTCGCGTCGTTGAACGAGTGGTATATGGTGACGGCCAAGGTGGTGGTCGAACAGGCGACGCCGACTCCGTAAAGCTGCTGGAGAGACCTGATGCCGCCGCTGGCCCCGTCCGCCCGTTACCGCGTCCGCGTCACCAAAGACTACACGATCTTCTGCTCGGGCCACTTCATCACTTACGAAGGCGACCAGTGCGAGACCGCCCACGGCCACAACTACCGGGCCGCGGCCAGCCTGGAGGGCGAGCTCAACGTCAACGCCTACGTCTTCGACTTCGTCACCCTCAAGCGGCTGCTGCGCGCCGTCTGCGACCGGCTCGACCACCGCATGCTGCTGCCGCTGCATAACCCCCACTTCATCCTGGAACACGATGACGTGAGCGTCACCCTCCGGTACGGCGCCAAGCGCTACGTCTTCCCGCGCGAGGACTGCGTGCTGCTGCCGATCCCGAACACCACCGCCGAGCAATTGGCGGCCTGGATCGCGGGCGAACTGCGCGCCGCGCTGACGCCCGGCCAGGCCAGCGGGCTGCGCGCCCTGGAGGTCGAGGTGGAAGAGACGTTCGGCCAGAGCGCTTTCTGCCGGCTCGACCTGTAGCCGTGGCCACCGTCTACCTGGCCCTCGGCACCAACCTCGGCGATCGCGCGCAGAACGTGCGCCAGGCGCTGGCGGCGCTGGCCCCGCACTTCACCCTGGTGGCGGCTTCGCGCTGGTACGAGACCGAGCCCGCCTATGTCCAGGATCAGCCGCGCTTTTACAACCTGGCGGTCCGGGCCGAGACGGCGCTGACGCCGCTGGCGGCCCTGCGCCGCCTGAAGGCGCTGGAGACGGGCCTGGGGCGCGTGGCCGGCGCGCGCTTCGGGCCGCGCCTGATCGACCTGGACCTGCTGCTGTATGAAGCCGTCGTCTTGGACACGCCCGAACTGACCGTGCCGCACCCGCGCCTGGCGGAACGCGCCTTCGTGCTGGTGCCGCTGGCCGAGATCGCGCCGGACGTCGTCCACCCGGCGCTTGGGCTCACGCTGGCCGCGCTGCGCGACCGGCTGGGCGATACCGCACGCTTGATCTGGCTCGCCTCGGAGCAGGCGGCCGGGCCGTAACAACCCTCTAGCGCGCGCCCGGCCCGGCCGGCGCGCCCGCACTGGCGGTGAGACTATGGCCCTGACCATTGGGTCCAACATCTTCGAGTGGGGCGCGTGCACCTACGTGATGGGCATCGTCAACGTCACGCCGGACTCGTTCTCCGGGGATGGGCTGCTCCGCGCCGACGGCGACTGGGTGGCGGCGGCCGCGGCCCAGGGCCAGGCGCAAGTGGCGCAGGGCGCGCACCTCCTGGACGTCGGCGGGGAATCCACGCGCCCCGGCGGCCCGCCGACCTCTTTGGACGAGGAATTGGCGCGCGTCATCCCGGTCGTCCGGGCGCTGGCGCAGCGCGTGGCCGTCCCCATCTCGGTGGACACCTACAAGGCCGAGGTCGCGCGCCAGGCGCTGGCGGCCGGCGCGACGCTGATCAACGACGTCTGGGGCCTGCGCATGGACCCGGACATGGCCCGCGTCGCCGCCCAAAGCGGCGCCGGCCTGATCCTGATGCACAACCGCAGCCAGCCCAAGGACGCCGTCCAGGAGGCGCGGCTGGGCGGGCGCTACGTCGGCGTGCACTACGCCGACCTGATCGCCGATATCCAGCGCGAACTGCAAGCCAGCGTCGACCTGGCGCTGGCGGCCGGGGTGGCGCCGGAGCGGATCATCCTCGACCCCGGCCTGGGCTTCGGTAAAACCGTCGAACAGAACCTCGAGATTGTGCGGCGCTTCGGCGAGTTTCGGGCACTGGGCTACCCGCTGCTGGCCGGGCCGTCGCGCAAATCGTTCATTGGCTACACGCTGGACCTGCCGGCCGACCAGCGCGCCGAGGGCACGGCGGCCGTGGCGGCGCTGTGCATCCAGCAAGGCGCCGACCTGGTGCGCGTGCACGATGTGGCCCTGATCAGCCGCGTGGCGCGCATGACCGACGCCGTGGTGCGCGCCGCGCCCCGGCCAGCCTGAGGCCGCGCGCATGAGCGCCGCCAACTCCCCGCCGCCCGGCCGCCGCGTCGTCGTCACCGGCCTGGGCATCATCAGCCCGATCGGCCTGGACGTGCCCGGCGCCTGGGCCAACCTGTTGGCCGGGCGCTCCGGCATCCGCCCCATCACGCTCTTCGATACCACCGCCTTCCGCGTCAAGATCGGCGGCGAAGCCTGGGGCTTTGTACCCACCGACTTCATGACGGCCAAGGAGGCGCGCCGCGCCGACCGCAACGTCCAGTTCGCCATCGCCGCCGCGCGCCAGGCGCTGGCCCAGGCCGGCCTCGTGATCGGGGCCGGCAACGCCGATGAGGTCGGCGTCCTGATCGGCACCGGCGCGGCCGGGATCTGGACGTACACGGCCCAGCAGAAGGTGATGGACGAGCACGGCCCGCAGCGGTTGAGCCCGCTCCTGATCCCAATGATCACGGTCGACTCGGCCTCGGTGCAGGTGAGTATCCTCACCGGCGCGCGCGGCCCGGCCTTCGGTCTGGCCTCGGCCTGCTCCACGGGCGTGGACGCCCTGGGCGAGGCCTTTGAGATCATCCGGCGCGGCGACGCCGAGGCCATGCTGGCCGGCGGGACCGAGGCGGCCGTGACGCCGCTGGGCATCGGCGGCTTCGACCAGATGAACGCGCTCTCGCGCCGCAATGACGATCCGGCCGGCGCCAGCCGCCCGTTCGACCGGGCGCGCGACGGCTTCGTGCTGAGCGAGGGCGCCGGCGTGCTGGTGCTGGAGGCGCTGGACTACGCCCAGGCGCGCGGCGCCGCGCCGCTGGCCGAGGTGCTGGCCTACAGCGCCACGTCGGACGCCCAGCACTTCACCAACCCGGACCCGGCCGGCACGCAGGCGGCCCGCGCCATCCGGCGCGCGCTGGCCAAGGCCGGGCTGCGGCCCGAGGACGTGGACTACGTCAACGCCCACGCCACCAGCACGCCGCTGGGCGACGTCTTCGAAGTGCGCGCCCTGCGCACGGCCCTGGGCGAGCATGCCCGCCGCCTACCGGTCAGCGCCAGCAAGTCCGTCACCGGGCACATGCTCGGCGCTACCGGCGCGGCCGAGGCCATCTGGACGGTGCTGGCCCTGCGGGACCAGATCATCCCGCCGACCATCAACTACACGACGCCGGACCCCGAGTGTGACCTGGACTGCGTGCCCAACGCCGCCCGGCCGGCAGCGCTGACGGCGGCCCTGTCGACGTCTTTTGGCTTCGGCGGCCACAACCGCGTCCTCGCGCTGCGCCGCTGGCTGGGCGCCTGAAGCTCCGGCCCAGCTTCGCCGGACACAAACGCGCCCCGTCGGCCAAGCCGCGGGGCGCGTGGTTTTGCGCGGGGCCGCCCGATTGCTACGGGGCGTCGGCGGCCACGCTGAAGGACCAGGTGTGGGTGGCCGGGACGTCGTCCACCAGCACGTTGACGGTCACGGTGTAGGTGCCGCCCGGCTCGAGCGGATACTGCGGCATGAGCACGACCGCGTCGCGGGTGTCCAGCAGGATCTGGCCGTAGTTGCCGTCGTTGGGGTTGGCCGGGTACTCGGTCTCGGAGAAGGCGCAGTGCGGCAGCGGGCCGCCGCTGGCGGTGAGCAGGGTCGGGCTGGCCGCCGCCAGCCGGACGCGGTGCGCGCCGTCGCCGAATTGGGCGATGACGGGCAGGCCGCGGAAACCGGGCTGGCAGTAAGGCGCGGCCAGCGGGTCCGGGTAATCCTGGCCGGAGTATGTGCGGAGCGCGATCGTCGTCCCGGCGCCCGGCCACAAGACTGGGAAGGCGACCCCGGCGGGCGCTCCGCTTTGCCAGCCGCGCCGCACGTTGAGGGCCGCCGCCATCTGCCAGCCGCCGTCGGCTTCGCGGTAGCTGCCGAAACCGGTTTGGCGCAGCTCCGGGTCCAGCAAGCTCAGCGCCTGGAACGGGCTGCGCAGCCAGAAGTCCACGGCCTGCCGGTCGGTGAACGCCACCGTGTCGCTGATGATGAGCAGGCTGCTCTGGGCGGCCAGGTTGCCCTCGTCGCTGTACCACTCCGGGTAGGCCAGCCGGTCCTCGCGGTCCACCAGCTGATCGGTCTTCACCATGTAGCGGGCGTGCTGGGCAGCGCCGGCGCTGTCGTCCGCGGCTTCCAGCAGGGCCGGCAGCCCGGCCGTGCGGCGGTACTCGTT
The DNA here is from genome assembly GCA_937952305.1 of uncultured Anaerolineales bacterium. Taxonomy (GTDB): domain Bacteria; phylum Chloroflexota; class Anaerolineae; order Anaerolineales; family UBA6663; genus SpSt-583. The sequence goes on along the minus strand of CALFZO010000113.1, from coordinate 39,965 downwards.
GATGGCCAGCAGTTGGCCGCCGGCGTCGCGGCTGGCCCACGGCAGCCAGATCGGCGCGGGCAGGGCCAGGCTGGCGGCCTTGTCCAGGGCTGAGACGGAACCTTGCGCCGGGGTGTCGAAGACCAGCCAGCCGAAGATCCCCATGCCGAGCAGAAACGGGATGAAACCAAAGAGTGACCTGGCGCGCATTGTGTCCTGGGGCCCATCCCCGGGGTGAAATGAATGGGGTGGGCGCTCGCCTGAGCTAGTATCAAGAAGCGTGCCAGGGATGCGTTTTCCAAAATAAAACAGCCGCCGGGGGTAGGGCGCCCGGCGGCTGGCGGCGAGGGGGGTGGGGGGCGTCAGCCTTGCGAGGCAGGCCGCTCCCCGAGGGTGACGTCGAGGTTCAGAGTCTGATTTCCGCGCTGCACGGTCAGGGCCACGGTCTGTCCCGGCGCGAAGCCCATCAGCACGTTGATGAAGGGATGGTCGCCGTCGATGGCCTGGCCGCCGATGTGGGTCACGATGTCGCCGGCCTGCAGCCCGGCCCGCGCGGCCGGGGAGTCGCTGCCCACGGCCTCGATGTACACGCCCCACTCGGTCGGCAGGTTGTAGGCCTGCGCGAGGCTGGGCGAGAGCGGCGCGCCGTCGATGCCCAAGTACGGGCGCGCCACGTAACCCTGCTGGATCAGCTGTTGGCTGACGGCGCGCACGGTGTTGGCGGCGATGGCGAAGCCGAGGCCCTCCGCCTGGTCCGCGGTGGAGCCGGAGCCGCGCACCACCAGGGTGTTGATGCCGATCACCTGGCCGGCCAGGTTGATGAGCGGGCCGCCGGAGTTGCCGTGGTTGATGGCGGCGTCGGTCTGGATCAGGTCCTCCATCTGGTAACCGGCGTCGGTCTCGATCGAGCGGCCGGTGGCGCTGACCACGCCGGCCGTGACCGTGTTGCGGAAGTCGCCCAGCGGCGAACCAATGGCCACGACGGTCTCGCCCGGCTGGAGCGCGTCTGAGTCGCCGAAATCGGCCACGCCGGGGACGGCGCCGTCCACTTTCAGCACGGCGATATCGGCCAGCGGGTCGGTGCCGATCAGGCGCGCGTCCACGGTCTGCCCATCCCGGTAGATGACCTGCAGGCTCTGGGCGTTCTCGACCACGTGGTTGTTGGTGATCAGGTAGCCGTCGCTCGAGATGAAGACGCCCGAGCCGGAGGATTGGCCGCCCTGGACCGTGCCGAAGACGGTGCGTTGCGGCGCCTGGGTGTTGACCACGGTGACGACGGCCGGGCTGACGGCGGCCACGGCATCCTGGATGGCGCTGTTCACGTCTACCTGGATGACCGTCTCCGGCGCGGCTGTGTCCGCCGGCGCCGAAACGGGCACGGTCTGGGCCGGCGAAGCCGCCGGGGAAAGGCGTTCTCGCAGGGTATATAACACCACGCCGCCGCCGACGGCGGCGCCCAGGGTGGCTGAGACGCCCACCGCCGCGACCACGGTTCCGATAAGCAACACGCGACGCCAAGACATAGACAGCTCTCCTCTGCTGCGCTGTTGATCAAACTCTGACGATACTTTCGCGCGCCCAGGTTAAGGCCGTCTGAAGCGGGATTTGGCGTCGGATAAGAGCCGTGTTCGGCCCGGCGATTTTCGCTCTGTGCCGTTTGCTTGTAGAATAGCCGCCACGCTCCGGGGCTGGCGTGGGCAGCCGGCTCCGGTGGGCGGCTTGGAGGAGTCTAAGCGATGTCCATCACCACCGTCATCGTCGCGTCGATCGCTCTGCTGGTCGGTTTCCTGCTGGGCTGGCTGGTGGAATGGCGCATCGACCTGGCCTACTGGCGCTCCTACTTCAAGGATGCCGAGGAAGAGGAGGCCGCCCAGCACATCATCGAGCTGCAGGCGCGCCCGGCGCCGGCCGAACTGCCCCCGGCCGGCCAGGAGCTGGTGCTGGACAGCCTGCGCGACCAGTTGCGGCAGCGCGACGCCGACCTGGGCACGCTGCGCGGCACCATCGAGCAATTGGGCGCCAGTGAGGGGCGCTGGCGCGAGCGCGAGGCCGAGCTGCTGGACGAGGCGCGGCGCCTCAAGGCCGAAGTGGCGGCCCTGACCGAGGCCAAAGCCGACGCCGAGGCCGAATGGCAGCACGAACTGGCACGGCGCGAGGCGCAATGGCAGGGCGGCAAAACCCAGGACCTGGCCGCCTTGCGGGCGGAGACCGAGCAGCTCAAGGCCCAGCTCGGCGAGACCCGCCTGCAAGCCGAACGCGAGGCGGCGGCCCGGCTGGCCCAGGCCGACCAGCAATGGCAGAACCGCTACGGCACCGACCTGGCGGCCCTGCGCGCCGAGAATGAGCGGCTGCGCGGGCAGCTGGATGACCTCCAGCACCGCTTCGCGCGCTACAAGCTGAACCACCCGGCTACCCTGGCCGAGATCGCCGGCATCGGGCCGCAGATCGAGGCCGAACTGCGCCGGGCCGGCATCCACACCTATTCTGACTTGGCCGCGCGCACCCCGGACGAACTGCAATCTTTGCTGGACCCGCCTAAGTGGCGGCGGCTGGATTTTGAAGGCTGGATCCACCAGGCCCGGCAGCTGGCGCAGGAAGAAGCCTGACGGGTGCGCCGGAGCGGCCACCACAGCCCGCTGGTCGTGTCAGACATGACCCAGCCCTTGCCACCTCAGCGCGGTCCGCGGCTGCCGGCCCGTGATCAAACCCACCTTCATAAAAAGAAGATCGTTGTTGTCATGATAGTGGGCGTGTTGATCCTGTTGCTGGCAGCGTCGTTGGCGCTGTCGACTGGCCTGATTGCGCCCGGCTGATGCCGGTCATCTGAAGACGCTCAACGGGGCGGCGCCAACCAGAGCCAAGCCAGCCCCGCGCTCGGTCTGATCAGTTTGCGTTCCGGCGGATCAATAGTCACCGGTCAACGGGAGTTTGTAGCACTTCTTTGATTGACTTCGCGCGACCGGCTGTCTATACTCCGTTTAGGTCATCACCCTCCAACCCCGCCGCTTCAGGAGTTGAAAATGGATCCCAAGCCCTGGCTCAGCCACTACGACAAGCCCGTGCCTGCCTCGCTGGCGCCGTACCCGGACGTGCCAGCCTACCATTTCCTCGAGGAAACGGCCAGGAAATACCCGGACCGCGCCTGCACGATCTTCAAGGGCCGCGTGGTCACGTACCGTGAGATGAACGACCTCGCCGACCGGATGGCGGCCGCGTTGGCGGCGCTGGGCGTGAAGAAAGGCGACCGCGTCGGCATCTTCATCCCCAACACCCCGCAGTTTGTGATCGCCTACTACGGCATCCTCAAAGCCGGCGGCATCGTCGTCGCCACCAACCCGCTCTATACGCCGCGCGAGATCGAGCATCAACTGAACGACTCCGGCGTCGAGCTGATGCTCGTCATGAGCAACTTCTACAGCCGGATCAAAGAGGTCCAGGCCAAGACCAAGCTGAAGACCCTGGTCGTCACCAACATCAAGGAGCAGCTGCCGCCGGTGCTGGCCCTGCTGTTCACGCTGGCCAAGGAGAAGAAAGACGGCCACCGCGTGGAGCTGGCGCCCGGCGATGTGTGGATGAAGGATCTGCTGGCCAAGTACACGGCCGCGGACCGGCCGAAGCTGTCTATCGCCAGCTCCGACCTGGCCCTGTTCCAGTATTCGGGCGGCACCACCGGCCTCTCTAAGGCGGCCATGGCCACCCACAGCAACCTGGTCGCCAACATGCGCCAGATTGCGGCCTGGCTGCACCCCTTCCGCGAGGGCGGCGAGCGCACCCTGATGGCCATTCCGCTCTTCCACGTCTACGGCATGGTCGGCGGCATGTTGATCAGCGTGGCTATGGGCTCGGCCCTGGTGATGGTGCCCAACCCGCGCGATCTCAAAGACGTCCTCGAGAACATCGCCAAGTTCAAGCCCACCTACTATCCGGGCGTGCCGGCCATGTACAACGCCCTCAACAACCACCCTGACGTGCAGGCCGGCAAGGTGGACCTCAGCTCCATTCGCTACTGCGCCTCCGGTTCGGCGCCGCTGCTGCGCGAGACCAAGGTGACCTTTGAGAAGCTGTCCGGCGGGACGGTGTTTGAGGCGTACGGCCTGTCGGAGGCGCCCACCGCCACCCACGGCAACCCGCTCAGCGGCGTCAACAAGACCGGCTCCATCGGCATGCCGCTGCCGGACACGGAGAGCAAGCTGGTCTCGCTGGAGGACGGCGTCACCGAGGTGGCGCAGGGCGAAGAGGGCGAGTTGATCATCCGCGGGCCGCAGGTCTTCAAGGGCTACTGGAACATGCCCACCGAGACCGCCAACACCCTGCGCGATCTCAAGGACGGCGGCGGGCCGTGGCTGTTCACGGGCGACATCGCCAAGATGGACGAGGACGGCTACTTCTACATCGTGGACCGCAAGAAGGAGCTGATCAAACCGGGCGGCTTCCAGGTGTGGCCGCGCGACGTGGAGGAAGTGCTGATCAAGCACCCGGCCATCCTGGAGGTGGGCGTGGCCGGCGTCCCGGACGCCCAGGCCGGCGAGGCCGTGAAGGCCTGGGTGGTCTTCAAGCCCGGCCAGACCGCCTCGGATGACGAGCTGCGCGCCTTCTGCAAGAAGGAGCTGACCGGCTACAAGGTGCCCAAGTACATTGAAGTGCGCGACGCCCTGCCGCGCACCACGGTGGGCAAGGTCCTGCGCCGCGAGCTGGTGCGCGAGCACAAGGAAAAAGCCAAGGCCCAGTAGCGCCAACCGGCGCCGGTCTTCGGGCCAGGGGGATGGGGCCACGGAGACCCGGAGGTGCAGAGCCAGGCTCTGGGCCTCCGGGTCTCGGTGGCCCTTCGCTTGCGCCGAAGGGGTGCCGGGCCCAGGAGCAGATGATGCGCGCAGCTTTGTTCGATATCGACGGCACGCTGACCACTGACAACGTCTGGAAAGGGATCATGGACTACCAGGCCGGGCGCGGGCGGCGCCGCCTGGCCCACCTGGCCTTTGTGGTCACGCATTACCCGCTGCTGCTGCCGCGCGCCCTGGGGTGGCTGAGCGAGGCGGACTTCCGGCGCCGCTGGACCATGGACCTGACCTGGTACTTCCGCGGCGACACGGAGACGCAGATGGCGGCGCTGACGGAGTGGGTGGCCGGGACGTTCATCCCGCCGTTGACGCGCCCGGACGTGTTGGCGCGTCTGCGCCAGCATCAGGACCTGGGGCACACGCTGGCGCTGGTCTCGGGGGCGCCGGCGCCGTTTGTGGAGGCGGTCGCCCGGCGCTGGGGCGTGCCGCACGCCATCGGCTCGCCGGTGGAAGTGCGCGCCGGACGCTACACCGGGCGGATGGGGACGCCGTGCATCGACGCCGAGAAGGCCGCGGCGACGCGCGCCTACTTCGCCGCGCGCGGCCTGGAGCTCGATTTCGCGGCCAGCAGCGCCTACGCCGATTCGTATTCAGATCTGGGGATGTTGGAACTGGTGGGACACCCGGTGGCCGTGTATCCGGACCGGCGGCTGCGCGCCCTGGCCGCGCAGCGGCGCTGGGACGTGATCGGCTGAGGGCGCGCGGGGTCAGCGCACGCGGCGCTGCCACTCGTCTTTCAGCGCCAGTTGGGTCAGCTCTTCGCCCGATTTGAGCGACAGGAAGTCCACCACCAGCCGGTTGAACTTGGCGGCCTCGTCCAGCATCGGGAAGTGGCGCGAGTCCTCCAGCTCGATGCTGTGGACGTTGTTGGTCAGGAACTCCATCAGCCCGTCGCTGGGCGGCGTGACGATGGCGTCCTTCTCGCCGTAGACCAGCAGATAGGGCAGCTTGAGCTCGGCCACCGTGTCCTTCAGGTCGGCGCTCATCAGCGCGCGGACGCTGGTGGCCACGGCGGCCTGGTCGGTCTTGCCGGCCTCGCGGCTGATCGGCTCCAGCTGCGGCCCGCGCCCGATGGCGGTCTCGATCAGGGAGGCCAGGGCCGTGTCCAGCAGGCGTTCGGTGAGGGCCTGGCGCGTCAGCGGCACGCCGACGGCCATGGCCCGGTCGGCCAGCTCCGGGAAGCGGCGCGCAAAGTGCGCCACCACCGCGCCGCCCAGGCCGTGGCCCACGAAGGCGGCCTTGAGGATGGCCAGGCGGTCCATGAACCCGCGCAGCAGTTCCGCCTGGGCGTCCAGGTGGTAGCGCTCGGAGCGCTTGCCGGAGTCACCGAAGCCCCACAGGTCCAGGGCGTAGGTGCGGTAATCGCTGCTGAGCGTCTGCATCGTCGGAATCCAATAACGCCACGAGCCCAGCCAGCCGTGGACGAAGATCACCGGGCGGCCGCGCCCGAGGACCTCGTAGTGGACGACGTCGTCGTCGACGATGATGGCGCTCATGAGAGGGCGGGTTCAGCGTCGCAACGCAGAAACCTGTCTCCGCTTCAGGCGGCCTTGGGCCGAGACAGGATCTCGGCCACCTTGGCCATGAGTTGGTCCGGCGCGAACGGCTTGAGCAGATATTCGCTGGCGCCGGCGTCCAGGCCGGATTGCACCTCGGTCTCCTGGCCCTTGGCCGAGAGGAAGACCACCGGCACATGCGCGGTGCGCGCCTCGGCTTTGATCAGCCGGCACATCTCGTAGCCGGTCATTTTGGGCATGCGCACGTCGCTCAAGATCAGGTCCGGGACCTCCTTGAGCGCGATCTGATAAGCCTCTTCGCCGTTGTTGGCGGTCAGCACTTCATACCCCGCGAATTGCAACGTAAAAGCGATCAAGTCCCGGATATCGCGTTCATCCTCAGCCACAAGTATCTTCTTCGCCATGGGTCACCTGGGCCGACCGGCCTTTCGCCCGTCCGCCCGACAATTTAACGATCCAGTTCCGCCTGGACGGCCACCGGCAGGGCGACCGCGAAGGTCGTGCCCTGGCCCGGCGCCGAGTGTTTGAGCCACACGCGCCCGCCTTGCATCTCGATCAGCTGCTTGGCGATGGAAAGCCCCAGCCCGGTGCCGGCCGTCGCCATCACCAGCGCGTTTTCGCCGCGGAAGAACCGGTCGAACAGGCGCGCCTGGATTTCGGGCGGGATGCCAACGCCATTGTCGCTGACCTCCACCACCACCTCGCGCCCTTCCGCGCCGACGCCGGCCCGCAGGCTGATGGCGCCGCCGGGCGGGGTGTAGTTGAAGGCGTTCTCGGCCAGGTTCATGATCACCTGGGTGACGCGGTTGTAATCGCCCTGGGCCAGGGGCAGCTCGTCCGGCAGCTCGGCCTGCAGCGTCATCGGCTTGTGCTCTTCGTCCGAGCGCCCGCGCAGGTTGTCCAGCACGCTGCTCAGGATCTCGCGCAGGTTGAGCGGCTGCAGGGCGACCTCCACCTTGCCGGACTCGATGCGTGAGATGTCGAGCAGGTCGTTCACCAGCAGGCTCAGCCGGTCGGCGTTGTTCTTGATCACCTCAACGAACTTGGTCTGCATCGGCGAGATCGGCCCGCCGGCGCCCATCAGCAGCATGTCGGCGTAGCCCTTGATGGGCGTGATCGGCGTGCGCAGCTCGTGGCTGACCATGGTCACGAACTCGCTCTTCAGCCGGTCCACCTCCACGTCGCGGGTGATGTCGCGGATCAACGAAACCGAGCCCAGGTACTCTTCGCCGGTCAGCACCGGCGCCAGCGAGACGGCCAGGATGCGCTGGTCTTCCAGCTCCAGGCGCTGGCTGAAGGCTTCGCCCGGCGTGTAGGTGCCCGGGTCCAGGCTCCATTGGGTGATGGCCTCGATCCAGGCGCGCCCGGCCGGCCCGTAGATGCCCACAAACTCGCCGATCGGGCGGCCGAGCACCTCTTCCCGGCGCAGGCCCAGGATGCGCTCGCAGGCGCTGTTGAACAGGATGATCTGGCCGTCGGCATCGGCCACCAGCACGCCGTCGGTGATGCCTTCCAGGATGGCGCGGTTCTTGGTCGTCTCCACCTGCTGGGCGCGCAGCAGGTTGCCCAGGCGCTCGGCCTGATCGCGGATCAGGCGGTAGAGCTCGGCGTTGTTGCTGGCCGCGCCCACCTGGTTGGCGGCCGCCGCCACCAGCCGCAGCTGGTCCTCGTCGAAGGCGTTGTAGAGCGGGCTGAACAGCAGCATGGCGCCGAGCACGTCCTCGTTGGCCATCAGCGGCACGGCCAGCGCGCTCTTGTGGGTGGTGTTCTGGCCCGGGATCTTCTTCCAGCGCGTGTCGGCGTCTAGGTTGTGGATGACCACCGGTTGGCGCTGCTTGATCACCCAGCCCACCAGGCCCTCGCCGCGCCGGAAGGGCACCGGCTCGCCGCCCGGCGGCACCAGCTTGGGGCTGCCCAGCGCGGCGCGGTACATGAGCTGGTCGGTCTGCAGGTCGATCACGAAGATCGAGCCCTGCGTGGCGTTGACGGCCTCGGTCACCAGCTGCAGGGCGCGCGCCAGCACGCGGTCCAGGTCCAGGCTGCTGGAGAGTTCGGTCGTGATCTGCAGCAGCGTCTCCACGCGCTCGCGCTCGCGCTGCAGCTCCTTGGTGCGCTGGGCCACGCGCGCTTCCAGGTCGCGCGCGGCCTGGGCGTTGCTCAGCGCCGACGCGATCTGGGCGGCCGTGGTCTGGCTGAGCTCGATCTCATCCGAGCTGAACTCGCGCGGCGTGAAAGCGCCCAGGCTGTAGGCGCCGAAGGCGCGGCCCTGCGCCACGAACGGCGCCAGCAGCAGGGCGCGCACGCCGATGGCGGCCAGCCGGGCGCGCAGGTCGTCGCTCAGGCGCGGGTCGCTGGCGACGTCGTTGACGATGACGACCCGGCGCGCCAGCACCTGGTGGGCCAGCGGGTCGGTGCTGAGCGTGAGCTTGGCCCCCAGCAGGCCGAGGGGCGGATGCTCGGCCTCCACCGCGCCGGTCTCGGAGGTGTCGTCCACCAAGATCAGGCTGGCGTGATCGGCGCCGAACATCTCGGCCACCTGTTCCACGGCCTCCTGGATGATCAGGTCGGCGTCTAGCGTGGCGCTGAGCGTGCGGGCCAGCAGGTTGAAGGCCGCCATGCGCTCGTTGCGCTGGGCCAGCTCCACGGCGCGCACCTGGACTTCGGCAAACAGGCGCGCGTTCTGCACGGCCACAGCCGCCTGGCTGGTGAGGGTCTGAGCCAACTCGATCTCGCCGGGCGTGAAGCGGCGGCGCGCGCTGGTCTGCTGGAGCAGCAGGACGCCGACCAGGGCGCGGGCGGCCACCAGCGGCAGGATCAACAGCGATTGCACTCCCTGTTCGGCCAGCAGGTCGCGTTCGGCGGCCAGCAGCGGCTCCTGGGCCACGGTCTCCACGGCCAGCGGGGCCAGCGTCTCGCGCAGGCGCGCAACGGCCTCCTCCGGCAGGGCGGGCAGCGGAGCGGCCTCCGGCAGCGACAGCGCCAGCCGGAGCACGTCGTCTTCCAGGCTGAAGAGCGCGGCCCGGTCGACGTTCAGGGCCGTGGTCACCTCGCGCGCCAACGTCTCGAACATGCTCTCGACGTCGAGCGTGGTGCTGAGCTGGGCGGCGACGCGGTTGAGCAGCGCCAGGCGCTGCGAGCGGGCATCCACCTCGCGGCGGCGCTGCTCGTTCTCTTCAAACAGCCGGGCGTTGTCCAGCGCCACGGCCGCCTGGTTGGCGAAGGCCGAGAGGCCCTGAGCGGTCAGCGGCGAGTAAAAAGCGGCCTCGATTTTGTCCAGCACCAGGGCGCCGATGATGCGGCCCTTGCTGACGAGCGGCGCGCCCAGCCAGGAGCGGGTCGGCTGGAACTCGCCGCCCGGGAAGCGCGGGTCGGCGCGCACGTCCGGCACCACGATGGCGCCGCCGGTGCGCGCCATCTCGGCGAACAGGGCGCTGTCGGCGATGTTGACGGTCAGGCCCAGGCGCTCGGCGTCGTTCTCGAAGCCGCGCGCGGCCACGATACGCAGCTCGTCGCTGTCGCGGCGCTCGCCGGCGCCGCGCAGCCACAGCGTGGCGCTGTCGTAGGCGCCGATCTCGGGCAGGCTGGTCATGACCGCGTGGACGACGTCGTCCGGGCGCAGCGCCGAGGTCATGCTGCGCGAGGCCTCAGCCAGCGCGGCCAGCTGCGCGGCCCGGCGGCGGATGTCGCCCTCCAGGCGCTGGCTCTCCAGCGCGGCGCCGAGCTGGTTGGTCAGGATCGTGAACAGCTCCAGGTCCTCAGACGCGAAGGGGTTGGCGGCCTGCTGCGAGCCCACAAACAGCGCCCCGATGGCCTCGCCCTGGCTGAAGATGGGCGCGCACAGGAACGAGGTCACGTTCAGCAGCAGCACGAACGGCGAGGTGGCCCAGTCTGAGCGCCGGACGTTGGTCGAGAAGAGCGGGTACTGCTGGTCGATGACGTGGCCCAGCGGGTTGAGCTGGCGCAGGAGCGATTCGAGCTTAAGCTCGGGGCGGATGGCGCCGGCCCGGCCGCGCACCACCACCTGGTCGCGCTCGCGCAGCGCAATCAGGCAGACGTCCACGCTCATTTCGGCCAGCAGGGCTTCGGCCGCGGTCTGGAGCAGCTGGCCCCGGTCCGGCAGCGTGGCGGTGCGCTCGATGACGCGGTGCAGCGCCAGCAGGCGCGCGGCGCGCCGCTCGGCGGCCTGGAACAGGCGCGCGTTTTCGATGGCCAGGGCCGCCTGGTTGGCGAAGATTTCGATGACCTCGATCGTCGGCCGGCTGGGGCGCAGCCCGTCGCGCGGGTCGTCCACGCTGAGCAGGCCCACCGGCTCCTGGCCGGAGCCCAGCAGCGGCACCACCAGCATGTCGTCCGGGTGCCAGGCATCGGCGCGGGCCTCCGGCAGGCGCTGCGGCGACGGCATGGCCGTGGTGTGGACGGCGCTGGTCACGTCGGCGGCGCGCTCGTAGGGCAGGAAGTAAGACTGGCTGAGGCGGAACTCTTCGCGGAACAGGCGCTGGATGTTCTCCCAGGGCTGCTCGACGTTGCGGGACTCCTCGACGATGTTCAGCGGCAAGCCCACGGCCACCACCCGGCGCACCCGCCGGGTGAGCGTGTCTAGAGTGTGCACGGAGACGACGTTGTAGCCGATGGCCTCCTGCAGGCCGAAGGCGATGGTCTCCAGGTTCTCGGCCAGGGGCTTATCTGAGCGCACGACGCGCGAGACTTCAAAGAGCTGGGCCATCTGGTCGGCCCGGCGCCGCAGCAGTTCCGTGCGCCGGATCTGGTCGGCGTAGCGCTGGGCGTTGGCCACCGCGATGGCCGTCTGGGCGGCCAGGGCGCCGGCGGCCTCCTCGGCCTCGGCGTCGAACAGGCTGAGCGTTTGGCTCCCCAGCCGGATCAGGCCGACGACCGTCTCCTGGGTGATGATCGGCACCACCAGCCCGGCCGGCGGACCGGCCAGCCGCTGCGTCCGGCCGGTGCGGGCGGCCTCGCGCTCGGTCGCGGTCAGCGGCTCCACCTCGTCCGCGCCGGCCGAAGCGCCGATGCGCAAAGCGACCGGGTAGGGCGGGGCGGCTTCCAGGTCCAGGAGTGCGATCGTGGCGTCGTCGGCGCGCGTGGCGCGGACCACTTCGCCGCGTACGAGCGTCAGGATCTGCTCCAGTTGCAGCGTCTGGTTGATCTCGCGCCCGACGCGGGTGAGGGCGGTCAGCTGGTCCACGCGGCGCTGCAGGTTCTGGTCGGTGGCCGCCGACAGCCGGGCGCGGTCCACGGCCGAGGCCAGTTGGGCGGCGATGGTGGCCAGGAGCTGCAGATCGGCGCGGGTGAAGGCGTGCTCGCGGCGCGAGGCCACGATCAGCTCGCCCAGGCTGCGCTCGCCGACCACCAGCGGGACGTCCATGACGCTGTTGACGCGGTACTTCTCGACGATCGGCCGGTACGGGCCGGCGATGCGCCGATCGCGCTGGGCGCGCTGGGTCAGGAAGGGCCGGCGCGTGCGCGTGACGGAGAAGTCGAAGAACGGATCGTCGGTGCGCAGCCGGACGGCCGCGATCTCGGCGCGGCCTTCGCCGAAAATGGAGGCCGGGTGCGGGATGAGCTCGCCGCGCGCCTCGTCCAGCAGCGAGATCAGGCCGATCTCAAACCGCAGCAGGGCGGCGGCCTGTTCCATGGCTTTGCGCAGGCTGGCATCCAGGTCACTGCCGGCGGCCGTGGCCGCGATAGCGCGCAGGCCCTCGGCTTGCTGGGCGCGGGTCTGCGCTTCGCGCACCAGCCGGGCGTTCTCCAACAGGGCGGCCACCTGGCCGGCGAAGACCGTCACCAGGCGCACATCGGCGTCGGTGAAGGGCGCGCCATCCAGCCGATTGGAGGCCTGGACCACGCCCAGGCGGCGCGCGCCCAGAATAATCGGCACGATCAAGGTGCTGCGCACGCCAGCCGTCTGCGCCAGCGCGCCCAGCCCGGCCACTTCCAGGAGCGGCTCGCGGTCCAGGGCGTTGGAGAGCCAGTACGGCGCCTCCTGCCAGAGGCGTTCCAGCGCGCTGCCGGCCGGCAGCGGAATGCGGTAGGCGTCCACCACCAGGTCCGGCACGCCGCGGAACGGCGGCTGGGCCACCAGCGCCCGCGCGCCTTCGGCGTACATCAGAAAACCGACCATCTGGACGCGCAGCAGGCGCGCCATGTCCTCGACCAGCTGGCCGTAAAACTCGCGCGGCTCAGCTGAGACATCCACGCCGCGCAGGACTTCGGCCACGCCGCTCAACTCGGCCAGGCGCCGCTCCTGCTCGGCGTACAGCTGGGAGTTCTGCAGGGCGATGGCGGCTTGCCCGGCGATGGCCGTCAGCAGCGGCAAGTCGCTGAGCTTGTAGGCATTGACGCGGAACGAGATCAGCTCGAGGGTGCCGATCAGCTGCTGGCCCACCAGCAGCGGGATGCCGGCGTAGGCCCGGAACGGAAAATCGGGGCTCTGGATCTTGGGGCGCGCCAGCGTGAAGGTAGTCAGGTCGCCCAGGATCAAGGGGGCGCGCCGGGCCGCGATCCAGCCGGACAGGCTGTCCTCCGGCCGGTAGGCGAAATCCGGGTTGCGGCGCACCAGGCGCTCGTACTCACGGTTGCCCACCAGGTGGGCGGGCCGCAGCGTCTGGGCGGCCGGGTCCCACAGCGTCAGCTCGGCCGAGTCGTACTGGAACAGGCGGCCGACGTTGTTGAGGATGGCGTCGAGCGTGGACGGCAGGTCCAGGCTGGACGAGATGGCGCGGCTGAGTTCGGAGATGACGCTGAGCGTCTGGGTGGTGCGCTCGTCGGCGGCCAGCTGCGGCAGGCGGCCGGTCTCCTTGATCATCAGGATCAGGCGCGGCGGCTGGCCCTGCTCGGCCGGCAGGCGCACCGAGGTGGCCTCCACCTGCCGCTCGCCCAGCATCAAGCGGGCCGTGCCGGCCTCGGCGAAGAGCTGCAGGAAAGTGTCGCTCGGCCGGACCTGGCGGGCCATGTTGACGGGGTTGGCGGCCGCGCCGTCCAGGCCGAAGAATTCGCGTGCGCGCTCGTTGACGAAGAGCACGCGGCCGCCGGCCTGGGCCACCAGCACGCCCGATTCGGCATCCGGCTCCACTGGCACGCTGACCGGCGAGGCCACGTACGCAAACGGCGTCCGCAGGGTCAACACGCGCAGCGCGGCCAAGGCCACGACCAGGAGGCCGGTGCCCAGACCGATGGCGGCGAGCGCGGTGGAGAAGGTGTCGCTGAACATAGCCGGCTGGGTCAGGCGGCGCGCGCCGCCGACCTCAGAACGTGACGGTCTCCGCGGCCGCGTCCTGGCGGCGGGCTTCGGCGGCCAACTCGGTGATCTCACGGATGTCCGCGAACTGGCGCGTCTCCGCCGAGACGACGCCGACGGCCAGACGCATCAGCGGGGCCTTGACGTCGTTGCCCTGGGCGTCCTTGGCCACAACAAAGCCCTGCTCGCGGTCCATGAAGCTGTAGTGCGTCAGCACCTCCTCGGCGAAACGCGTCTTGAGCCGGTCGCGCACGCGCGCGGCGCGCTCGGCGGTGGTGAAGATGATGAAGTTGTCGCCGCCGGGGTGGCCGATGAAGTCGTTGGAGGTGCCCAGCTCGTCGATGACCTCGCCGATCAGCATGGACGTGAAGCGCAGCACCTCGTCGCCGGCGATGAAGCCGTACACGTCGCGGAAGCGGTCGAAGTGCAGCAGGCGGCCGTCCAGCAGCGCCCAGTTCTGGGTGCGGATGACACGGCGCAGCTGGTCCTCGATCAGGCGCCCGGACGGCAGGCCGGTGCGCGGGTCAAGCGAGTTCTCGCGCTCCTGCCGGGCGATCGAGTTGGTCACGCGCAGGCGCAGCTCTTCGATGTCGAAGGGCTTGGTGATGTAATCGTCGGCGCCGAGCTGCAGGCCCTCGATCTTGTCGGCCCGCTCGTCCTTCTGGGTGAGAAAGATGATCGGCACGTGGCTGGTGCGCGTGGTGGTGCGCAGCTCGCGGCAGACCGCGTAGCCGTCCATGTCCGGCAGCATGATGTCCAGCAAGATCAGGTGCGGCAGGCTCTTGCGGGTCATGTCCAGGGCGTCGCCGCCGCGCGGGGCCACCGTCACGTCGAACCCCTGGCCCGTGAAATAGATGCGCAGCATGTTGGAGATGTCGAAGTCATCTTCGACGACCAGGATGCGGCCTTTGTTCATACGGCACTCCTTCACAAATCGGGCGGGCGCTCGGCCGGCCCTACTTCTGGATCACGCGCAAGGTCATCAGCGGAGCCTGGACCATCCGCCCGTCGTTGTCGCGGATGAGCACAAAGCCCTGCTCGACGTCCATAAACGAATAGTGGGCCTGGATGGCCTCGTTGAAGGCGGCGCCCAGGCGGGCGCCGAGCTGGGCCGGGTCCGGCGCGGCCGTCAGGACCAGGAAGGTGTCGTTGGCCGGATGGCCGACGACGTCATCCGGCGTGCCGGCCTGGTCCACGCCCTCGCGCAGCAGGTGCGCGGCCGCCTTGAGCACCTCGTCGCCGGCCGCGAAACCGTTCAGGTCCACGAACGGCCGGAACGAGTCGATCCGGCATTCCAGGACGTGCCAGCCCGGCTGGGCCAGCGCGCGCCGCACCTGCTCGTCCAGCAGCCGGCCGGTGGGCAGGCCGGAGCGCGGGTCCAGCAGGTTGTCGCGCTCGGCGCGGGTGATGGCGGCCTGCACGCGCAGCCGGAACTCCTCCAGGTCGTAGGGCTTGACCACGTAGTCGTGCGCGCCCATGCTCAGGCCGGCGATCCGATCAGACTGGGCGGCGCGCTCGGTCAGGAAGATGACGGGCAGGTGGGCGGTGCGCGGCGAGGCGCGCAGGGCCTCGAACACCTGGAAACCGGTCATCTCCGGCAGGTTGACGTCCAGGATCACCAGGTCATAGCTGCCGCGGCGGGCGCGCTCCAGGCCCTCCGGGCCGCGCAGGGCGATGTCCACGGCGAAGCCGTGCGCGCTGAAATAGGTCTGCAGCAGGCTGGAGTTGTCGGCGTCGTCCTCGACGACCAGGAGACGCCGGTGGGCGGCCGGCGGGGCAGTCATGGCGTCACCTCCGCCGCGCGGCGGGCGGCCGCGACGCGCGCGATCTGCGCGTCCGTGACCGGACGCTCAAAGGAGCGGAACCCGCCCAGCTTGAAGCCGTGCCGGGCCGCGATCCGGGCGATCTCTTCCACTTGCGCCACCGTCAGGTCCTTGCCCAGGGTATAGCTCTCCCGGCGCCCGTCCAGCGCCAGGGCGATCGTCTCGGCCATGCACGCGTATGCCATGCGCGGCGGGAAGCCGAAGTTGAAATGGAAGTCCGGGTCGCCGGGCACTTCCACCATGCCGCCGTCGATCACCAGCACGTCGGCGCGCGCGGCGGCCACGCGGGCGGAGACGTCGCGGGGCCGGGCCACGTCGCAGACGACAGCGCCCGGCTTGAGGTGCTCCGGCTCGATAACGGTGTCCAGCGCGCTGGTGACCGTCAGGATCAGGTCGGCCTCGGCCAGCCCGCGCAGGTCATGGCTGACGACGATCTCGGCCAGCGTCTGGCGGCTGAGCCGTTCGCGCAGGGCCTCCAGCGCCGGCGCGCGCCGCCCGATCAGCCACAGCTTGCGGACATCGCGCGCGATCAGTTCGGAAGCCACCGCGCCGATGGCGCCGGTGGCGCCGACCACGGCCGCGGTAGCCGCGCCGCTCACCGGCCAGCCGTCCGAGACGAGCGGCAGGCCGAGCTGGCGGGCGGCGGCCCGCACGGCCTCGACGGCCACGGCCACCGTGTACGAGTCGCCGGTGGTGACGGGGATGGACAGGCGCGACGCGATCGTGACGCCGGCGTCGCCGACCACGGACGTGAACGCCCCCAGCCCGAGGATCTGCGCGCCCAGCCGCTCCGCCAGGCGGCCCGTCTGCGTAATTTTACGGTACACGGTTTGTTCGGGCAATTCGAGCATGCGCTGGGGCGTGTACGGGCAGGCCACGAACCAGCCGGTGACGCCGCGCCCGGTGGCGGCCGAGCGGATGCCCGTAATCTCGGAAATGTAGACCGGCGGGAAGAAGGTGCTGAAGAAGTTGATCTGCTGGACCGTCAGCAGCTTGCCCAGCAGCGGGAACTTGCGGCTGACGTCGCGCTTCGGGTCGATCGGGTGGATGATGAAGGCGAAGGTGTCCATTTCAGTTAATCAGTAGACAGTGGTCGGTGACCAGCCGGGCGGCGGGCTGATCACTGCTGACTGATCACTGGCTTTACCACGTCTCCGCCAGTTTCTCCCCTTTGCGCGAGTACAGCCGCTTGTGCAGGTGCGCCAGCCGGGTCTTGAGGTGGTCGCTGTCCTCGTAGGCGATGTTGCGGTCGATGACGCGCCGATCCTGGGACGCGAACAGGATCACGTCGGACTCGATCGTGCGCGCCGGGTAGACGATCATACCGGAGCCGATCCGGCAATTGTGGCCGACGCAGCCGCCCAGCACGGGCGCGTTGGCGTCGCTCAGGCTGCCGTCGCCGGCCAGGGCGCGGATCGGCTGCGGCAGCAGGTTGTAGTCCGTGAAGGTGCTGCCGGCCCCGATAAACGTGCGCCGGCCGATGACGCACATCTGGAGACAGGTGTTCTGGGCCACGATGGAGTGCTCCATCAGCGTGCTCAGGAAGAGCGAGGCGCGGAACGGCAGGAAGACGCCATCGCCGACGGTGGAGGTCATGATCTGGCAGCCGTTGGAGATGTTGACGTTGTCGCCGATGGATGAGTTGTCGATGACGACCCCGGCGCCGATGGTGACGTTATCGCCGATGGAGGCCGGGCCGGTGATGACGGCCGACGGGTCGATGACGCAGTTCTGGCCGATCTTGACGACCTCCGAGCAGCGCAGTACCTGACGCCCTTCCAGCAGGGCGCGGCCCAGGACGCGCAGATTGTAGAGCGTGTCGCGGTTGGCGCGCTCGAGAAAGCGCTGAGCGCGCCCGAACAGGCCGTAGACCTGGTCGGCCACAAAAATGTGGACCCACGAGTCGATGGCGATCAGGCCGCGCAGGGGCACCTGGTAGACCAAGTCGCCCTTTTCGGTGGACATATAGGCCGGGACGCGGTAGAAGCCGATTTCGCGGGTCTGGAAATCGATCACCACCGGCTCGGGCCGCGCCTCCGGCTCGTAGCCGTGCGGGTAGTACCACAGCTCGGCCAGGTACAGTTCGCCCTCGCGGGTGTAGCTGTTGGCCAGGGGCAAGGCGTGGGTGAGGAAGGTCTTGTTGCTCTTGGAGAAGGCGGCCCGGCTCGGGCGGCCCAGCCGGCGGGCCAGCGTCATGAACTCGTCGATGTAGGCCTGGTCGAAGAACAGGTTGTCGCGGTAGATGACGGTTTCCTGGCTGCTGTTGACCGGGATCTCCAGCAGGCTGGTTGCCTCCAGCTCCTGGTCCACATAGCGGGCCAGGTTATCGCGCTGGTGGAGCCAGAGCGGTTTGTTCTGCACGCGCAAATCGCGCGCCTCTTCGTTGAAGGGCGGGACGTGCCGCTCGTCGCGGAGGATAATCTTGCGCATGGGCGCTACAGCCAGTCCTAGGCTAATCTCCGCCGCAATCCTAGCATACGCGCTTATGGAAGCGCGCCGACGAGTGGTAGGAAGGGGGTTAAGTTTCGGGTAGAACGGGTTAGGTCTGGTTGGGCCGGCGTCCGGCTCAGTCCATGGGCTTTTTGTCGATGATGAACGTGCAGACCTCGTCCCCGCTGGCATGGCACGTGGTCTGGTTGACGTCGAAATGCTTGCCGCCGCTGACCCAGTACAGGGCCTCCTGCAGGATGCCGATGGCCAGGTGGCAGCACGGCGCCTCGCTCCGGCGCTCCCAGCACATCGGGCAGCGCACATTCTGCCAGACGATGCGCTCCTCCTCATCGGTGATCCGGACGACCTGGTCGCTGAATTTGTTGAAGGTCTCGGCGAAGACGTCGGCGCCGACCTTGAGCTTCATGTTGAGCGGCAGGAGGCGGAAGGCCAGGTCGGCGATGCCTAAGACCGGCCCGAACTCCTTGATGCCGTACTTGAAGGCCGCCCGGCCGGCGCGCAGGGCCAGGCCGCGCCCGCCGCGCGGCCCGTACATCTCGTCCAGCGAGCGCATCAGCGCCCCGATCTCCACGAAGGAGACCTGCCGGTCGAAATTGTTGGGCGGGTAGTTGTTCACCAGATGCCGCAGGCGGGCCAGGTTGAGGACGGCGTTGACGCCGTTGCGGCCCATGACCTCTTCCATCGCCAGCAGGACGATGCGCGTCATCTTGTTCGGATAATAGAAATCCGGGCCGGGAGTATTAAGGGACAGGCCCATGGTGGTTGGTATCCAGGAAAGCCTTGATGTGCGTCAGGTAGAGATCGGGCTCGTCCAGCATCGGGAAGTGGCCGGAACGCGGCATGATCTCGATATGCGCCTGGGCGACGCCGCCTTGCAGCGCCGCGTACTGCTTGGGATGCACGATCACGTCGCGCAGCCCGTAAACGCCGGTGACGGGCAGGCGCAGCTCGCCCAGCCGCGGCCGCAGGTCGGCCTGCGCCAGCGAGCCGATGCTGCTGAAGAACGACGCCACGGTGGTCTGCGACACGTCGCGCTCGAGCATCGGGTACCAGCGCGCCGGGTGGCGCGTGATCAGGGGCGCGAACAGCCGCAGGGCGGGCATGAGCAGCCCCGGCAGGCTGCGGGCGAGCGAACCGATGGTGGGTACGCCGGCCAGCTTGAGAAACACCGACAGCGACGAGCCCACGATGGGCGAGCCGACCACGCACACCTGGCGCACGCGCTCCGGGTAGCGGATGGCGGTGCCGAGCGCGGTGGTGCCGCCCATGGAATGGCCGATGAGCGGCGCGGTCTCGATGCCGAGGGCGTCCATGAACTGCTTGACCAGCTCCATGAAATCGTCCACGGCGTAGGAGGCGCGTTTCTTGCCGGATTCGCCAAAACCCCAGAAATCCAGGGCGTAACAGCGGTAGTGGCTGCCCAGGCTTTCCATCGTCGGCTGCCACAGCCCCCACGAGCCGAGCCACCCGTGCAGCAAAATCACGGGAGCGCCCTGGCCGTAGGTTTCGTAGTGGACGATGCCCTGTTCGGTGACGATGGAGCTCACAGCGCGGCGCCTGTCACCTGGCGGTTACTTGGTTTCCATCTCGGCCAGGATGGAATAGAGGAGCTCCAGCAGGACACCCTTGACCTTCTCGCGGTTGGTGGCCACGCACGGCAGCAGCTTGATGGCCGGGTCGAGGCGCAGCGCGATGCGCAGGTCTTCCAGCTCCCAGGCCTCGGGGTGATCCTGCTTGTTGGCGGCCACCACGTAGGGGGTGGGGGCGTAGGCGCGGAACGTCTCCAGGATGCTTTTGGCCTCGCGAAAGGTCTCGGGCCGGGTGCTGTCGACCATGACCACGAAGCCGAGCATGCCCTCCGACAGGATCTCCCACATGAAGTCGAAGCGCTTTTGGCCCGGCGTGCCGAACAGGTACAGGATGAGCTCCTCGTCCACCGTGATGCGGCCGAAGTCCATGGCCACGGTGGTGCTGTCTTTCACCTTCTCGGCGTCGGACGAGATCTTGCGCTCGGTGGAGACGACGTCGATCTCGCTGACCGATTGTATGAATTGGGTTTTGCCGGAGTTGAACGGCCCGGTCACCACCATTTTAACGGCTTGCATCAGCTTCTTTCTCCGGCAGGGTTATAGGGAGCGGATGCGCGCGATCAGCTTGTTGACCACGCTGACTTGCTGCTTGGGATCCGGGGCCGGGGCCGGCCGCCCGCCAGGGCGCGTTGGCCCGCCGGGGCGGGGCGCCGGGGCGCCCTCCGGCCGGATGATCTCCACCAACCCGGCCTGCAGCAGGCCGTACACGATGCGCCGGATCTCCAGCTCGCTCAGGCTGTTGGCCTTGGCGATGGCGCGCATCGAGTTCTTGGGGTTGATGTAGGAGACGACTTTCCATTCGTCGACGCTCAGGTTCATGCTGCGGATGTTGGCGTTGGGCCGGTCCGTGAACTTGAGCGCCATGTCCAGGTTGGGCAGTTCCTCGGCCAGGTGCGCCCACTCCTGCATCCGCCGCGAGCCCTCAATAATCACGTTCTCCAGCTCGATCGGAACCGTGATCTTGTCTTCGCCCGGCATGAGCGCCGGCTCGAACCGGAACAGCCCCTCCACCCACGTGAACAGCCGGTAGACGGTCTCCAGCATGTGGCTGCGCAGGCTGTTGATGATGTCGCTCTGGTTGACGTAGCCGGCGTTGATCAGCAGCAGGCCCAGTTCTTTGTCGGTGGCGGTGGCGGCGCGCGTGCGCAGCACCTTCACCTGTTCGTCGGTGAGTTTGCCGGTCTTGCGCAGGACGGTGGCCAGGTTGCCGTCCTCATGCCCCATCTGGGCGAAGATCAGCTTGCCATTGCGGAACGACATCTGCGCGCCTTGGCCGGGCCCCTCGATCACCAGGGTGCCGGTCTTCTTCGCCAGATTGATGAGGTTCAGTAGGTTGGTGGTCGAGAAATCGCGCAGGTTGCCCTTCAGTGGCATCCGGACCTCGGCGAATGGACGATTAAGAAAAAAGTGCCGGCTGGATCGGGTTAACGAGCGGGATTATACAGTCAAGGCAGACGAGCGTCAAAACGGCACTATGTTAGAATCACACAGGTCGGGCACGCCGCCCGACGCTTTGTTTTCGGAGGACGTTCGTTCATGCGTTGGTGTAAACGTAATCGACAAGCCGCGGCGCTGCTGGGCCTGGCGGCGCTGTTAGCCGCCTGCGCGGGTCCGGCCGCCACCCCCACGCTGCCGCCGCCGGCCGTGACCGTGGTCAGCTCGGCCACGGCTCCCGTGGACTCGTTGCCGCAGCCCGGCATCACGGCCGTGGCGCCGGCGGACACGCCTGCCCCCGCCACCCAGCCGGCGGCGCCCACCGCCGTGCCCCAGTCCGGCCCGGACACGTATCCGGCCGGCATCAACCCGCTGACCGGGCTGGCGGCCGAAGCCGCCGTGCTGGAGCGCATCCCGGTGGCCGTGAAGATCACCAATTTTCCGCTCAGCGCCCGCCCGCAGTGGGGGCTGTCGCTGGCTGACCTGGTCTTTGAGCACCTGGCCGAAGCCGGTCTGACGCGGTTTACCGCCGTCTACCTCGGCAACGACGCCGCCAAGGTCGGCTCGATCCGTTCGGCGCGCTTCATCGACGCCGAGCTGGCGCCGATGTTCCAGGCGGTGCTTGTGACGTCCGGCTCCAGCTTCGGCACGATGGACAAGCTGCGCCGGGCCGAGTGGTTTGCGGGCGCCAGCCTCTGGCGCCTGGTCTCCGAGGAGAGCGCCTACAACTGCCCGCCGCTCTGCCGCGAGACGCCGGACGACACCAACACGCTCTTCGCCAGCACCGACTCGGTCCGCCAGGTACTGGCCACCAAGACCACCAGCGGCACCGGCCGCCCGGATCTGCAGGGCCTGGCCTTCAACGCCACGCCGCCCGGCGGGGCCGCGCCCGTGACCGAGCTGGCCATCCGCTTCTCGGCGGCCGCGCAGGTGTCCTGGCGCTACAACGCCGCCAGCGGCCGCTACACGCGCTGGCAGGAGAAGGAGCCCGGCGGCGAATTGATCACGCACGTGGACGCCCTGACCAACTTGCCGATCACGGCCGCCAATATCGTTTTGCTGCAGGCCAACCACGTCAATAATTACGTGCCCGAGGACTTCCGCGACGGCGGCAACTGCGGCGTCGAGATCCAGTTGTGGACCAGCGGGCCGGCGCGCGTCTTCCGCGACGGCGTTGTGGTGGAGGGCCGCTGGGTGCGCGACCAGACCACGGCCATGCGGCTGCGGTTGGTGGACAACGCCGGCAACGTCCTGGCCCTCAAGCCCGGCAACACCTGGTTCGCGGTCACCACGCTCAACGCCGTCACGGCCGTGAACGGGCCGTTGTTCTCGGTGACCAACAAGGTGCCGGATACCAAGACTGGCTGCCCGGTGCCGCCGACGGCGACGCCCGATCCCTTTGCCACCCCCGCCGGGACGGGCGAGGCGACGCCGACGCCCTAACCGGCAAGGTATAATTGCAGGCCGTAGGTCTGTGGCCACTCGGAGTGACGATTGCGATACTTGATTACGGGCGTCAGTGGCTTTGCTGGCAGCCACCTGGCGGACTATCTCCTCACGCAGATCGATCAGCCGGCGGAAGTCTGGGGCTGTGACCGCGGCGGCGTCCGCCGGCAGAACACGGCGCCCGGCTTGCAGATGCTCACCGCCGACCTGCTGGACGCGGCGGCGGTGCGGGAGGTGCTGCGCGCCGCCCGGCCGGACCGGGTCTTTCACCTGGCTGGCCAGGCCTTCGTCGGCGACAGCTGGGGCGCGCCCTGGGCCACCCTGGAGACGAACCTGCGCGCGCAGGTCAACGTGTTCGAAGGACTGCTGGCCGAAGGCCTGCAGCCGCGCCTGCTGGTGCTGGGTTCAATGGAAGAGTACGGGCGCGTCGCGGCTGAAGACCTGCCGGTGCGCGAGACCCAGCCGTTCCGGCCGGACAGCCCCTACGGAGTGAGCAAGGTCGGCCAGGACCTGCTCGGGCTGCAATATCACCTGAGCCACGGGCTGGCGGTGGTGCGCGTGCGCCCGTTCAACCACATCGGCCCGCGCCAGAGTCCCAAGTTTGTGGCCCCGGCCTTCGCGTCGCAGATCGCGGCGATCGAGGCCGGGCGGCAGCCGCCGGTCCTCAAGGTCGGCAACCTGTCGGCGCGCCGCGATTTCACCGACGTGCGCGACATGGTGCGCGCCTACGTCCTGGCGCTCGAGCACGGCGTGCCGGGGGAGGTCTACAACATCGGCCAGCGCCGCTCGCGCAGCATCCAGGAACTGCTGGACACGCTGCTGGGGTTCTCGTCCGGCGGCATCCGCGTGGAAACCGATCCCGCCCGCCTGCGCCCCTCGGATGTCCCCGATATGGTGTGTGACTCGTCTAAGTTTCAGGCGTGCACGGGCTGGGAGCCGCGCATCCCGTTTGAGCAGAGCCTGCGTGACCTGTTGGAATTTGAACGCAGCCAATTAACCGCGACAGAGGCCGGAGGCCGATCGCCGAACGCCGGCCAGGGCTAGCGCGTCTTTCGGCTTGCGTTCCCAAGGAGGCAGAGTGCCGACCGCATTGATCACCGGCATCACCGGCCAGGACGGTTCCTACCTGGCCGAATTCCTGTTGGCGAAGGGTTACACCGTCGTCGGCATGGTGCGCCGCACCAGCATCATCAACCTGGACCGGCTGGAGCCGATCCAGGACCGCTTGACCCTGGTCCAGGGCGACCTGCTGGACGAGGCCTCGCTGATCGGCCTGCTGCGCGAGTTCAACCCGCAAGAAGTCTACAACCTGGCGGCCATGTCGTTTGTGCCGACCTCCTGGCAGCAGCCGGTGCTCACCGGCGAATCCACCGCCCTGGGCGTGACACGCCTGCTCGACGCGATCCGCATGGTTGACCCCAGGATCCGCTTCTACCAGGCCAGCTCGAGCGAGATGTTCGGCAAGGTCCAGGCCGTGCCGCAGACGGAGCAGACGCCGTTCTACCCGCGCAGCCCGTACGGCGTGGCCAAGGTCTACGGCCACTGGATCACGGTCAATTACCGCGAGAGCTACGGCCTGCACGCCACCTCCGGCATCCTGTTCAACCACGGCTCGCCGCGGCGCGGGCTGGAGTTCGTCGAGCGCAAGATCGCGCAGGGCGTGGCCGCCATCAAGCTGGGGCTGCGCAAGGAGCTGCGCCTGGGCAACCTGGAGGCGCGCCGCGACCTGGGCTTCGCCGGCGACTATGTGCGCGCCATGTGGCTGATGGTCCAGCAGGCCACCCCGGACGACTACGTCATCGCCACCGGCGAGACGCACAGCATCCGCGAGATCTGCGAGGTCGCCTTCAGTCATGTGGGTTTGGATTACCGCGATTACGTCGTCCAGGACCAGCGCTTCTTCCGCCCGGCCGAAGTCGATCTGCTGGTGGGCGACCCGGCCAAGGCGCGCCAGCTGCTCGGCTGGGAGCCGACCGTGTCCTTCGCGCAGTTGATCCGCATGATGGTGGAGGCCGACCTGGCGCGGCTGCAGGGCGGCCAGAAGCTGCCGGACCTGGTGGAGATCACGACGGTTCGTCATTGACGTTGGACGACCGACGACCGACGAACGCCCGCTGGGCCTGGCGGGCTTGCGTCACAGCGTCGCTCGTCCGGCGCCCTTTCAGAGACGCCTATGCTTGAAGAAATCACGATCAAATTTGGCACCGACGGCTGGCGCGGCGTGATCGCCGAGGACTACACCTTCGCCAACGTGCGCCGCTGCGCCCAGGGCTTTGCCCGGTATTTGTTGGACAAGGGCTGGGCCGGCCGGGCGGTGGTGGTCGGCCACGACAAACGCTTTGCGTCCGAGCACTTCGCGGCGGCGGTCGCCGAGGTGCTGGCCGCCAACGGCCTGCACGTCTGGCTCACCGACGGCCCGACGCCGACGCCCGTGATCGCCTATGCCGTGGTCGACAAGCAGGCCGTCGGCGCCATCAACATCACGGCCTCGCACAACCCGCCGGCCGACAACGGCTTCAAGGTGCGCGACCCGAACGGCGGCGCCATCGACCCGGACGGCCTCAAGCAGATCGAGCGCCTGATCCCGGGCTCGGAGGGCGTCAAGACCTTGCCGCTGGCGCAGGCCGAAGCGCAGGGCCTGGTCCGCAAGTTCGACGCCTCGCTGGCCTACATCGAAAACTTAAAGAAGCTGGTGGACCTGGACGCGATCAAGGCGGCCGGCTTCAAGGTGCTGGTGGACGCCATGTGGGGCAACGGCGGCGGCTGGTTCCCGCGTCTGCTGGCCGGCGGCCGCACGACGGTGGACGAGATCCACGCCACGCGCAACCCGGCCTTCCCGGAGATGCGCCGCCCGGAGCCGATCCAGCCGAACGTGGACGTGGGTCTGAGCACGACGGTGGCGCGCGGCGCAGACGTGCTGTTGATCACCGACGGCGACGCCGACCGCATGGGCATCGGCGACGAGAACGGCCGCTTCCTCAACCAGCTGCAGGTCTTCGCGCTGCTGGCGCTCTACCTGCTGGAAGTCCGCGGCCAGCGCGGCCCGATCGTCAAGACCATCAGCGCCGGCTCGATGCTGGACAAGCTCGGCCGCCTGTACGGCGTGCCCGTGCACGAGACCGGCGTGGGCTTCAAATACGTGGCCCCCAAGATGGTGGAGACCGACGCCATGATCGGCGGCGAGGAGAGCGGCGGCTACGCGTTCAAGGGCAATGTCCCCGAGCGCGACGGCATCCTGGGCAACCTGCTCTTCCTGGACTTCATGGTCAAGACCGGCCAGAAGCCGTCCCAGCTGCTGGAGCGCCTGTACGCCAAGGTCGGCGCCCACTATTACGACCGCGTGGACACGCTCTTCCCGACCAAGCAGCGCGAGAGCGTGCGGCAGAAGGTGGCCGCCGCGCAGCCCGGGATTGTGATCGGCGGCCACACTGTGGAGCGCATCGACACCACCGACGGCTTCAAGTTCGTGTTCGCCGACGGCGGCGGCTGGGTGCTCATCCGCTTCTCGGGCACGGAGCCGATCATCCGC
The DNA here is from genome assembly GCA_937952305.1 of uncultured Anaerolineales bacterium. Lineage (GTDB taxonomy): Bacteria > Chloroflexota > Anaerolineae > Anaerolineales > UBA6663 > SpSt-583. Next base: position 14,107 of record CALFZO010000113.1, on the reverse strand, counting down.
GTCTACTGCGAAATCCTGGATCAGAGCCGCGTGCCGGCGGTGCTGGAGGACGGGCTGAAGCTGGCTGGCCTGCGTTAGGGATTGAGGGCGGACAGTGGACGATGGTCGCTGGCCGACGGATCACTGACCAGCTTTCACGGACCAGGCCCACTGATGTACGCCGACACGCACTGTCATCTCGACTTCCCCGACTTTGACGCCGACCAGGCGGAGGTGCTGGAACGGGCCCGGGCCGTCGGCGTCACGCACATCGTGGTTCCGGGCGTGGACCTGGCCGCCTGCCGCCGCGCCGTGGCCCTGGCCGAACGCGTGCCCGAGGTGTACGCCCTGGTCGGAATCCACCCGAACTCGGCCGAGGAGTTGACGCCCGCCGCCCTGGACGAAATTCGGGGCCTGGCAATGCATCCAAAAGTTGTCGGAATCGGGGAAATTGGGATAGACTTGTATTGGAGAAAATTGTCACTATCGGAGCAGGCGGCGGCTTTCCGCACCCAGCTGGAGCTGGCCCAGGCGGTCGGCAAGCCCGTGGTCGTCCACGATCGTGACGCGCACGCCGAGGTGTTGGCGGTCCTGCGCGAGCAGCGCCCGGACGCCGGCGTGGTGCTGCATGCTTTCTCCGGGGACGCGGACTTCGCCGAGGCCGCGCTGGCGCTGGGGTGTTATCTGGGCGTGGATGGGCCGCTGACTTATAAGAAGAACGACGCCCTGCGCGCGCTGTTCGCGGTAGTTCCGTTGGAGCGCGTGCTGGTGGAAACCGATGCGCCTTATCTGACGCCGCAGGCGCACCGGGGGAAACGCAACGAACCCGCCTATGTGCGGTATGTGGTGGAAAAATTGGCGGAGATTCGCAGTATACCTATAGAAACGGCGGCGGCGGCGACGTCGCGCAATGCAGCCCGTTTCTTCGGATGGGAGTCACGATCATGACGACCTCAACCCTGCCCGGGCTGGCCACGCGCACGCTTGGAGACGTGCTGGCGCTGGTCGAGCCCGGCCTGCAAGTCGTCGAAGCCAAGATGCGCGAGGTGACCATTGAACAGCATGAGGTCCTGGCGCACGCCATCGACCACTTGCTGGCGGCGGGCGGCAAGCGGCTGCGGCCGGCGGTCACCCTGCTGGGGGTGGGTCTGTTCGACGCGCCGCGGCAACGCTCGGCGGCGCTGGCGGCGGCCGTGGAGATGCTCCACACCGCCACGCTCGTGCATGACGATCTGGTGGATGGCAGCCTGCTGCGGCGCGGCCACCCTACGCTCAACGCCCAATGGACGCCGGCGGCCACGGTCCTGGCCGGCGACTTCCTGTTTGCGCGCGCGGCCGAGCTGGCCGCCCAGGCCGAGTCGGTGCCGGTGATGACGGCCTTCGCCCGCACGCTCGGGATCATCGTCAACGGTGAGCTGACGCAGATGTTCAGCGACCGTGTCCGCGCTTCGCGCGCTGGCTACCTGAAGCGCATTTACGGCAAGACAGCCTCGCTGTTCGAGGTGGCCGCCCTGGCGCCGGCGCTCTTGGCCGACGCGCCGGCCGCCCAGGTGGAGGCCATGCGCACGTATGGCCGCGAGGCCGGCATGGCCTTCCAGATCATCGACGACATCCTGGACTTCACGTCCGACGAGGCCCAGCTGGGCAAGCCAGCCGGCAGCGACCTGCGCCAGGGCCTGATCACGCTGCCGGCGCTGTGCTACCTGGACCGGCACCCGGCCGACCCCGACCTGGCGGCTCTGCTGAACGGCCATGCCGGCGACGCCAGCCGCGTGGAGCGCGTCGTGCGCGCCGTGCGCGAGTCGGGCGCCATCGAGACCTCCTTGGTAGAGGCGCGCGGTTTTGTGGCCCAGGCCCAGGCGGCGCTGATGACCCTCCCCGCCAATAAGTACCGGCAAGCCCTGAGCGATCTGGCCGACCTGTTTGTCAACCGCAGCCTGTAGGCGCCCGCGTCCGCCGCGGCGGCCGGCTGACCGTCTCGGCTGGCCTTCCTCCGCTACAATACGCGCGTGGCCGACCCCCAGCTTTCGGTGATTGTGCTCGCCTGGAACGTGCGCGATTTGTTGCGCGCGTGCCTGCGCGCCTTGCCGCTGGACGATCCGGCGGTCGAGGTCATCGTCGTGGATTCGGCCTCCGCCGACGGCACGCCGGACATGGTCCGGGCCGAGTTCCCGGCGCTGAGGCTGATCGCCAGCGCTGAAAACCTGGGCTACAGCCGCGGCAACAACCTCGGCCTGCGGGCCGCACGCGGCCGTTACCTGGGCCTGCTCAACCCGGACACGGAGGTGCAGCCCGGGGCGCTGGCGGCGCTGACGAGCTACCTGGACGCCCATCCGCAGGTCGGCGTGGTCGGCCCGCAGTTGGTCTACGCCGACGGCACGCCGCAGTCCACGCGCCGGCGCTTCCCGGCGCTGCTGACCGGCTTCTTTGAGAGCACGTGGCTGCAGGGCCTGGCCCCGCGCGGCCTGCTGCGCCGTTACTACGCGCTGGACCTGCCGCCGGACCAGCCGGCCGAGGTGGATTGGCTGGTGGGCGCGGCTCTGCTCGTGCGGCGCGAGGTGGTGGAGCAGGTGGGCGGGCTGGACGAGGGCTTCTTCATGTACTCGGAGGAGCTGGACTGGTGCCGGCGGATCCGCGCCGCCGGCTGGCGGGTGGCGCACGTGCCGGCCGCGCGCGTGATCCATTACGAGGGCCGCTCCAGCGCGCAGGTGCCGGCGGCCACGCACATCCGCTTCAACTCCAGCAAGGTCCGCTACTACCGCAAGTATCACGGCGCGGCGGCGGCCGAAGTTTTGCGCCTGTTTTTGCTGGCGAACTTTGCGGCCCAACTGGCGCTGGAGGCGCTCAAGGGCCTGGTCGGTCACAAACGCGCCCTGCGCGCCGCGCGCGTGCGCGTCTATTGGCAGGTCCTGCGCTCCGGGCTGCGGGGCACAGCTTAGAGCGGTTCCCGATATGACTTACGCTCGGTCATTCCGGCGCACCATGGCCCCCGCAGCGAAGCGAAGTGAGGGGCCGGGGCCGGGTGACGTCAGCGCCAGCGGAAATTGCTCTGGGACGGCCGTGGAGACGGCGAGACGCGGAGTGACCTTTCCGCCTCTGTGGGACTCACTGTCTCAGCGGCGCTAGACGATCAACCTATGCGGATCGGTATCATCACCGGCGAGTTTCCGCCGCTCGCGGGCGGGGTGGGGGACTACAGTTTTCAGCTGGCGCAGGCGCTGGCGGAGCTGGGCGTGGACGTCCACGTGCTCACCGACTTCCGCTGTGCGCGCCCGGCGGGTCCGAACGCGCCCGCTTTTCAGACGCACGCCGTCGTGCGCGGCTGGTCGTTCCCGGCCCTGGGGCAGGTGCGGGCGCTGGCGCGCGACCTGAGCCTGGACTGGCTCAACGTTCAGTATCAAGCGGCGGCGTACGGCCTGGGGGCGCCCATCCATTTCCTGCCGGACGTCGCCGGCCGGCCCACCGTCGTCACCTTCCATGACCTGCGCATCCCGTATCTCTTCCCCAAGGCCGGCGCCCTGCGGCCGTGGGCGGTGACCCACCTCGCGCGCGCCGCGCGAGGCGCTGTGGCCACCGACCCCGCCGATGCGGCCGAGCTGCGCCGACGCGGCGTGCGCGCCGTCGCCCAGATCCCGATCGGCAGCAACATCCGCCCGGCGCCGCCGGCTGATTACGAGCGCGCCGCCTGGCGGGCCGCGCTGGGCGTGGGCGCGCGGGATTGCCTGATCGGGTACTTCGGCTTCCTTAACCACTCCAAGGGCGGCGACACGCTGATTGCGGCGCTGGCCGCGCTGGTGACGCGCAAAGCGCCGGTGAAGCTCCTGCTGATCGGCGGGGAGGCCGGCGCCAGCGACCCTGGCGACGCCGCCTTCGCGGCCCAGTTGGAGCGCCAGATCAAGCGGCACGGCCTCGATGTCGAAGGCCGGGTGCTGCGCACGGGCTTCGTCGCGGAGAGCGAGGTCTCGGCCCATCTGCTGGCCTGCGACGTGCTGGCGCTGCCGTACCGCGACGGCGCCTCGCTGCGGCGCGGCTCGCTCATGGCCGCCCTGGCGCACGGCTGCGCCATCATCACCACCACGCCGGCCGCGCCCGTAGCCGAGTTGCGCGACGGCGAGACGGTGCGCCTGGTGCCGCCGGGCTCGCCCGAGGCGCTCGTATTGGCCGTCAGCGCGCTGCTGGATGCGCCCGAACTGCGCGCCCGGCTCGGCGCCGGCGCGCGGGCCGCCGCCGCCGGCTTCCAGTGGAACGGCATCGCGCGGCGCCTGCTGGAGTTCATCGGCACGCTATGAAGCGCTTCGCCCTGCCGGCATTGCTGGCCGTCTTCGTGGCCGTCGGCGCCGTCTACGCCGTGGTGACGCCGCTCTTCGAGATCTCGGACGAGCTGTGGCACTATCCCATGGTCAAGCGCCTGGCCGACGGCCAGGGCCTGCCTGTACAGGACCCGGCCAACGTGGGGCCGTGGCGGCAGGAGGGCAGCCAGCCGCCGCTGTATTACTACCTGATGGCGGCGGCTACCTTCTGGATCGACACCGGCGACCTGGCGCAGGTGCGCTGGATCAACCCGCACACCGACAACGGCGTCATCACTCCGGATCGCAACAACAACATCGTCATCCACGCGCCGGACGAGGCCGGGCGCTGGACCGGCACGGCGCTGGCGGTGCGCGTGATCCGGCTGCTCTCGGTGCTGCTGGGCGCGGCCACCGTGTACTGCACTTACCGCCTGGCGCGGGAGCTGCTGGGCGAGACGCGCCCCGCCGAGGCGCTGGCGTTGGCGGCCGGGGCGGTGACCGGCTTCACGCCGATGTTCGTGTTCATCAGCGCCTCCGTCAACAACGACAACCTGGCCGTCACGCTCTCGGCGGCCACGCTGTGGCTGCTGGTCCGCTGGCTGCGGCACCCACCGGACCGGCTCGGCTGGGCGCACGTGGCGCTCGGCCTCCTGCTGGGCGCGGGCGCGCTGAGCAAGCAATCGGCGCTCGGGCTGTGGGGGCTGGCCGGCCTGGTGCTGGCGGCGGGGACTCTACTCGGACGACCGACGGAGGCCGGCGCACGAATGCCCCTTCGTCTTTCGTCCTTCGACCTTCGCCAGTGGCTCATCGGCGCCGGCCTCATCTTCGGCCTGGCTGGAGCGGTGGCGGGCTGGTGGTATTGGCGCAACTTTCAGCTCTACGGCGACTGGCTGGGCTGGAACTCGTTCATCGCCATCGTCGGCGCGCGGCCGCAGCCGGCGACTCTGCTGCAGTTGTGGGGCGAGCGCGAGGGCTTCGTGCTGGCCTACTGGGGCCTGTTCGGCGGCGTCAGTGTGCCGATGCCGGCCTGGACCTACACGGTCCTCAACCTGGCCGTCGCCGCCGCCGGGCTTGGCCTGGGCCTCGGTCTGCTGGCGGCCCGGCGCGGCCGCGCGGTGACGGCGCTGGCCCTTGGCCAGTGGGGGCTGCTGCTGGCCTGGATCGCGGCCCTGTTCGTGGGCCTGGTGCGCTGGTCCGGCCTGACCTGGGCCTCGCAAGGCCGGCTGATCTTCCCGGCCATCAGCGCCATCAGCGTATTGATCGTCGTGGGCCTGGCGCAGTTTGGCCGACTAAGGCCGGCGCGCTCCGCGCCGGTGGTGTTGCCCGGCGCGTTGGCCGTCTTCATGTTCGCCCTGTCCGCGCTGGTGCCGTTCACGGTGATCGCGCCGCATTACCAGCCGCCCGCGCCGCTGTCTGAAGCCGAGTTGGCCGCCATCCCGGAGCGCGTGAACGTGGACTTCGGCGGCGAGCTGATACTGCTCGGGTACGCGCTGCGGACCGAGGCGGCGACGCCGGGCGAAGCCGTGCGGCTGACGCTCTACTGGCAGAGCCAGATCGCCATGGACCGGGACTGGAGCGTGTTCGTGCACGTCGTCGATCAGGACGAGATCATCGTGGCCCAGCGCGACCGCTTCCCCGGCCAGGGCTTGCTGGCGACCACGCTGCTCCGCCCCGGCCAGACCTGGGCCGACGATTACGTGATCGCGCTCCCGGCCGGCGCCTACGCCCCGGCCCGATTGCACTTGCGCGTGGGCGTGTACGACCTGCAAGACGGCGCGCGCCTGCCGGCCAGCACCGGCGGGGACGCCTTCGCCTTCGGCACGCTCCCGCTGGCCGCGCGCGCCGGCCCGGCGCCCAACCCGCTGCGCCAGAACCTGGGCGGCCTGATCCAGCTGACCGGCTACGCGGTGGACCGGCGCGTCCTGCGCCCCGGCGAAGCCCTGACCCTCACGCTCCACTGGCGCGCGCTGCGGCCCATCGCCGCCAACTACTCGGTCTCGGCGCGTGTGCGCGGCGAAGACTTCACACGCTGGGCCGCGCAGGACAGCTGGCCGCAGCAGGGCGCGGCGCCGACTGCGGCCTGGGTCGTGGGCGCGGAAGTGGTCGACCCGTACACGCTCACGCTGGCGCCGGAGACACCGCCGGGCCAGTATTTCCTCGAGGTCGTGGTGTACGACGCGCAAACCTTAACGCCGCTGCCGCTGTGGACGGACGACGGCCGGCCGACCGACGGCCAATCGGTCCTGCTCAGCCGCATCCGGGTGACGCCATGACGCCGCGCCGCTGGCTGGCCGCCATCGTCGCCGCCCATCTCCTGATCGGCCTGCTCTATGTGTGGGCGACGCCCATGTTCGAGGCCTCGGACGAGGGCGTGCATTACGGCGTGATCCAATGGCTGGTGCGCGGGCGCGGCCTGCCGGTGCAGGACCCGGCCGTACGCGACGCCATCTACGGGCAGGAGGGCAGCCAGCCGCCGCTGTACTATCTGCTCAGCGCCGGCCTGACGGTCTGGCTGCCCACCGGCGATTTCGAGCAGGTCTTCGTCATGAACCCGCTCTCCGAGGTCGGCTACGTGGGCGCGGCCCACAACGTCAACCTCTACCGGCCGGCGCCGCCGGAGGCCTCCGGCGAGACGGCCCGGGCCGTGGTCGTGATCCGGCTGTTCTCGCTGGCGCTGAGCTGCGGCACGGTGGCGCTGGCGTATGCCCTGGCGCGGCGCGCGGGCGGCGGCGAGACCGTGGCCTTGCTGGCCGCGGCCGCGGTCGCTTTCAACCCGATGGCGCTGTTTATCAACGCCGCCATCAACAACGACAACCTGCTGATGCTGCTGAGCACGGCGGCGCTGGTGTTGATGCTGGACCTGGCACGAGCGCGGACAGCGCCGGCGTACCTGGCGTTGGCCGGGCTGGGCGTGGTGTTGGGACTGGCGGCGCTGACCAAAGTGAGCGGCCTGGTGGTGTGGCCGGTGGCGGCGCTGGCGCTGGCCTGGGGCGAGTGGACGCGGACCAAGCCCGAAGACCGGCTGCGGCGGCTGTGGCCACTGGCGTTACAACTCGGCCTGACCTTCACCGTGGCCGCCGTGGTCTGCGGCTGGTGGTTCGCGCGCAACTGGCTGCTCTACCACGAGCCGCTCGGCCTGGACACGATGGTGGCCATCGCCGGCCCGCGCAGCGTGGACGTCTGGACGCTGGTGACGCAGGAGTGGTACGGCTTCTACCTCTCCTTCTGGGGTATCTTCGGCGCGTTTACGCTCCTGCCTGGCGTGTGGGCGCAGTGGGTATTTCATGCGCTGACCGTGATGGGCCTGGCCGGCGGCGCGTTGGCGGCCTGGCGCGCGCGTCAGCGCCTCACCTTCGCGCAGCTGCTGCTGGCCGGCTTCAGCCTGCTGACGCTCATCGGCGTGATCCGTTGGACGATGACGACGCCGGCCTCGCAGGGCCGCCTGCTGTTCGGGGCGCTGGCCCCGCTCAGCCTGGGCCTGGCTGCCGGCTGGCTGGCTCTGGTGCCGCAGCGCTGGCAGCGCTGGGCGGCGCTGGCGCTGGGCGGGCTGCTGGCCGGGGTGGCGGCCGTCATCCCCGTGGCCGATATCGCGCCGCAGTATGCGCGGCCGGCCGCCCTGGGCGAGGCCGCTCTGCCCGCCGACCTGCGGTCGGTGCGCGTGCGCTTCGGCGCCAGCCTGGAGCTGGTGGGTTACACCGCGAACGACGCGCCGCAGGCGCCGGGCCATCCCGTGGCCGTGACCTTGTACTGGCGCGCGCTCGCGCCGATGGCCAAAGACTACGCCTTCGCGCTGGTGGTGTTCGGGCGCGGGACGGAGGCCGTCGGCCAGATCGACACCTGGCCGGGGGCGGGGCGCTTGCCCACCTCGCAGATGCAGCCGGGCGCGCTATACGCCGACCCGTACGCGCTGCCGGTGAGCGTCGACGCGACGACGCCGACGCGGCTGCGCCTGCGGGTGACGGGCTGGGACGAGGACCCTGCCAACCCGCTGCCGGTGTTCGGCCCGGATGGCGCCGCGCTGACGGCCGTGACTTTCCCGGTGGGGAGCGCGGTCGCCGCCGCGCCGCCGGAACCAACGCCGGCCGTGCCGGACGGCGCGACCTTTGAATACGACCTGACGCTGCTGGGCTATGACGCCGTCGTGGCCGGCAGCCAACTGCAACTCACCTTCTACTGGCGCGCCGGCCAAGCCCTGCCCACGGACTACACGCTGTTCCTGCATTTTCTGGACGACGCCGGGACGCAGGTCCATCAGGCGGACGGCCCGCCCGTGGACGGTGACTGGCCGACCTCGGCCTGGCTGCCGGGGCAGGTGGTGGTGGACCGGCGCGTGATCGTGTTGCCCGCCGATCTGCCGGCGGCGTGCTGTGCGCTGCGCCTGGGGTGGTATGATCCGGCCAGCGGCGCGCGGCTGCTGGCGTTTCGGCCCGGCGGCGCGCCGTGGGACGACAATGCCGTGATCCTGCCGGATGCTTTTCGACCATGACGAGATCGAGCTCACCGCCCGCCCTGAGCGCGCGCCTGGACGGCGACCCGCTCGCCGCCCAGCGCCAGAACCTGCTGCTGGACGCGGCGCGCACCTCGCCGCGCGCCTATGCCGTGGGGCTGGGCCTGACCGTGGCGGGGTTGGCGGTGGGCCTGGGCGCGCTGCTGGGCTTCACGGGCCCGCTCATCGCCGCCGGCGTCGTGCTCGGTCTGGCGGCCGCGCTGCTCGTCCTCAGCCAGATCGAGTTCGGGCTGTGGGCCGTGATCGCCATCATCACCCTGCTGCCCTTCGGCGGCGTGCCGTTCAAGATCGTGTTCACGCCCACCTTCCTGGACCTGGCCATGGCGGCGGTGCTGTTCGTGTATGCCGTGCAATGGATGACCGGCCAGCGCCGGCGCCTGACGCTGACGCCCGCCCACGCGCCCATCGTCGTGTTCATGGCCCTGATGCTGTTCAGCTTCGTGGCCGGGATGCCCAACGGCCCTCTGACCGCCAACTTGCTGCGCCAGTTCGGCGAGATGCTGCTCAGCATCGCCTTCGCCTTCATCCTGGTGGATTACCTGGACACGCGCGCCAAGCTGGCGCGGCTGGTGCGCGTCCTGCTGATCGGCGGCACGCTGACGGCCGTGCTCGGGATCGGCCTGTACCTGCTGCCGGACGACCTGGCCGAGCGCGCGCTGTCCGCGCTGCAGGTCTTCAACTATCCGGGCGGCGGCGTCATCCGCTATGTGGAGGACGACCCCGCCAACGCCGAGCGCGCCATCGCCACCTCGGTGGACCCGAACGCGCTGGGCGGCCTGCTGGCCATGCTCGGCGGGCTGGCGGCGCCGCAGTTGCTCACCCGGCGCACGGTGCTGGGCCGCCGCTGGCTGGCGCTGGCCGTCTTCGGCCTGATCGGCGTCTGCCTGCTGCTGACGTTCTCGCGCGGGGCAATGGCGGCCCTGGCCGCGGCGCTGCTCTTCATCGCCCTGTTGCGCTACCGGCGGATGGTGTGGGTGCTGGCCGCCGGCGCGCTCGTGATCCTGGTGCTGCCGGCCACCCAAGACTACGTGGCCCACTTCCTGGAGGGCTTGCAGGGTCAGGACCTGGCCACGCAGATGCGTTTCGGCGAATACAAGGACGCCTTCACGCTGATCAGCCGCTACCCGGCCATCGGCGTGGGCTTTGCCGGCGCGCCCGAGATCGACATTTACCTGGGGGTGTCCAACGCTTATCTGCTGATCGCGTCTAAGATGGGCCTGCTCGGGCTGGGTGCGTTCCTGCTGGCGCTGGCGACCGTGTACGTCTGGGCGTTGGCGCGCCGCGCCCTGGTCTATGCGGACGAGCAATTGGCCGCGCTCTGGCTGGGCCTGCTGGCCGGCCTGGCGGCGGCGCTGACGGTGGGCCTGGTGGATCACTACTTCTTCAACCTGACCTTTCAGGCGGCCGGGGCGCTGTTCTGGATCTTCGTGGGGCTGAGCCTGACGGCGACGCGGCTGGCCGAGGCGCGCGGCGACGGCGCTCGTTAGCGACCGCTCACCCGTTTCAGTTGTGTGGGCCATTATCTTTCGGTATAATCGCTCACGCTCTTTATGCTAAGCCGAGGAGACAAGCCAATGCAAATCGCGACGCAAGATAGCGGGGCCGTGTCCGTAGTCGCCGTATCGGGGCGGGTGGACAGCTCCACGGCGCCGGATCTCGAGAATGCGCTCAAGAAGCTGGTGGACGCCGAGAAGACGCAGATCGTGCTGGATCTGCTGAACGTGGAATACATGTCGTCGGCCGGTCTGCGCGCCATGGTCTCGACGCTCAAGTCCGTGAAGCGCGTCAACGGCGACCTGCGCGTGGCCAACCCGTCGCCGCGCGTGGAAGAAGTGCTGCGCCTGGCGGGGCTGACCTCGATTTTTGCCATCTACCGCTCGCGCGAAGAAGCCGTCGGCAGCTTCTAGAGCCCGTCCACATGAAAGCGATGGACCGGGGCTGTCCCGCCCCAACTGCGCTCAGCCGGTGCCCAGCCCTCCGGGTCGGGTGGACGGGCTACTAGCTCCGCGCGCCGCACCCGGCGGCCGGCTCTTCTCCGCTATGGCTCGCACTCTTACCGTCCCTGGGAGCTATGACCGCCTCGAGCAGGTGTGTCAGTTCGTGGCCCAGGCGGCCGAGAGCGCGGGCCTGGACGAGGGCCAGTCGTCTCACTGCCAGCTGGCGGTGGACGAGGCCTGCACGAACATCATCGAACACGGATATGGCGGCGAGCACCTGGGCCAGATCTGGCTGACCTGTGAGGCCGAGCCGGGCGAGCTGACCATCACCATCCGCGACACGGCCCGCCCCTTTGATCCCAACTCCGTGCCTGAGCCCAACTTGAGCGCGCCGCTCGACGAGATGCGCATCGGCGGCCTGGGGCTGTTCTTCATGCGCCAGGTGATGGACGCGGTGGAATTCAGCAGCGACTCAGCCGGCAACACGCTGGTGCTCGTCAAGCGGCGCGACTCCGCCAAAGGCGACGCCTGACCACCCCGGCGCCGTTCGTCTCCGATCATCCCAAGCCAAGCCGGCCAATCAGGCTGAGGCCGTCGGCCGGCGTCCACGGGAGGCTCTGAAGCATGCCGACGCAACCCGAGCCCACTCTGGTCGAGTTCATCCGTTACAACGCCTGGGCCAACCAGCAGCTGCTGGCGGCCTGCGCCGACCTCGGCGAGGATTTGCTGACGGCCAGCATCCCTGGCGCATATGGCTCGATCCGCGCTGTCCTGCGCCACCTCTTGCGGGCCGAAGCCGACTACCTCAACCGGATCAACGGCGTGCACCTGCAGCCGGCCTTCAGTTGGGAGGAGGCACCCAGCCTCACCGACCTGGCGGCCTATGCCGCGCAACTGGGCGCGGCTTTCCTGGAGACGGTGCAGCGGGTGCCGCCCACCCAGAACGTCCATGAAGAAGAGGATGGCAAGACCATCGACTACCAGGCGCGCCAGCTCTTCATGCAGGCCGTCAACCACGGCATCGAGCACCGCACCAACATCACCACCTTCCTCAACACCCACGGCCGGCCGGTGCCGGAGTTGGATGGCTGGGGATACCTGTTTGCGCACCCCGACCGCTTTGCGCTCCAGGAGGGCGAGGTGCCGGACGCGTGACGTGAGCGCCCCGGCCCGCCGGCAGCCCGATCCACCTGCCAACAAAAAACGTCCCGGCCGGGACGTTTTTGTTTTGAGCGGCCGCCGTGCCCGTCACCGCGCCAGGCGGTTGTAGTAGTTGTAGATGGCGCGCGCCATGGAGATGAGGAAGCGGTTGGCGTCTTCGTAGCCGATGGTCTCGGCCTGGTGCAGGTACATGGTCAGCACGTAGTCGCCGCCGGGCGTGAAGACCAGGGCGGCGTCGCCGACGTTGGTGAGCGGCACCGTGTCCCAGCCGTGCTTGTGGGCCACCACGCCGCCCGGCGTGCCGCCGGTGATGAAGATCGGCCCGACCTGGTTCTGGGTCAGGTACTGGATCATCTTCTGGCACTCCTCCGGCGTCACCTGGCCGGGGAAGGCCGCCAGCAGGGCGCCGCCTCCCTGCGAGCACTGGTAGAGCATCACCAGCAGCACGCCCATGTCCTCGGCCGTGGTCTGGTTGTAGGGGTCCGGCTGCAAGTTGACGTCGGTGCGGCTGTTGGCGGGCGTGGCGAACGGCGTCAGGACCGCGCCGGCCACGTCCAGCAGGCCGCTGATGTAGGTGTTGGCCAGGCCGAGCCGGCGCATGTCGTCGGTGGCGTTGAGCGTGCCGTCCAGGCCGTCGCCGACGCCGACGGTCTTGAGCAGCAGGTCGGTGGCGGTGTTGCCGGATTCCTCGATGCTGCGCTGCAGCAGCAAGTCCTCGCCCTCGCTGAGCGCGCCGCTGTTGCGCGTGAAGAACGACACCATGATCGGGATCTTGATCGTGCTCATCCCGGAGAAAGCCACCGGGCCGGAGATCGGCTCGCTGTTGGCCAGGGTCAGGTTGAGCTCTTCGCCGCTGGCCAGGTCGGCCAGGTACAGGCTGAAGACGCCGTCGAACTCGAAGAGCTGGGCGTTGGCGCGTACCAGCTCGGCCAGCGTACCCAGCGACGGCTGGATGGACGTCTGCTCCACCAGCGGCAGGTCGACGAGGCGTTGATCGGGCGAGTGCAGGGCGGTGTCGACCAGTTCGATGGCCGCGTCGACGTTGAGGGTGTGGCCGGGCGCGCCCGGCTTGAAACCGAGCTGGCCGGGGTCGGCCTGCGGCGGGCTGCCGGGCCGATCATAGCGGGCGGCGACATCATCCAGGAAGGCGCGCAGCCGGTCTTGCGAGTAGGTGGCGCGCAGGGGCACATCGCGGGTGTCCGGAGGCTGCAGCCACAAGTAGTCCCACAGGCCGTTCCAGAAGTCGGCGCCGGTGCGGGCCTGGCCGGCCTGCGGCAGCATCACGGTCGTGTTCACCTGGAAGGCGACCACGGCCGGCTCGAGCAGGATGAGCTGATCCTGATAGCGCAGTTCCACCGGGGCGCCGTAGGCCGTCACCAGCTGCTGCAGGGCGGCGTCCTGGGTGAGGCCGCCGACCGGTACGCCGCCCAGGCTCAGGCCGGCCGGCAGCTGCGCGTAGGTTTGGCTGTAGCGGACGATCTCGAAGATGAACAGGCCGGCCGAGCCCACCAGGCACAGGGCCGCAAACACCGTCAGCCAGCTGATTCGATTGCGCGCTTGCATCGACGTCAAGGCGCGGCCTGCCTGTCAGGGAGCGGGCGTGGCGGCCGGCGCGCCGCCGCTGCCGGACCACACAAAGCTGCGCTCCGGGCTGGAGAGGCCGGCCGAATCGTAGGCGGGCGAGGCCGGGTCGGTGCTGGCGCGCTGCCGCACCACCGTCACGCTCCAGCGGTAGATGTGCGGCTGGCCGTCCTGCGGCTGGAACGTGGCCGGGATGATGAACTTGGTGTCCGGGACCACGTCGCGCAGGATGCGGGCCGCGTTGGCGGTGACGTCCTCGATCGTCACCTGGTAGAACTCGCCGGAGCGCAGCTGGCTCACCGCCGCCCACTGCAGCGTGACCGTCTCGGCGCCCACGAAGACCTCGCCGTCGCGCGGGTTGAGCTGCTGCGGCGCGGCGTAGGGCGGGGGCGCGGTGGCCGTCGGCGACGGGCCGGGCGTGATGGCCAGTTCGACCGGGATCACCAGCACCTGGCCGGAGCGGATCTTGGACGGGTCCGACAGGCCGTTGACCTGCATGATGTCGACGATGTTGAGGCCGTAGAAGCGCGCGATGCCGGCCAGCGTGTCGCCGTCCTTGACGGTGTAGGTCAGGCGCGGGACGGCCGTGGTCAGGCCCGGCGCCAGCGTCGCGGTGGGCAGCGGGGTCACGGTCGGCGTCGGCTGCGGCA
>CALFZO010000112.1 GCA_937952305.1 uncultured Anaerolineales bacterium | reverse complement strand
GGCGAGTTAAGGTTCGGGCCGGTTGGCGAACAGACTCGCCAGGATCAACCGGGCGGCCGCCCCGACGAACGCGCCGACGAAGGCCACGATCAAGGCCAGGACCGCGCCCGGGTTGTGAGTGACGATGAGGCCCCCGAGCGGGATCCAGCCGCCGACGGCCAACGCCCAGAGCCAGGCTTTTCCGGGCAGACCATAGCCCAGGGCCGCGGTCGCTGACAAGATGACGCCGGCCGTGATCCCGGTGTCATCCCAGTTGGGCTGGCTATCGACCCAGGTGATGAACCACCCCAGCAGCAGGGCGGCGGCCAGCAGAACCCACAGCTGCTTTGAGCGCATAGATGCCTCTAGATCGGCTGCCGGTTGGGAGGGGAGCGCCGATCGCGGTCCTGAGCGTAAGCGGTCGGTCGGTTGAGGGTCAAGCACTCAAGTGCGCGCCGCTCCACGGCCAACGCGCCGGCCGGCTGGGCCTATAATCCTGGTCAGCGGACCCACGACCATGCCCGATCAGATTCTGCTTGTCGACGACGATCCCTTGCTGATCGACGCCGTGCGCTTCAGCCTGGAACGGGCCGGCTACGGCGTGCACAGCGCTCAAACCGGGGCGGAGGCCCTGGCCCTGGCGCGGCAAGAGCCCCTTGATCTGGCCATCCTGGATATCAGTCTGCCGGACACCGACGGCTGGCGCCTGTGCCGCCAGCTCCAGGCCCAGGCGGCCCGGCCCGGCGTAGCGCCGTTGCCCGTCATCTTCCTCACCGCCCACGACCGTGAGATGGACGTGATCCTGGGCTTTGAGCGCGGCGCAGACGATTACATCACCAAACCGTTTGGCATGGGGGAACTGCTGGCGCGTGTGGGAGCTGTGTTGCGGCGGGCCCGGATCGGCGCCCCCAGCCTGCCGCCCGAGCGCTACCGGGTGGGTGACGTGGAGCTGGATCTGGTCAAGCACACCGTGACGGTGCGCGGCCGGCCCGTTGAACTGCCCCCCAAACACTTCGATTTGCTCAAGCTGTTGATCAGCCGGCCGGGTGAGGCCCTGAACCGCCAGGACATCGTCGATGCCATCTGGGGCCAGGACTACTTCGGTGATACGCGCGTCCTGGATGTGTATATGCGCGGCCTGCGCGAGGCCATCGAAGCCGACCCCTCCCGGCCCGTGTACGTGCTCACCGTCCGGGGCATCGGTTACAAGTTCCGGGAGCCCTGAGATGCGCCGCCGGCTTCAGGCTGCCTTTGGCTCGCTGCGGGTGCGGCTGCTGCTCAGCTTCTGGCTGATCAGCGTCGTGCCAGTGGGGTTGTTGGGCTGGTTCATGCTGCGCTCGCTGGACCAGTTCTACCTGGGCCGGCTGCTGGACGACATGAGCGCGGAGGCCGGCCTGATCGGGCAGGCCATCGCCGGCGAACTGGCCGCCGGGCAGCCGGCGGCGGCGGCGGACCTGGTGACCAACCCGCCGGCGCCGCTGCGGACCCAGGCGCGTGTGCTGGTCTTCGATACCGCCGGCCAGCTGGCGGCGGCCTCCAGCCTGACGGTGGCCGGAATGACCGACGAGCCGGGCCTATCCCTGGCTTTGACCGGCACAGCGGCGCGGGGTGTGGATCGCAGCCCGGCACTGGCTGTGCCGGTCGCGTTTGTGGCGCAGCCGATTCTGGTCGAGGGCCAGGTCCTCGGGGCCGTGCACCTGGCTTACCCGATGGCGGATGTGCAGGGTGAGCTGAGCCAGCTGCGGCTGTGGGTGGTGCTGGCGATGGTGCTGCTGGCCCTGCTGGCGCTCCTGGTGAGCCTGGAGTTCACGCGCCGCCTCACCATTCCCCTGGATCAGCTGCGAGCTGCGACCGAGGACATCGCCGGTGGGCACTTCGACCACCGCGTGCCCATCAACGCGCCGGCCGAACTGGCCGATGTCGCGCACAGTTTCAACCGCATGGCTGGCGCCCTGCAACGGTCCGAGCAGGCCCGCCAGGCCATGTTCGCCAATCTGGCCCATGATGTCCGCACGCCGCTCGGCTCCATTCAGGCCGCGGTTGAGGCGCTGGCGACCGGCGCGGCCGAGCAGCCCGAACTGCGTGACCGGCTGACAGCCGGCATCAGCGCGCACATCCACTATCTGCGGCGCCTGACGGACGACCTGCTCAGGCTGGCGGCCTACGAGGGCGGCGGGCCGGTGCTCAAGCTGGCTCCGACCGAGGCGGGGCCGCTCTTGGAGCAGGCGGCGGCGGCGTTGGCGGCGGCGGCCGCGATGCGCCAGGTCACCGTGCGGGTGGCGGCCCTGCACCCGCTGCCCACAGTCAGTGCCGACGCGGACCGGGTCATGGAACTGCTCTTCAACCTGTTGGACAATGCCCTGCAGTATACGCCGGCGGGCGGGCAGGTTGAACTGTGGGCTGAAGCGGGTGGGCCGGGAGGCGGCGTCATCGTCCACGTGCGTGACACGGGCCCAGGCATCCCACCGGAAATCCTGCCGCACATTTTCGACCGGTTTCGCCGGGGCGATCTGCGCCGGTCCGGGTCCGGGCTCAACCTGGGGCTGGGCCTGAACATCGCCCAGGCCATCGTCAACGCCCACGGCGGCCGGTTGCGGGCCGCCAATCTGCCCGCGGGCGGCGCTGACTTCTACTTCGACCTCCCGGCGGCCGCTCCGGCTTAAGCCGATCTTAAGATAACCCTAGGCTCACGGTTAGCCATTCGGCCGGGGTGGGCGCTAGAGTCTCCCCATTGGTGTGACGCCGCCGGTTCCTCACCGCTTGTCTCAAGTGCGGGCGGCCCCGCTCAGGTTGTGCCACTCCCGATCCTGTTGATCGACGGCGCTGTCTCGGCCAGCTGAGGCGAAGCCCTTTGCTTGCGCGCGGCCGGCCATGCGATGAATGGTGTCTCGGCGGCCCACCATGCCGCTTGGCGTCTCGAATTGAGCCCACCGGACCTGGTCCCACTGCATTTGCGGACCCGGATGGCCTTCCCCTGGCGCGCCAGCGGCAGGCCACCGGCCTCCCGTTCGTCTTGCTGATCAGGCCGGGCCTGGCCCAAGGGCTGCGGGCGCTGCCCACCGGCGCGCTGGATTATTTCGTGCGGCCAGTGGACCCGGAGTGGTTGGCGGGCCGCGTGGGCGGAACTGGCCCAATCTTGGCCGCCCGCCGCCACCGTCTAGGCCCGCTTCCACCGAGCGGGCGCATGTCTTGAGAGAGGCTCCCACCCATGTCGCAACGGTCGCTCGCTTGGCTTGTCATGATCGCGCTCCTCATCGCCGGCGCGATCTACGTCGTTATCCCGGGGACCGGGATCTACTTGCCCTTGGGGGCCACCCTGATCGACCGGCAGTTCACGGTCAGCGAAGGCCTGGACCTGAAGGGCGGCCTGCGGGTGTTGCTGGAGGCGGACCTGCCGGCCGGAACCACGCTGGAGGCCCGCTCGCTGGAGACCGCCCGCCAGATTGTGGAGCAGCGCGTTAACGGCCTGGGCGTGGCTGAGCCGCTGGTGCAGCTGCAAGGCAGCAGCCGCATCGTGGTTGAGCTGCCCGGCGTCACCGACCCGCAGCAGGCCATCGACACAATCAAGCAGACCGGGCTGCTGGAATTCATCATTGTCCCGGCCGACGCCCAACCCCCTGCAGCCGGTGACATCGTCCAGACCTACTGCCCGGAAATCATCAAAGTAGACTGCGGCAACTCGGATCACACGCTGGCGGCGGCGGCTCAGACAACGGCCGTGACCGATACGGTCTACGTCACACTCATGACCGGCGCCGCCCTGAGCGACGCCTCCGTCACCGCCGATCGGCTGGGCACACCAATCATCGACTTTCGCCTGACCACCGAGGGAGGGCAGGTCTTCGGCGCCTTCACCGGACAGCATGTCGGCGACTTCCTGGCCATTGTGCTGGACAAACGGGTGCTCTCGGCCCCGCGCATCAATGCCGCCATCAGCGATCGCGGCCAGATTTCGGGCAGCTTCACGTCCGAGACGGCCAATCGTCTGGCGCTGCAGCTGCGCTACGGCGCGCTGCCGGTGCCGCTCCGGGTCGTCCAATCGTTGGAAGTCGGGCCGACCCTGGGCCAGGACTCCGTCCGCAAGAGCACGGTGGCCGGTCTGATCGGCCTGACGACGGTGGCGCTGTTTATGATCCTGTACTACCGGGTGCCCGGGATCACGGCCGTTCTGGCGCTGGGCGTCTACGCGGTGGTGACCTTCGCGCTGTTCAAGCTGATCCCGGTCACGCTCACCCTGCCGGGCATCGCCGGCTTCGTGCTTTCCGTCGGCGTGGCCGTGGACGCCAACATCCTGATCTTTGAACGCATGAAGGAGGAACTGCGAGCCGGGCGTAGCCTGCGCGCCGCAATGGAGGGCGGCTTCAGCCGGGCCTGGCCGTCCATCCGGGATTCGAACATCTCGACGCTGATCACATGCGCGATCCTGTACTGGTTCGGCAGCACTTTCGGGGCCAGCATCGTCAAGGGCTTCGCCCTGACCCTGGCGCTGGGTGTGGCCGTCAGCCTGTTCACGGCGATCTCGTTGACGCGCACGCTGATGCACCTGGTGATGGACCGTATCGATTTCTCCAAGCGCCCGGCCTGGTTCGGGGTCTGAGCCTGGCCGCCGGAAACTGCCCACCATGATCAAGATTATTCAACACCGCTACTGGTACTTTGGCCTGTCCCTGCTCATCATCGTGCCCGGCCTGATCGGGCTGGCGGTGTGGGGGCTGCCACTGGCCATCGATTTCACAGGGGGCACGCTGCTGGACGTCCAATTCCCCACGGCCGCCGAACCAGTTGACCCGGCCGTGGTCCGGCAAGTCTACGGCGCCAGCGCCGTGGCGGAGGTGCAGGTGGAGACTGCCGGCACAGACCGAATCATTGCGCGCAGCCGCGACCTCACCCAGGTTGAACAGCAGGCCATCCTGGCCGGGCTGGCCGAGCACTACGGCCCGGCGACAGTGCAGAGCGCCGAGACGGTCGGGCCCAGTATCGGCCGGGAGGTCGGAGTCCGGGCGGCGGGCGCGGTCGGGCTGGCGGCCGTGGGCATCCTGCTGTATGTCTGGTTCGCCTTCCGCAAGCTGCCGCACGCCGTCCGTTATGGTGTGGCTGCGATTATCGCCCTGCTGCACGATGTGCTGGTGGTGGTCGGCCTCTCGGCCCTGGCCGGCAAGGTGTTGGGATGGCAGGTCGACTCGCTCTTCCTGACGGCTTTGCTGACCGTGGTCGGCTTCTCGGTGCACGATACTATTGTCGTCTTTGACCGGGTGCGCGAGAACCTGGGCCTGTACCGGCGCCTGGACTACGAGGTGGTGGTCAACCACAGCGTGGTGCAGACACTGGACCGCTCGATCAATACCCAACTGACCGTCATGTTCACGCTGCTCTCGCTGGTGCTGTTCGGCGGCGATACGCTCCGGCACTTCGTCGTCACGTTGCTGGTGGGCATCGCCTCGGGCACTTATTCCTCGATCTTCAACGCGGCCGCGCTGCTGGTGGTGTGGGAGAAGCGCGAGTGGCGCACCTGGTTTCGGCGCCGGCCGGCGCCGGCGGCGGCCTGAAGTAATCAGTTTCAGCCGGTCTTAAGGTGTTCGATAGCGCGCGTTCAACCACCGGCCCGCCGCTCGCGGTAGGCTGGTGGCATCGATCGGACCAGCCCAGCCTGGGTGCCGAACGAGTCTCCTCCTCCGGCCCGCCTCCGCTCGTCCAGCTGCAGCGGAGGCGGGTTGAGACGCCCGCTGCGGATATCGGCCATGGACTTGGGACCGCCGGAACTCCTCATCATTCTCGGCCTCGTCATCCTGATGTTCGGGGTCGGCCGGATCGGGCAGTTGGGCGGCGAATTGGGGCGCGCGATCCGCGAATTTCGCCGCGGCCTTCAAAACGAGCCAGACCCTGACAATCCTTCCCCGTCCGCTCCGCGAACGTCCGACACGGAGCCATCCAAGCAGTGACGGTCACCTTTCCGCCGCAACGCTGCCTCAGCTCTTGAGACGATAGGAGACGAACGCGATCGCGCGGCTGTCCGGGGACCAGGAGTTGACGTTGAGGGTCCCTTGTCCGCCGAACAACCGCGCGATCGTTTTTGATTCGCCGCCTGTGGCGCGCACCAGGCGGAGTTCAACCGCCTGGTTGGGCGGGTGCTCGCCCGCGGCCACGGCATCTTTGTCATAGGCCAAATACACCACCCACTGGCCGTCCGGCGAGACGTGCGGGAACCAGCCGTGCGCGGCCTCGGACACCATGTGGGTCGGGTTGGCGCCGTCGGCCTCCATGCGCCAGACCTGCATCAGGCCGGTCCGGGTGGAGTTGAACCAGACGTGCCGGCCATCGGGGGAATACTCGGGGCCGTCGTCCAGGCCCGGTAAGTCGGTGAGTTGGGCCTCAGCGCCGCCGTGGACGGAGATGGAGTAGATGTCGTATTGGCCGCCGCGCTCGGCGCAGTAGGCCAGGCGTTGGCCGTCCGGCGACCAGCCATGCAGGTAGCTGGGGCCTTGCTCGGTGACCAACCGGGGGGCCCCCCCCTCGAACGGAACGACATAGATCCGCGAAACGGCATCCTCGTAGGTGAAGTGGCTGATCGCGATCTGGCGGTTGTCCGGCGAGAGCACGTGGTCGTTGTTGCAGTCGATGGCGAACCCCGTGTCGATTGCCCGGATGGCTCCGCTGGCCAACGCATACTGATAGAGGCGTCCCCGGCTGTTGTAGATCAACTGACGGCCATCGCGCGTCCAGTTCGGGGCTTCGATCACATAGTCGAATTCTCGGAGGACGGACCGGGCCCCGGTGTGCACATCCAGGGTTTCCAGCGCGCTGAACGTATCGCGCTGGGCCATGAGCTGGCGCAGGGTGAGGATATCCATTGTCGTCGGCCTCCGATCTGGGTTGAGCCTATCGTGGCGGCCGGGTCATTATCCCCGGAATGGCGGCCGACCGTGGGCCGGGCGGTTGGGCGCTGGCCTCTGCCTCCCCGGGCCACCCGCCCGGGTCTCAATGGAGCGGCCGCTTAAGGCGGGGATCAGCGCAAGGGGAGGTAGTACAAGCCGGCCCCTGCGACCAGGGCCAGCAGGCCTCCGCTATCCGGGAACGTGATCAGGCGGATGGACTGGCCGCCCTGGCCGCCCTGCAATTCCCAGAAGCCCAGGAGGTCCCCGTCCGACACCGATACCAGCGAGACGCCCTGGGATGAGCCAAACGCCAATTGCGCGGCGGCGGGCAGGTAACGCGGGACGAGGGTCGGGTAGTTGCGTGGGCGGTGGCCGTCGGCCGTCAGCCGGTGCGGCTCCGTCCCCGGCCCGTCTACCCAGACCAATTCATATTCATCTCGCTCGGCGGGCACGGCCGCGGACGTGCCCAGATCAGCCCATTGGCCGTCGGGGAAGAACAGCAGCAGATCGGCGTCAGAGTGCAGGACCTCGACCTGGCCAGTCTCTGAATGGTACACGTAGACACCCTGATTGCGGGGATGATTGACCCGCACGGCCAGGTGGTAGCGGCCGGCGGCCGGCTCTGGGATGGACGCCATGGCCGTGACCTCGTCTGGATAGACGACCTCCAGCAGGAAGATGTCCCGCAGGACGTCCACGCTCCGGGGCGTCGCGGAACTCAGGTCTAGCACGGTGAGCCCGCCGGCGCCGTGGATGAGCAATTGGTCGTCTGTCAGCCACTCCACCAGCGGCGCGCTCTGGTCTGAGTCGGTCGCGAGCGGCAGGCTCCTATTGACAGCGCCAGTAGCGCCCTCCACCAGATACAGCGTCGCGCCGGCCTGCCGGTCCTGCCCGTTCAGCCGGGCAATGGCCAGTTGGCGGCCGCCCGGCGACCAGGCGGCGCGATCCCAATGAAGGTCGTACGGATTCGGGCTGACGCCCGCGAGCGGCTGGGCTTCCAGGCTGGCGCCGTCCAGAATCCAGTAGGCGGCCGCGTTCTTCAGCAGCACCCGGCCGCTCGCCGCGTCGTACGCGACGGCCTGGGTGAAGGCCACCGAATACCGCTCCGTGATCGGCTCCCGGCCCTCAACGCAGGGTCGGAACAGCACCATCTCCCCCACTTCCGTTACCAACAGCAGGCGGCCGTCCGGCAGCCAGGCCGATTGCTCCCGCAAGTCATCCAACAGCCATTGGGTGGCGCCGGCCGGACAGAGCGCGCCCGTCTGGGCGTTGAGGAAGAACAGGCTGAGCACGGATTGGCCGCCGCCCGTTTCCAGACGGCCGAGAGGCAGGTAGCGCCCGTCGGGTGACCAGGCGCCCACACTGACGGAGGCCGCCGGGAGCAGCGGTGTCACCATCGTGCGCGGCTCGGCGAGGACGCTGGTCGGCAGCGGCGCCGGCGTGGGAAGAGCCGGCGAGGCCCCGGTCAGCGGCTGCGGCTCGTAGCGCGGCTTCAGCTCCGCCAGCCGGGCGTCACAGTCCCAGGTTGTCCCCAGCGGGTCATTAACTGAGGCGTACACCCGCACTGACAGCGGCGTGCTGAAGTACTCGCGGTAGACGGCGCCCAGGCGGTAAGTCTCCGGGCCGGCTTGGTAGCACCAGCCCTGGCCGCGCAGGATCACGGGCGCCGGGATCCACCAGAGCTCGCCCGGGATCAAGGCCGTCAGGTCGGCCGGGTAACTGCCGGTGCGCGCGTGATAACGCTCCAGGGCCGCTTCCAGGCGCGCCGCCCGGGCCTCGGTCAGGGCGTGGTAAGAGATGTCCCAGCCGTAGTCGAAGGCCGCGAACAGGGCCAGCGGCACCGCCACGCCGAAGGCCAACCCGGCCAGCCGGCGCCAGCCGGAGGCGGTCAGCGCGAGCACCATACCGGCCGCGATGGCGCCGAGGCCGGCCGACAGTGACAGGGACAGCCCGCTCATGCCGTCGCTGGTCTGGTCCCACACAGACACCCAGGCGATGGTGTAGCCCAGATAACCGAGCAGGCTCAGCGCCACGGCCAGCCGCCAGACGGCCGGCCACGGTGAGGCGGCTCCGGCTTGGTCTGGGCGCGGCGGCTGCAAGGCCGATGAGACCATCACCGCCGCCAGCGCCACCGCCAGGCTGGGCAGGCTGTAACTGAGGGCCAGCGCCGGAAGCGACAACCAGCCCGGGCTCTCGGGCAGCTGCCACGCGCCGGCTATCAGGGCGTTGTACCATCCCAGGCCGGCGAAGGCCGCCAGGACGCCCACGGCCGCTAGCGGCCGACCATCCCTTCCCAGGGTCCAGACGAGCGCCAGTGCCAGCGCACCCGGCCCGATGAGCAGGGTCAGAGCAAAGCGCCGATCGCTCAAGCTGAGGCCGAGGAGCGCCACGCTCACCAGCCCCAGCAGGAGCGCCAGAACCTGTTCACCCCGCCCCAGCGCGCGGGCCTCCGGCCAGTGGAGCAGGACCAGGGTCAGCGCGCCCATGGTGACCGGCGCCAATAAGAAGGTGACCTGGAAGCCGGGCCAGCTGTCCTGCGCGGGCGTCAACCGGCCGGCTATGGTGATCAGAAGGAGCAGCAGCGCGGTCGCGCCTGCGAGGTACAAGAGGCAGCGCGGGCTCTTCCCGCGCTGGAGGAGCAGGCCCGCCGCGACGACGATGGCCGCTGGGAAGACCCCCAGGCTCACCAATTGAGTCAACGTCAAGGCGCCAGCCCTCCCGTCAGGCCGGGCGCCGCGGCGGCGCTCCCAGCCTGGCGACTCCGAGCACAGCCGGTGCCAGCAGAGGCGCCGCCCACCGGAACCACACCTCCGCGAGTAGCAGGACGTCGCTGACGTTCGGGCGCGGGGCCGCCAGCCAGCCCGGCAGACTGGCCGCGAAAGCGGCCTTGTCCAGCAACGCGGCCCAGATCGCCAGCGACAGACCGCCCAGGAGCGCGGCCATTTGGCCGGTGCTCGTCCGGCTCCGGCAATAGATCAGCGCGCCAACGATCATCGCCAGGGCGGCCACCGCCAGAAATGGCGTGCGCAGGTTGGTCTGGGCGTCGTCGAAGGCGGCCAGGATGGCCAGCGGCAGGGCGCCGTAGACGCCGAAGGACAGCCGCGTCCAATCCAGCGTCAGGCTCTGGCCGATCCGGCGCAGCGGGGTGGGGAGCGGCGGGCTGTCCGGGTCCGGGCTGACCGCCAGCAGCGCCAGGAAACTGGCCGCCGCCAGCATGACGATCAGGAAGAGCCCGAGGCCGGACCGGTCCGCGGACAACGCCGCATAGCTCAGAAGGAGACCCAGCCCCGGATACGCCCAACGGGGCAGGCCGCGCGCCAGACCGATGAGCGTCAGCGGGATCGTGAGCGGGAGGATGACACGGCCGAGCGCCTCCAGGTCACGTTGCCAGCCGACGGGAACCCCTTCCGGGACCAGGTAAGTGAGCGCGATCAGGATGGCCCCGCTCAGCCCAAACAGACCCACTTCCAGCCCGGCCAGCCTCCAGGCGCTGCGGCCGTCGGGCGCGGGCGGCGGCAGATCGGCGGGCGAGGCCGCCGCGCGCAGGCGGTCGATCCACGTTTGCCACTGTCCGGCCCAATGCTGCCAGTGGGCCTGCGCCGCGGCCGGCGGCAGATCGCGCAGCTCGCGCAGCACATACGGCAGGACCGCGCCCTGGCGGGCGGCCGCCAGCGCCCCCTCGCGAAAGACCAGCTGCATCTCGTCCGCGAACTCCGCGCGAAAAGCCGGCGGATAAAGCCGGAGCAGGCCGGCGTACACGCGGCTGGCGGCGCGCACTAACATCCGCGTTGTCCCGCCGCCGGACAGCCTAGTGGCTGGAAGCGGGCGATGGTTGCGACCGTTGTGGACACCGGTAACAGTTGCCTCGATCTGAGGGGCAGGCGCTTGACGGCGCGGGCCTCACCGCCCCAAATCACGATATGGGCTGATGAGCAGGCCCAGCGCCACGATAACGCTCAGCAAGATGACGACCTCGGCCAGCGCTTTGGCGAAGCCCCGGGGGACCCAACCCCGGTTTCGGGCCAACACCAGACCGGCCACCAGCAAAACGGAGATCAGGATCGCCCAGTTGTTCATACGCTTGACCTCACCTCGATCCGGCGTTGCGTGGCCTGCACGAGCTTCTGCAGGCGCGCCGCCTCAGCTTCCAGGCTCTGCCGGCCGTGCTCGGCCAGGGCGTAGGCCTTGCGCTGGCGGTTGGTGTTGTCTGGGGCTGGGTCAGCCACGCGCGTGATCCAGCCCTGCTCCAGCAGCCGTTTGAGAGCGCCGTAGAGCGTGCCGGTACTAAGCTTAACCCGGTCTTCGCTCAAGGCCTGGACATCCTTGAGGATGGCATAGCCATGCCGCGGACCCGGTGCCAGGCTGAGGAGTATGAAGAACGTCGCTTCGGACAAGGGCAGTTCAGGGTCCAGGGCCATGGCGCTTATGCATAGCGTGACGATATATCGACTGACTACATATTAGCCGGTCTGCCGGACGAGGGCAAGGGACCTGGGTACTGGGCGGCGGGCAGTCCGCCAAGCGGCCTTTATTCTGAGCGGCCGCTAGCGGGGCCACGCGCGCTTGTCAGGGCAGCTCGAGGCTGAAGGTCGTGCCGGCGCCGACGGTGCTGTGTACGTCGATGGTCCCGCCGTGCGCGAGGATGAGTTGTTTGGCGATGGCCAGGCCCAAGCCGCTGTGCGTGCGCTCGCTCCGTGAGCGATCGCCGCGCCAGAAACGGTCGAAGATGAAGGGCAGAGCCTCGGGCGCGATGCCGGCCCCGGTGTCCTTGACCTGGATCCGGGCGCTGCGGCCCGGACTGGTGCCCGCGCCGGCCTCGATGGAGATCACGCCGCCGGGCGGCGTGTGCCGCAGGGCATTGGCGATCAGGTTGGAGATCACCTGGTTGAGGCGGTCGTAGTCGGCGGTGAGGTGCTGGTCCGGGTCGCTGAGGCGGGTGGTCAGCTCAACCCCGCCGGCGGCGGCGCGGGCGGCGAAACTCGTGGTGAGATCCTGCAGCAGATCGGCCAGCGGGAAGCGGGTGGGGTGCAGCGGGAGTTGGCCGGTCTCGGCCAGGGACAGGGTCTGGAGGTCGTTGACCAGGCGCGTGAGCAGTTTGGTCTCGTCCAGCGTGGCGTTGAGGTGTTCCGGCGTCGGCAGGTAGACGCCGTCGAGCAGGCCCTCGAGATTGCCCTGGATGATGTGCAGCGGCGTGCGGAGCTCGTGGGCGATATCGGCGGTGAGGTTGCGGCGCTGCTGTTCGGCGCGCTCCAACTCGCCGACCATTTTGTTGAAACGTTTGATCAACTCGCCAAACTGCGGCGAGTCGTCACTGGGCACGCGCACCGCCAGATCGCCCTCGGCGACTGAGTCGATGGCGTTCAGAATCTGCCGCAGCGGCCGGCCATAGCGCGCGTACAGGGAGAAGATCGTGAAAAAACCGACGAGGACCACGCCCACCGGCGCGCCGCAGGCGAGGAGCCAGATATTCCTGACCCCGGAGTACTCCGCAAAGACCAGATAGAGAACCGCAGCCGTGCCCCCGATAAACAGGAGGGCAGCCAGCAGGAGGAACAGCACGCAGGGGATATAGCGGCTTTCGACATTCCGTCGCTTGGGCGAGGCGGGCTGATCGGCCATCGCGGGCTTGCGGTAACCGGCGGGCGGCCAGTCACAGCTCCTTGAAGCGGTAGCCGACGCCGTAGACGGTTTCGATCATGGGTTGGCCGCAGGCCGCCTCGAGTTTCTTTCTAAGATTCTTGATATGCGAGTCGACGCTGCGGTCGAGATTCGAAGCGGCGCCGTGCAGGTCGTCCAGCAGCTGCTCGCGGGTGAGCGTTTGGCCGGGGCGGCTGGCCAGCAGTTGCAGGATCTTGAACTCGTTCGGCGTGAGGTGGACGGGGCCGCCGTTGAAAGTGACCGAGTATTTGCCGGCATCGATCGCGAGTCCGCCGACGCGGATCAGGGTGGGCGCTTTGACGTCACCGCGCGTGCGGCGCAGCAGCGCGCGCACCCGCGCCACCAGCGCGCGCGGCGAGAAGGGCTTGGTGATGTAGTCGTCCGCGCCGATCTCCAGGCCTGTGACCTGATCGATCTCCTCGGACAGCGCGGTGAGCATGATGATGGGCACGTCGCTTTCGCGCCGCAGGAGGCGGCAGACCTCGCGCCCGTCCAGGAGCGGCAGCAGCAGGTCCAGCACGACGAGGTCGGGTTTCTCGCGGCGGGCCATGAGCAGCGCGGCCTGGCCGTCGGCGGCGGTGAGGACGCGGAAGCCGGCTTTTTCCAGGTAATCGCGGGCCAGGCGGGCGGCTTTGGGTTCGTCGTCAACCACCAGGACAAGCTGAGACATGGGCGAAGTATACTCGCGTCAGCCGGCCGGCAGATGCGCCGCTACGCCGCGCCGTCCGTTGGGTCGGGCTGGAGCACGGTCACATTTTGGCCCGCGTACTTCTCATACAGATCGCCGCGCCGCTTGCGCCAGGCGTCCAGGCCGCCCCGCAGATTGGTGACGCGCTTGAACCCCTTGGCCTTCAAGTAGTACGAGACCATGAAGGACAGTCCGCCGCCGGGGCAGTACACCAGGAGGCGCTTATCTCTGGGGAGCTGCCGCAGGTACTTCTCCACCGCCAGCGGCGAGACCTCATGCGCGTTGGGCAGGCCCTTCTGCCGGCGGCGGTCGTCCGGCGGGCGCACATCCAAGACGAAGGTGTCCTCACTGAACAGGATGGTCTCGTTCAGTTGGGCTGGAGCGAGCATGTCCACCAGCGGCGTCCGGCCGGCCAGGTGCTCGCCGATCACGTCCGCGGCATAGTGGATATCGCCGGCCGTGGTGTCCCAGCCCAGGCTGAGGCGGATCGTCTCGCGCGCGGCCTGGTCGGAGAGCCCCAGCGCCTTCAAGACGTGGGAGGGCTTGTCTTCGCCCGTGCTGCAGGCCGATCCGGCCGAGACCGCCACCCCGCGATAGTCCAGGACCGCCATCAGGCCGGCATTCTCCACGCCCGGAAAGGTCACGCTGAGGGTGTTCGGCAGGCACTCCGCCTCCGCCGAGTTGATCACGCAATCCGGTTTGAGCGCGCGCAGGCGCTCGATCAACAACTGCTTCAAGGCCTGGGTCGGCCGGGCATGTGTCAGGAGCCGCTCGACGTCCTGGCAGGCCGCGCCGAACCCGACGAGGTTGTGCAGGCTTTCGGTGCCGGCCCGCAGCCCGCTCTCCTGGTGGCCGCCGTGCAGGAGCGGCGCGAAGGGCCGTCCCTGTCTCACGTACAGGGCGCCGACGCCTTTCGGCCCGTACAGCTTGTGGGCCGAAAACGAGGCGTAGTCCACGCCCCATTGGTGGACCTGCACCGGGATCTTGCCCAGCGCCTGGACACAATCCGTCAGCACCAGCGCGCCGCGTTGGTGGGCGCTGCGCGTGATGGCGGCGATGTCCTGGATGACGCCGGTCTCGTTGTTGGCCAGCAGGCAGCAGACCAGAAAAGTCTCGTCGTCGAGCAGCTGTTCCAGTTCGGCCAGCCGCACGCGGCCCTGGCGGTCCACCGGACAATACTCGACCACGACACCCTGGGTCTCCAGGTGGGCCAGCGTGCTCAGCACCGACGGGTGCTCGATGGGCGTGGAGATGATTTTCTTCTTGCGCGGGAAGAAGTGGGCGCTGACCGACTTGAGCACGGCGTTGTTGGACTCGGTGGCGCAGCCCGTGAAGATGATTTCGGCCGGATCAGCCTGGATGGCCGCCGCCACCCGTTGCCGGGCCTGCTCCATCAGAGCCGCGGACTTCCGTCCCAGGCCGTAGAAGGACGACGGGTTGCCGTAGTGCTGGCGCAACGTCTGGTCCATTTGGCGCCGGACGGGAGCGCTGACCGGCGTGGTGGCGTTGTGATCGAGATACACCGAGCGCTTGAAATGAAACAGGTGCTTCAGGAATTCGAGCTGCTGGAGTTCCATCTGATCGCCTCCGTGCTGACTGACAACCCGCACACTTAATCCATCGTCACGACGATCTTGCCCTGCGCGTGGCCCGTGCCCAAATGGCGCATGGCCTCGGCGATCTGTCGCAGAGGATAGGTCTTTTCCACAAAGGGCTTCACCTGGCCGGAGACGAGCAGGTCCCTCAAGGTCTGCAGGTCCGCGCGCGTGAACTGGGCGATAAAGAACACGACTTTCTGGCTCGCGCCCAGGGAGGCCGCCTTCATCTGGAGGACATGGCCGAGCGGGCCGATGACGGGGGCTTTGGGGCCGCCGACGATGACGACGGTGGCGTTGGGCTGGAGCCCCCGCCGGCACTCGAACCAGGACCGGCCGCCGGCCACGTCGAAGAGCAGGTCATACTTGTCCCCGCCGCGCGTGAAGTCCTCGTGCGTGTAATCCACCACCCGGTCGGCTCCCAGCCGCCGGACGTGCTCGTTGTTCCGGGTGCTGCAGACCGCCGTCACCCGGGCGCCCCAGGCCTTGGCGATCTGCACGGCGAATGTGCCCACGCCGCCCGACGCGCCATTGATCAAGACCGACTGGCCTGGCTGGATTTTTCCATGATCACGCAGCCCCTGCAAGGCCGTCACCGCCGCCGTCGGCACCGCCGCCGCCTCCGCGAAGGTGAGGTTGGCCGGCTTGAGGGCGATGGCGTTCCGCACGGTCACATACTCGGCGTACGCGCCGCTGCGGCCGCCGAAGACCTCGTCGCCCGGCTTGAAATCCGCGACGTTCTGCCCGACCGCCTCGACGACTCCGGCAAAATCAACGCCCAACCGCGGGTCTTTGGGCCGGACGAGCCCATTGCCCAGTCGGGCCGCGAACAGGCCCGTCATGGCATACCACTCGGCGCTGTTCACCGACGAGGCCCGCACTCGGACCAGGACTTCGTCAGCCTTGGGGGAGGGGGTAGCCGTCTCCTGTAAATCCAGGACCTCCGGTGTTCCGTAGCGGGTGAAAACAATCGC
Source organism: uncultured Anaerolineales bacterium (assembly GCA_937952305.1). GTDB lineage: Bacteria > Chloroflexota > Anaerolineae > Anaerolineales > UBA6663 > SpSt-583. Next base: position 32,100 of record CALFZO010000112.1, on the reverse strand, counting down.
CTTCATCGTGCCGAAGTCTCCCTGCCAGCCGGCCCGAGAGGCCGGAGGCGGCTGCCGAAACGATCACAAGCCCAGCGCCCTTTGGGCGAAGCTCCCCAAGAGTATTAAGCCTTTGTGGAGAAAATGTGGAGAAGCCGGTCGGGTATTGTGTAAGCCGAGCCCGGTGTCTGGGCGGCCTTGTCAGTGGAGCGTGGGCTTATCGCCCAGCCGAATGAGGAGTATGGTAGGAGCATAGCCGCTGTGAGCGCCGCGGGCGGCCCAGGAGGCTCAGCCGATGACCAGCTTCAAAACGATCTTAGCCGATCATGCTCGGGCCATTCGGTGGGCGCTGGCCGCCTGGCTGGCGCTGGGGATCATCACCGCCCTGACCTGGCTGTATGACGAGGCCGGCCAGTCGTTCGGGATGCACCCCTTCCTTTTTCTGCTGCATTTAGCGGCGCCGGGCGTCGCCGGCGCTCTGATTGGCTGGCACGGCGGCCGGGCTCAGACCAGCACCCTGGCCGGGCTGGCCTGCGCAGCCGCCAACTTCGCGGGTCTGCTGGTGTGGTCCGCGGCCTTGATCGCGGCCGGCCGCGTTCAGCCGGGCCCGGAGACCATGCCCGCGTGGGAGGGCGTGGGGGAGGCGGCCGGCATGGGTTTCGTGTACCTGGTCTGGGGCACGGCCTGGGGCTGGCTCGGCTGGCTGATTGCGCGCCTGCCCCGCTGGATGCGTGGCTGGCCGGCCCGGTAGGACCGGCCAGTCGCGCTTGTCAGGTCTGGCCTCACAGAACCTTGGTCAGGCACACACTGGTCTCCGGGCACAGGTGGGCGAACTCACCTGTGGCCTGAATCTCGGCCGGCGCGCTGGCCCGCTCCACTCGGCTGTAGCCACGCTGGGAGAAGTAGGCTTCGGCCGTGGTGGTGAGCAGGTAGAGCTGGCGCACGCCGCGCGCGGCCGCGTCGGCCTCCACTTCTTGCACGAGCTGGGCCGCCAGGCCGCGCCCGCGCCACTCGGGGGCCACGGCCACCGAGCGCAGCAAGCCGAAGGCGCCGGCGGCTTGGCGGCCTGCCACCCCCACGAGGTGCTCGCCCGATCGGGCGACGAAGAACTTCACTTCAGCTGCGGCCAGATCCTCAGTCGGCAAAGCGTGGGCGGCCAGCAGGGCCGTGATCGCGCCGTGATCGGCGGCCGCGGCCGGCGCAATCACGGCCGCGGGTTGCGCGGGCTTGCGGGCCGTGATGATGGCCGAGTACGGCTCATCTTTGGGCGCCGGGCCGCCGCTCTTCGGCTGGACCCTGACGTCCACCAATCCGGCCAGCTCCAGGCCGCGGGCATAGTCGCGCCAGTCGATGGCGCCGGCCAGACACTCGCTCCAGGCCTCGGGATCCTCCCGCAGGGCGGCCGGCATGGCGCCGTCGATGACGATGTCTGAAACGGCCAGGCGCCCGCCGGGCTTGAGCACGCGCGCGATCTCGCCGAAAACCTGGGGCTTATCGGGCGAGAGATTGATGACGCAGTTGGAGATCACGGCATCCACGCTGTTCCTGGCCACCGGCATCCGCTCCAGGTAACCCTGCCGGAATTCCACCTGCGAGAACTTCAACCGCGCCGCCGCTGCCCGCGCGCGGGCCAACATCTCGGGCGTCATGTCGACGCCCAGGACACGGCCGGTGGGGCCGACTTGTTTGGCGGCCAGGAAGCAGTCCAGGCCGCCGCCCGAGCCCAGATCCAGCACGGTCTCGCCCGGCTGGAGCGCGGCCACGTCGATGGGGTTGCCGCAGCCCAGGGTGAAGCCGGTCACGTCGGCGGGCAGGCCTTCCAGAAGATCAAGCGAATAGAGTTGGTTCTCGCAGCAGGCTGCGCCGTCGCTCGGGCTGCAGCAGCTGGAACCAGCGCGGGCGTGGCCGGCGTAGTGCTCGCGGACGGCGGCATGGACGGGGGTCACATCGGCGGACATGGCGGGTTCTCCTAGTATCGACCGTTATCGATGTTTTTGGGTAAAAAAAGAGCCAGCGCGCGCTTTGGCCAGGAGCGCGAGCGGCTCGCCTTCAACGGATCAGAATGTCTTTGACGGCGACGGTCGCCTGATTTTCCGGCGCGAAAACCTGCATGAGCTGGCCGCAGCACACGGCCACCTGCTGTTGGTCCAGGGTGTAGTACGTCTGCCGGCCCTCCGGCCGCGGCGTCACCAGGCCGGCGTCGCGCAGGATGGCCAGGTGATGGGAGACCGTGGGCTGGGAGACGCCGGTGTGCTCGACGATCTCAGACACCGAGCGCCACTCGCAGCAGCAGAACCGCATGATGGTCTGGCGGGTGTCGTCGGCGAGGGCTTTGGCGAACTCGATCGGGCTAAGCTTGGACATATCGGCGCTCATCTATACGAGATTTTATAGATATCGGTCTATTTGTCAAGTGCCAATTCGCGCTTGGGGTGACAAAAAGCGCCGCAGTCCGCGGCGCTTTTTGTATCCGTCATGATGGGGCATGGTCGGGATCGTCGGCGTCCCGGGCCGTTAGGCGCCAGCCTAGCCGCCGAGGTAGGCGCGCAGGCTGGCCAGGGCGGGCGCGAAGACCTCCCGCGCGAAAAAGCCGGTCCAGTGGTCCAGCTCGTCCGCGGCGCAATCGAAGGTCGTCCACCACTCCACGAAGGCCTGATGGCCGTCGACGATCGGGGTGACGCGCAGCGTGGCCTGATAATTTTTGACCGGGAAGGGGGCCGGATCGCAGAAGACGTACGTGTACGACCGGTCCACATCCGAGAGCGCCACCATCTGCTCGCGGATGCGCGCGGTGCCAAAGACGAAGTTGCGCACCGCGCTGACGGCTTCGCCGGTCTTGCCGGCCTCGATGGCGCTGGTGCTGACCGAGCCCGCGAACCAGGTGGCCAGGCCGTTGAAATCGCGGGCGGCCGCCCAGACCTGGTCGGCCGGCGCGTTGAAGACCGTGCTGTAGTAGGACTTGCCCATGGTGATCTCCGGGGAGAGTTGGACCGCGCTCAGCGCGCCAGCGCCAGTTTCTTGAAGTCCTGCACCTGGCCGCGGATGGCGCGTTCGGTGGGCAGGCGCTCGATGCTGGAGGCGCCGAAGAAGCCGGCGATGCCGGGCATGCGCGCCAACGCCTGGCCGACGTTCTCGGGCTCGTCAAACGGCCCGCCGTGGCAGATCACCAGGATATCCGGGCGGACCTTTCGGCCGGCGTCGGCGATCGCCATGACCCGCTCGATCGCCTCGTCGAGCGTGAACGCCACGCCCGCGCCGATCGTGCCGGCGGTCGTCAGGCCGACGTGCGCCACCAGCTGGTCGGCCCCGGCCGCGGCCATGGCCCTGGCCTGATCGACGTCGAAGACGTAGGGCGACGTGAATAGATCCAGCTCATGCGCCAGCTTGATGCACGCGATCTCCTTGTCGTAGCCCATTCCGGTGGCTTCCAGGTTGGCGCGGAAGTTGCCGTCGATCAGGCCGACGGTGGGGAAGTTCTGCACGCCGTCGAAGCCCATGTCCTTGAGCTGCTTGAGGAAGACCGGCATCAGCCGGAACGGGTCGGTGCCGTTGACGCCGGCCAGCACCGGCACGTTCTTGACCACCGGCAGCACTTCGCTGGCCATCTCCACTACGATGCCGTTGGCGTCGCCGTAAGAGAGCAGGCCGGCCAGCGAGCCGCGCCCGGCCATGCGGTAGCGGCCCGAGTTGTAGATGATGATCAGGTCGGCGCCGCCGGCCTCAGCCATCTTGGCCGAGAGGCCGGTGCCGGCGCCGCAGCCGACGATGGGCCGGCCGGCGGCGGTCTGCGCCTGCAGGCGCTGGAGCAGGTCAGAGCGGGAGATGAAAGGCATGGGGTGTCTCCTGAGCGAGCGGGGCTTACCGGCCAAGCATGGCCAGCAGTCGTTCCGCCATAGCGGCCGCGAAGGCCGGGTCGTTGACGTGCAGGTCGAGCTCGATCAATTCCACCTTGGAACGGTCCAGGTGCTGGCGCAGGGCCGCGAACAGGGCCGCATCGGCCTCCGGCGAATAGAAGGGCTGGCCGGCGGCGTCGATCATGCTTACGCCCTTGAGCGGCATGAAGAGCGCGGTCGGCCCGGTGACGGCGTTGAGCTTCTCGGCGATGATCTGGCCCAGTTGCGCGCATTCGGCCGGCGTGGTGCGCATCAGCGTGACGGTGGGGTTGTGCTTGTAGAGGGTACGGGCCTTGAAGGCCTCCGGCACGGTCTCGAAGGCCCCGAAGTTGACCATGTCGAGCGCGCCCAGCGAGACGACCTGGGGCACGCCTTTTCGCGCCGCGGCCTCCAGGCGGTGCGGCCCGGCCGAGAGCACACCGCCGACAAGCTCGTCGCACCACTCGGTGGTGGTGATGTCGGCCACGCCGGCGATAAAGCCGCCGTCGATCAGCGACTCCATGGCCCGGCCGCCGCTGCCGGTGGCGTGAAAGACCAGGACTTCAAAGCCCTTGGCCTCCAGGGCCTGGCGCACGGCCGTGACGCACGGCGTGGTCACGCCGAACATCGTGGCCGTGATCAGGGGCTTGTCCTCACCTTGCGGCACAACCTGCTCGACCATGCCCGCGATGGCGCCGGCGGCGTTGGCCAGGATGCGGCGCGAGAGCCGGTTGAGGCCGGCCACGTCGACGACCGAGTACATCATGGTCACGTCCTTGACGTCGACGTAGGGCGCGACATTGCCGGACGCCATCGTCGAGACCATGACCTTGGGCAGGCCGACCGGCAGCCCGAGCATGGCGTGCGTGGCGATGGAGGTGCCACCCGAGCCGCCCAGGCTGATGACGCCGTCGACGCGGCCCGCCGCGTGCTCGGCCACCGCCAGGGCGCGGGCGCCGCGGCCCATCACCTCCAGCGCCGCCCCGCGGTCACCGGCCGCGCGCAGCGCCGCCAACGAACCACCGCCGGCGGCCGCCACCTGCTCGGCCGTGAGGTCGGGCGGGAAGGCCGGCGCCCCGGCCACGCCCGCATCCATCACCAGCGTCTGGTGTCCGCGCGCGCGGATGAGGTCGCGGATGTAGGCGAACTCATCGCCTTTGGTATCGAGGGTGCCGATAATGAGGATGGTTTTCGACATGCTTCTGCTCCTTGACACGCTAGACGCCATTGCCGGCTGTCTCCAGCAGGACAGTCGCAGCCAGGCGTTTGAGAGGCTCAACCGGACATCCCCGGTCCCCGGCGGCGCCGGTGGCGATTGTGAAGACCCAGGTGGAACGAAGCGAGGTTGAAAGCTCGGCTGGGGGACGGGGGCATGCGGACGGACTCCGGGTTGGTCCCCAGTATGCGGCTGTTCAGAGCGTTCGGGGAAGTGATCTTTGCGTCACCGCAGTGATGACCGTCGTCCTAGGTTGAGGGGCCCAGGCGCTGGCGCCAGGCCGGCCTCAACGCTGAGGACGGGCTTGGACGCACACCTGTGACAGACCCGGCTACTGCTCGTCGCGTTCGCCCAACAACACGGCGAACGGGAGGTGCGGGCGCCACTGGTCGAACCAACTGGGCTGCCTCAATGAGGCGCTCTCGCCGCCCAGGACCAGGGCGGCCACTGCGTCGCGGCTGGCGATGTTCACGATGTGGGTGGACAGCCTGTCCGCTGGCGTGCCCGCCAGTTAGGGGGACGCCTGCAGAGCGGTCTTGTTGATGTCCACGGCGGCGGCCCGTGCGCCCCGCGCCAGCCGGTTGAGGACCAACTCACGCCCGATGCCGTTGCCGCCGCCCGTCACAACGATGGTTGCATTCCACCGCCGAAGTCCTGACCCTGCCCGGTCCGGGAAGTCCTGCTGGGCGGTTGGATGTTGCGGCCTGGCGCGGTTGTGACCTCGGAGACGGTGGCACACTTGGATGCGGGTCAGGCCCAGACCACGGCTTACGCCTCGGGGGCAGAGGCGGCGAAGGGGCCAGACCGGCTGGCGGCCAGGGACAGGATCTCGTCCACGGCGGCGCGCGCGGCCGCCACTTCCTCCGGCGGCAGGGTCAGGGCCGCGAACTCGTCCTCGTCCAGCACCAGGCTGGAGCCGTCCGGGTTGACCCACACGTCCAGGGCCAGGTCCACCTGGGCCACCTCGTCCGCCGACAAGCGCGCCGGGCGGGCGATGTTGCAGTACCAGCCGCGCAGGCTGTCGCGGCCGGCGGCGCGGACCTCGAAGACGTTGTACCAGCGGTCGGCGTAGAAGTGCTCGATAAAGCGGTCGCCGCGCTCGAAGGTGGTGTAGCCCAGCTCCAGCCGGTCGGAGCGCGTGAAGAAAGCCTCGACCGTGATCGACGTGGCCGTGCGGCTCAACACCCGGTGGGCGGGGTAGCGAAAGGTCTCGCGGCCGTTCAAATCTAGTTTGCGGATGATCAGGTCTGACATGGGAAGGCGCGGCGGAATCGGTGACGGAGGTGTGCCGCGATCGTGCCACCGTCTGCGCGGCGCGTCAAGCGGATTGGCCGTTCACGAAAACCAGCAGGCGCAGCCCAGCCGCTGTCCGGCGCTGGACTGCGGCTCATGACCAGCGGCCGCCTGACGCCATTCGTCAGCCGAGCCAGTACAGCAGCAGCATGGCGCCGACGTACATGCTCAGCAGCGCCACCGCGTCCCAGGTGATGCGGTAGGGCGTGCGCGGCGAAGCGCGGTAGATCAGGCTGACGATAGTCACCCCCGTCATCATGATGGCGATGACGGCCGCCAGGGCATTGGCTGAACTCAGCGAGGCCCAGAAATTGGCGCGGCCGTCGGCGACATCATAGACGGCCAGCACGCCAATGTTGAACAGGTTGCTGCCGAGAGCGTTGCTGATGGCCAGGTCGATGGCGCCCAGCCGCACGGCGGCCACGCTGGCGGCCACTTCCGGCAGCGACGTGCTGACCGCCAGGAACAGGTTGCCCACGAAGCTGCGCGACAGGCCAGTCTCGGCGGCCAGCCGGTCACCGAGGGAGGCCAGCCACACGCCCAGGCCGACGACAGCCAGCGTGCTCAGGATGAAGGCCGTGTACGCCCGCGCCGCGCTGACCCGCTCGTAGTGCTGCGCGATGGCTTCCTGTTCCAGGACTTCGGCCAGGCGGCGCTGTTCGAAGCGCGCAATCAGCCGGGCGCCGGCCAGGTAAAGCACGACGACGGCCAGGCTGACGAGGCTGAAGCCCCCCAGACCCGCGCCGTTGAGCTCCGGCCCCACCAGCGCGCCGGCCGCCACCAACCCCAGCAGGAGCACGCCCAGCCCGCCGGAGAGGATGTGGCCGTCCTGGGCGCGGGCCAGGATGGAGCCCGGCTGATAGAACAAGTCGAGCAGCGCGATGAGCGCCAAGTTGAACAGGCAGCTGCCCAGGATGGCGCCGGCGGCCAGATTGGGGGCGTTGAGCCAGGCCACCGCCGACACCCCGGAAACGAGTTCGGGCAGCGAGGTGACGCCGGCCAGAAGGATGCCGCCGACCCACACGCGCCCCAGGCCCGTTTTCTCGGCCAGCATGTCGGCATAGCGCGACAACAGCGTCGCCGCGCCGATCAACAAAACCGCGCACAGTCCAAACTCCAGCCAGATCATCGCTGCCCCTCCTCAAATTGGTTGCGGCCGGCCCGAGGCCCTTCCTGGGCAACAAAAAAAGGCGGCCCTAATGAAATGACCGCCTCCACCAGACTCGGTTGCGCGGGGAGCCGAGTACTCCCGATGCAGTTGAAGATCAACCCGGAACGGACGCGAGTATAGCCGGAATCGGCCGGCTTATCCAGAGACCTGTCTAATCTGGAGCAGGCCCGGCCGCCGGCGCCCGTGCGGCAGGTTGATCACTGGCCTGGCCCTCCGTCTGGGGACTCGGCCGGGGCCGGCTGCGCGAGCGCGAGTGGGGGGTGAGCGGCGTCCTCCGCCGGCGCGGCCGGGAAGTGCAAGACGAAGCGGCTCCCCAGTCCTGGACCGGCGCTGTAGACGGCCAGGCGGCCGTTCATCAGCGTCGTGAGGTGGCTGGCCAGGCTCAGCCCCAGGCCGAGGCCGCCGTGGCGCCGCGTGCTGCTGCCATCGCCCTGCACGAAGGGCTTGAACAACTCGGCCTGAAAGTTCGCGGGCAGGCCGATGCCCGTGTCCTCGACCGCGATCCAGACTTCCCCGCTGGCCTCCGCCTGGCCGGCGGCCAGGGTGACGGAGCCGTGTTCCGTGAATTTGACGGCGTTCGAGACCAGTTGCCGCAGCACGTCCACGAGCCGTTCCATATCCACCCAGGCCGAAAGGGCGGGCTGGGCGGGAGGCCGGATGATCAGGGCGATGTGTTTGCTGTGCGCCCAAGGCTCGGCCAGTCGGCGCACCGTTTCCAGGCAGGGGTAGATAGCCGTGGTCTGAGGTTCCAGGCTGACCTGCCCGGCCTCCAGGCGGGCGTAGCTGAGCAGGTCGTTGACGAGGCCCAGCAGGCGCTGCCCGGCCTCGAAGGCGGTGCGCACAAAGGCGCTGTCCTCCTCCGGGGTCAAGCTGACCCCGTCCAGGACGATGCGCAGTGAGCCCAGGATATGGGCCAGGGGCGTGCGCAGCTCATGGGAGACGACCGCCAGGAACTCGCTCTTTAACCGGCTGGCGGCTTCGGCGGCCTCCAGCGCTTGGCTGAGGCGGGCCATGAGCTGGGCGTTGTCGAGCGCCAACGCGGCCCGCCCGGCATAAGCCGCGAGCAGGTGCCGGACGTGCTCGTCGAAGTGGCTGCCTGGCCAGCTGTGCAGATCGAGGACCCCCAGCAGGCGGTTGCCGGAGATAAGCGGGATCGCCAATTGCGCCCCAGGCGCCCACTCAGCGGCGCTGAGCCCTTCGGTGTTCGGCGGCACATACACGCTGCTGCCGGTCCGAGCGGCGGCCGCGGCCGGAGCCTGGCTGCTGAGCGGCACGGCGGCCGCCGCTGGTTCGGAGGCGGTGTTGACCCGAGCCAGGGGGAGGAGGCTGGTTTCAGCGGCGTCCAGGAGCAGCACGGCGCAGGTGGTGTGCGGGAACTCGCGCGTGATGGTCGCGGCGATGTGCTCCGCCAGGGCCGGGACGCCCGGCGTGGTATCCAGCAGCCCCACCGAGGCGTGATCGAGCAGTTCGCTGTCGGCGGCGCGCTGCCGCAGGATCTGATACAGACGGGCATTTTCGATGGCGATCGCGGCCTGGTCGACAAAGGCCTGCAGCCGGCCCGCGTGACGTTGATCGTAGAAGCCGCGTTGGGTGGTGTCTAGGGTCAACAGCCCGAGCACCTGCCCGTGCGCCAGGATCGGCGTGCTCAGGTGGGAGCCCACGCCGGCCATGTCCGGGGACGCCTGCCAGGCCGGGTCAGTCTTCACATCCGGGATCTGCACCGGCTGACCCGAACGCGCGAGGCGCCAGACGTGCGGCCGGTCGGTGTGGGCCATGGCCCAGGCCAACTGGCCGGCCGGCGAGCCGGCCTCCGCGCGCACCGTCGGCCGCGGGCTCTCCGTGAACATCCCGATGCTGGCGATGTCGTACGGCACGACGCGCCCGACGTTGTCCAGGATGCGATCGAGGACGCTGTCGAAGTCGAGGCTGCTGTTAAGCGCGGCGGCGGTGTCCACCAACGCCTCGGCCAGGGCCCGCTGATCGCGCTCGGCTGACTCGATCCGCTTTCGTTCGCTGACATCCTGTTTGATCGCCACGAAGTGACTGATGGCGCCGTCCGCCTGCCGGATGGGCGCGATCGTCATCTCCTCGGTGTACAGCGCGCCATCCTTGCGGCGGTTGACGATTTCTCCCTGCCACACTTGCCCAGACAGGATGGTGGTCCACAGCGCTTGGTAGAAGGCCGGGGGCTGTTGATCGGACTTGAGCACGCGCGGGTTCTGCCCGGAGATCTCGTCCAGCGTATAGCCCGTGAGCCGCGTGAAGGCGGGGTTGGCGGTGGCGATGGCGCCCTCTCGGGTAGTGATGACGATGCTATTGGCGGCCGCCGTGAAGGCGGCATCCAGCAGGCGCAGCCGCTCCTGCGCGTGTTTGCGCTCGGTGATCTCGGCGACGAGCGCGGCGCAGTGGGGGGCAGCCTTGTCTGAACCGGGGATCAACTGCGCCGTGACCGCGAGCCACACAGCGCGGCCGTCGCCGCGGCGCGCCGGCAGTTCGTAGCCGTCCACCCGGCCGGCAGCTGTCAGGCGGGCCTGCAGGGCGGCCCAGTGGTCCGGCTCTTCCAGGCAGTCGGCCAATCCGCGGCGTTGCGCTACCAGCGCCGCGGGTGTGGCGTAACCGAGCAGCCGGGCCAGCGTCGGGCTGACGCTGGTGAAGTGCCCGTCCAGGGTGCTGTGGAAATAGCCCTCGCGCGCCTGATCCAGCAGGCTGGGCGGGCAGCCCTCGGCCGATGGCGTTGGCCGGCCGGTGTCTGCGCCCGGAGCAGCCGGAAGGGCCGCCGTGTCCGCGGGCGGCCGGAGGCGCGCACAGTCAGGCAAGGCCGCCGCTAGGGCCTGCGCCGTCTCCAGATGGGCGAGCCAGGCGGTGCCCAATGCCTGATACCGGTCGAGGCGCTCGCTTTGTTCCGCGGCCTGGGCCTCGGCCCACGGCTGCCGGCAGGCTACCACCAGGCGCCCGAGGGGGCGGTCTTGGTAAATGAGCGGCCGCCAGTGGACGACCGGCAAGGCCAGCGCCTTGACGGCCTGGGCGGCGAGGACATCCAGAGGCGCATGCGCGTCCAGCACCGTGACTTCCGCCGGCTGTTCTCGCCGCCAGATCAGCAAACCGGGGAGGGTGGGCAAGAGGCCATCCAGGATCAGGGCCGCCGCGTCGATGGCCAAGGCGGCGCCGAGATCGGCGAGCCAGCGCCGGGCGACAGCCGACGGCTCACGCCAACTGAGCACCGGAACAAGCCCGGGCTCGCGGGTTGGCGGGGATGGCAGTTCCGGCGTCTGGGTCATCTACTGGATCAGCGGGGCGCCGGCTTCGCCAACCGGGCTGATGAGGCGTAAGAAGGCCTCGGCCACCTGCGGATCGAAGTGGCGGCCGGCCTGGGACAGGATGTGCGCCGTCACGGCCTCCACCGGCCAGGCGGGCCGGTAGGGCCGCTTGGACCGCAGTGCGTCCCACACATCGACGACGGCGAAGAGCCGGGCGGCGAGCGGGATCGCCTCGCCTTTCAGGCCGCGCGGGTAGCCGGTGCCGTCCCATTTCTCGTGATGACAGTAGGGGATGGCGAGTGCTGGTTGCAGGCAGGGAAGCGGCTGCAGCAAAGCCTGAGCATAGCCGGGATGCCGCCGCATCACTTCCCACTCGGCCGCGGTGAGGCGCCCCTGTTTGAGCAGGATGGCATCCGGGAGCAGGATCTTGCCGATGTCGTGCAGGAGGGCCCCGCGGCCCAGGTGCAGCAGTTCGCCCGCGCTTAGGCCAACGGCGCGGCCCAGTTGGACGGTGAGATGGGCGACCCGTTCTGAGTGGTGGCGCGTCTCGCGGTCGCGCCTGTCCAGGACCTGGAGCCAGCTCAACAGGGCGGCGTCGACTACCGGTGAGGGTGGTCCCGGCGGCGCCGCCCGGGCCACTCCGGCAAAGAGGCGGTGCGCCGGGTCTGGTTCGACTTGCCAGGTCTGCATGCTCACACCTCCCGCTCTACCGTTACTGGATGAAACCGGCTTCGTCGCCCAGCAGAGAGCGGACCGTTACGGCCAGGGTATCCAGGGAAAAGCCGCGCAGCAGAACTCTGATCGGCTCGGCGCCCGGCGGCGCCTGACCCGGCTCGATGACAAATACCCAACGGGCCGCAGGCCACGCCGCCCGCAGGAGCGGCCAATCGGGTTCCACGTCGGGCCCCCACTCCAGGCCGTCTATCACCACCAGACTCGGCGGCGGCTGGACTGAATCGGCGGTCATGGCCAGCAGCGTGTCGGCGACGGCCACTTGGTCAAAACAGGGCAGGCTGTCCATCAGCGCCCACAGTCCCTCGCGGTAGCGTCCGGGCGGGCAGATGATCAGGGCGCTGGAGCGTCGGCTGGCCTGGCTCATGCCGTCTACTATGCGCCGGCTGGGGCCGCGGCGCACGCGACAGCGTGCGGCTTGGCGGTGCGAATAAAAGCCGCCGGTTGGCCGGCGGCCCTGCGTCAGGCGACGGAGGCGGGGATACGTATTCTGACGTAGAGCGCGCCGAGGCGGCGCCCAGCGCGGGCTACGCGTCGGCGTCGAGGCTGGTCAGACCGGTGCGCAGGGCGTACAGCGCCGCCTGGGTGCGGTTGGCGAGATGCAGTTTGCCGAGGATGTTGCTGACATGAGTGGCCACGGTGCGCACACTCAGCGACAGTTGTCTGGCAATGGCCTGGTTGTCCAGGCCGCGCGCGATGTAGGTCAGCACTTCCATCTCGCGTTCGGTCAACGGGTCGCCGGTCGGCGGCAGGTCCGAGGGGCGTTTCAGTTCGCGCACCAGCCGGAGGGCGATGTCCGGCGGCAGTGAGACCTCGCCGCGGTTGACGCAGCGGATCGACTCCAGGAGCTCCTGGGGGGACGAGTCCTTCATCAGATAGCCCAGGGCGCCGGCCTTGATGGCGGCGTAGACGGTCTCGTCCTCGGCGAAGCTGGTGAGCACCAGGATGCGCGCGTCCGGGCGCGCCCGCTTGATCTCGCCGATGGCCTCCAGCCCGGATTTGCCGGGCATGACCAGGTCTAACAGGATGACGTCCGGGCACAGGGCCTGGGCCTGGGTGATGGCTTCTTCGCCGTTGGCGGCCTCACCGATCACGACCATATCGGCCTTGGTGTCCATCAACGCGCGCAGGCCCTTGCGCACCAGGGTGTGATCATCGGCGATGAGAAGGCGGATCGGTGAAGACATAGGGCGCTGCTTTCCGGCTCTGCGGTGGCTCCGGCCTTGGCCGGGTTCAGGCGGCGGGGTGCGGCCACGGCACGCGAATCTGTACGCGGGTCCCAGCGCCGGGCGCGGAGGCGAGGGCCAGGGTGCCGCCCAGTTTCTCGGCGCGCTGGCGCATGTTGAGGAGACCCAGGCCCGCGCTGGCCGCCGACAGCTGCGGATCAAAGCCCTGGCCGTCGTCGGCGACGATTAATTCTACCTGGTCCGCCACCCGTCGCAACCATACCCGCACCGTCGTGGCGCGGGCATGTTTCAGGGCGTTGTTCAAGGCCTCCTGAGCGATGGCGAACAGGGCGGCCTCCAGCGGCCCGGGCAGGGCGTCGAAGAACTCCACTTCCAGATGGGTTTGGATGCCGGCCCGCCGCTCGACGACTTCCAGGCGCTGGCGTAGGGCCGTGCTCAGCCCGCCTAGTTCCAGGATAGGCGGCCGCAGCTCGTAGAGCATCAGCCGCATTTCTTTGAGCGTCTGCTGGGCGGTCGCGCCAATCTCGGCCAACTGCGCCTGGGCCTGCGGCCAATCCCCGGCTTGCATCCACTCGCGGCCGGCGGCCGCGAACAGAGTCAGACTGTAGAGCGATTGCGTCACCGAGTCGTGCAGTTCGCGCGCCAGGCGCGCCCGTTCTTCGGCGATGGCCATCTGTTCGACGCCTTGGCGCAGCCGGATGTTTTCCAGCGCCACCGCCATCTGGTCGGCCGTCGCCGCCAGGAGGGCCACATCGTCGGCGTTGAACTGGCGGGCCGGGTCGCCGTAGACGCTCAGCACCCCCAGGCTCCGGCCGTGCACGCGCATGGGCAGGCCGACGTAGGTCACCGCGCCGCGCGCGGCCTCGGCCGGCCCGCCGCTCGCCGCCGCTTCCAGGTCCGGCAGGAGCAGCGGCTCGCCCTGGGCCAGGACGCGGGCCGCCAGGGCCGGCGTCGTCGGGAAGGCCTGGCCCTGTTCGGCGACGGGCTGCAAATCAGCCGAAGCCCGGTCACGCAGGTGGATGGCCCCCGACGGGCTTTCTACCACGCGCAGGGCCAGCGCCAGCGCGCGCGCCATCTGGGCGGCTTCGCTGGACGGCTCGGCTTCGCTGGACATGGCCGAGACCTCGTACAACGCCGCCAGTTCGCGGGTCCGGGCGGTCACACGCCGATTGAGTTCGGCGTTGAGCGTGCGGTAGCGTTCCTCGCTTTCGCGCAGCGCCGTCTCGGCCCGCTTTTGCTCGGTGATGTCACGGCTCACGCCGATTATCCGGTAGATTTCGCCCGCGGCCTTGGTCACCGGGATAAGCGTGGTGTAAACCACCCATTGCCCGGTGAGCGTCGTGAGCGTCTGTTCAAAGCTGAGCGGCCCGCCGGCGGCCAGACACCTCTGAAAGTGCTGCAACATCGCGCGCGCGTCCGGGGACTCGGGGAACTCATCGAGATAACGGCCCACCATGCCGGTGCGGTCTACCCCGGCGATGATCTCCCAGGCCGGGTTGAACTCCAGCAACCGGAAGCGGCCCTCCGGGGTCACTTCGGCGATGGTGATGGCGTCGGAGGTATTCTCAAATATCTCCCGGTAACGCCGCTCGCTCTCCTGCAAGTGGCGGTTGGCCAACAGGACGGTGAGGGCATCGCTGATGCGGCGGCCGATTTCCTGAAAGAGGCGTTCATCCTCGGGCGTCCACACGCGGACGTGCGAACATTGATGGACGCCAAACTGCCACGGCTGGCCCACCTTGGGGCGCAGCGCCATGGACATGAAACTCTTGATGCCGAATTGACTGGCCACGTCGCCCGGCAAGGGGTGCTGGCCGCCGGGGCCGAACTTCACCGGGCCGTCGGAGGCCAGCAGCCGGCGCAGGGTTTCAGCCACGTCCGGGTCCATGGGGATCTCCAGCCCCAGCGCGTTTGCACCCGGATACTCGGGCCGGGTACGTTCCTGCGGCGAACGCCACCTCGGCGCGTGGGGATCGCAGGGATACATCAAGAAGGCCCGGTCGCAGTCGAGGGCCGCCAGCACCACATCCAGCACCTCGCCCAGCATCTGCTCGACGTCGCTGGCCCCTTGAATGACACGGTTGACGTGGTCCAGGCTCTCCAGGAAGCGCAGGTGCGTCCACCGTTCGGCCTCGGCCCGCTTGCGCTCGGTGATGTCCACCAGCGTGCCGATCACACCGACCTGGCCGCCGTACTCCACCCGGCCGCCATGCACTTCGATGGAGTTGATCGAGCCGTCTTTGCGGAGGCCGCGGAATTCGTACCGGATCTCCTCCAGTTCCCCCTCCACGCGCCGGCGGACGTTCTCGGCCACTAACGCGCGATCTTCCGGGTAGACCAGGTCCGCGGGGCCGAGCTGGCCGATGATTTCGTCCGGGGTGTAGCCGAAGGTGTGCGCCATCGCGCGGTTCACATAGCGGAAACGATCGGCCTGGATGAGGTAGATGCCGGTCAGCGAGGACTCGGCCAGCCGGCGGAAACGCTCCTCGCTCTCGCGCAGCGCGGTTTCGGCGGCGCGGCGTTCGGTGATATCGCGCGCGATGCTGAGGACGCTGACCACACTGCCGGCGGCGTCTCTCTCCGGCGCCTGGCGCAACTCGAAGATGCGCTCGCCCGCTCCGGTCACCCAGTGCGCCTCGGCCTCGTTGGCCACGCCTTCCTCAAAGACCCGCCGGATCAGCGCCAGGAGGGCCTCGCTCTGGGCCGGTGTGCGGCCGGAGGGGGCCTCCACCAGCGTCTGGCCCAGGATAGCTTCGGCCGGCACGCCGAACGCTTTCTCGACGGCGGGGTTGACGTACAGGTGCCGGCCCGCGCGGTCAAACCGGACGACGAAGTCGGGGAAGTTCTCGGCCAGCATCCGGAAGCGGCGTTCATTTTCCTTGATCTCGTGGATGTCGCGCCCAATCGCCAGGATGGTGGCCACCTGGCCATCCGGGCCGACCTCCGGCACGAAACGCATGTGGCCCCAGTGCATGTCGCCCTGGGCCGTGCGGAACGGCATTTCGATCGCGCGCTCGGCGCCGGTCTCCAGCACCAGGCGCAGCTGCTCAAGATAAACCTGCGGGGCAGACACCGGCGACTGCTCCGTCGGCGTCTGGTGGATGACCTCTTCCGCCGGCCGGCCGAACAGCTTCAGGATCGCGGGGTTGACGTAGATGCGGCGGCCTTCCCGGTCATAGCGGGCGATAAAGTCGGGCGAATTCTCCACCAGGGCGCGGAAGAGCTGCTCACTGGCCTGGAGCTTAAGCTCGGCCCGCTTGTGTTCGGCGCGGGCGCGCAGGACGATCAAGCCGAAGGCCAGGTCGCCCGCCAGTTCCTCCAACAAGCGGATCTCGTCCGGGGTGAAGGCGTCCGGCTCGGTGGAGTAGATGCACAGCACCCCAAAGGCGCGGGCCTGCTCGTCTTTCAGCGGCAGGCCGATCGTCGACCGGTAGCCGCGCGCCAACCCGACCGCGCGCCACGGGCCGATGCGCGGATCGACGGCGAAATCCTGAACGCAGTCAGGGCGGCCGGTGCGGATCGCCACGCCGGCCGGCCCGCGGCCCCGCTCCGTGTCGGCCCAGCTGATGCGGGCGGCGGCCAGGTAGCCGTCGTCGACTCCGGCCCAGGCGGCCGGGCGCACGCTCTGAGCCGCATCCTGCTCGGCATACCCAACCCAGGCCAGGCGATAGCCGGCCTCGTCGCAGACGATGCGGCAGATGTCTTCCAGCAGAGTCTGCTCATCCGCCGCCCGCAGCAGCACCTGGTTGCAGTTGCTGATGGCGCGCAGTTCGCGGTTCAGACGACGCAGGGCCGTCTCCGCCCGTTTGCGTTCGGTGATATCGACCAGCACGGCGATATTGCCGCTGATCTGGCCGGCGGCATCGTACAGGGGCGAGGCGTAGATGCTGTAATCAAGCGGGACACCGTCGCGTTTCTGCCGGCGCACCTCCGCGCCCTGCAGGGTCTGCCCCTGGCCGACCTGCTCGAGGAAGCGCTGGAACTCCTCCTGGCGGTCGGCCGGCACGGTTGGGAACCGCTCTCCCATCACCTCCGCCGCGCTCCAGCCCAGCAGCTTCTCGGCGGCCTGGTTCCAGACCAATTGCACGCGCCCGTCCAGGTCCAGGCCGATGATGGGCGTCGGCGCCGCCTCGATCACGGCCCGCAGTAACTCGTTCGACTGCCGGGCTTGCGCCTCGGCCCGCTGGCGCTCGGTCACTTCGCGCTGCAGCTCGGCGTTGGCGGCGGTCAGGTTCCGGGTGCGGGCCTCGACCTTGCGCTCCAGCTCGACCTGGGCTTTCTGGAGCAGAGCCTGTTGCTGGCGATTTTCCAGGGTGAGCGCAACTGAGTTAGCCAGGTTGCTGAGGAAGGGCGCATAGACTTCGAAGGCCGCGGCCTCTTGGACCTGGATGGCAAATACACCGAAGGCGCGCTGCGGGGAAGCGACGGTGATGGTCCGCTGGTCTGGCTGAGGCCGGGCGGCCAATTGGCAGGCGGCGCCGGCCGGCGCCGCCTGGCCGAGGAACACCGGACACCCCGCGCACGGGGCATTGTTCATGGCCCCGACACTGGCTGTCTGATCCTCCAGGCAGACCCGGCTGGCGGCGAGGCCGGGCACGGAAGCCAGGGTCTGGGCATAGAACTCGGCCACGCGGAGCGTATCCGGCAGCGCATAGATGACGTTGTGCGCTGCCAGGATCTGGCCCAGAATGCGCGCGTCGGCTTTCACCCAGGTAGCGGCCGGCTGCCGGCTCGTCTTTTTGGCCATGGGCTTCTTCACCTTGGGGGCTGGGTTATACGCGGCAACGGCGCTGCGGCCGTTGGCCTGCTTGGCTGCGTCGGTGGCGGAGGCGGGCGCGGAGAGCCTCGGCTAGCCAGGCCTCCCGGCGCCCAAGTATTCCTCGGGACGCAGGTAGAACGGGTTCCGGACCACTTGCCCGTGGGCGATCATGAAAGGGTGGACCTGGAGCACCCGGAACAGGGTCGCGCCGTCCCATTGCCGGGCGTCATACTGACACATCCCGCCGTGCGGGAAGGGCTCGTCGATAGCGTTGATGCCGATTTCGTATTCCAGGAGGCGTTCGGAGCCGGGCAGGCCGCGCAGGGCCCAGCTCATCTCGCCCGTCACCCGGGAGCCGCTGTAGCCGGCCTGCTTGACCCGCGTGTAGCGGGCCGCCATATTGGCCAGCACGTCCGGGGGCTCGAAGCGCCCGCTGGGGCAGTAGGCGTCCCTGGCGGCGACCACGCCGAAGGCCTCGGTGTCACGGGTTTGACAGCCCGTTTCCGCGAGCCAGGCGTGGACGTCCTCGGCCGGCGTGGTGTCGGCGAAATACCGGACGTAATCGCCTCGCCGCAGACCGGCGGCCAGATACTGCGTCACCAGCTCACGGCGCTCGGCTTCATTGTCGTAGATCAAACACATGTGATGGCAATCCGGGAGCGAGTCGAAGTCGATCCGGGGGCGGGCCTCTGGAGTGGAAGGCGTCATCATGAACCTGCCTGCGCTGCGCGGCGATCGCTGCGGCCGGCGGGGCCTGCGTTCGCCGGGCGGGGCGAACAGCTGATCGGCTGGACCGCTGGCTCGTCGGGAGGGTGTGGAGAAGGTCAGATTTCCCGGAACGACCCGCGACCCCGCAAATATTCTACTACTTCTGCCCTGGGCCGGCGCGCTGTTTGGGCTGGCGGGCGTATTGGCCGTTGGCTGTCGGCTTCAGGCACCTGGCCAGTTCTGCGCGGCCTGTCCCCGCTGGCTGTCGATAAGGGCTGGCTCGTGCGGCTGGCAGCCGGGAGGCGCTGGAACGCCGGCCGAGCTGCCCTAGAACGCGCGTGGCTGTCCGGCCAGCACTTCGTCGCCGCCGTCCACCACCAGCGTCTGGCCTGTGATCCAGCGCGCCTCATCCGAGGCCAGGAACAGGGCCGCGTGCGCGATGTCCTCAGGCTGACCCTGGCGCGCCAGGCTGGCCTGCGGCAGGCCGATCGGCCCAGGCGGGAGCGGCTGGCGGATCAGCCCCGGGCAGAGGCAGTTCACGCGGATGTTGGCCGGATGCAGTTCGCGCGCCAGGTTGCGCGTGAAGCCGATCACGCCCTCCTTAACCGCGCCGTAGGCGGCGTTGCCGTCGCGCCGGGTCTTGTAGCCGGCGGCCAGCGTCAGGATGGCGCCGCCGCCGGCCTGCTGGAGGTGCGGGATGGCGGCGCGCGAGCCGTAGAGCAGGGTCAGCAGGTGGTTGCGCAGCAAGCCCTCGAAGAACTCGTCTTCCGTGCGCGCCAAATCCTGCACGTGCCGGAAGCCGCCGCCCGGCAGCAGGGCGACGATGTCCAGCCGGCCGAAGGTCTGCGCGGCCTGGGCGATGGCGGCCTCCACCTGGGCGCGCACGGCCGCGTCGGCCTGGAGGGCCAGGGCCGTGCCGGGCTGGAGCGCGTTGAGGGCGTCCGCCGCCGGCTGGATGTGCTCGGCCCGGCGCGCGACCAGCGCCACGCGCGCGCCTTCCTGGGCGAAGAGCCGGGCTATCGCCTGACCCATGCCCGGGCCGACGCCGACGATCAGAGCCGCTTTAGCTTGTAAACGCATCGTTCAGGCCTCCCACCATTGCAGGATCCGCAGGGCGATCAAGGTGGTCCAGCGGCTTGGGCCGCCGGTCTTCTCCAGATCGAAGAAGACGCGGCCGGGGTGTTTGTGTTGCACCGGCCAGGTGCCGTCGGCGCGGCGCCGGCGCTTGAGCAGGTCGATGGCCTCCTGCAGCCGGGCATCGCGCGGCGCGTCCACGCGCGCAAAGTAGTCAAGCCCGCGCAGCACATTGTAGCGCCAGCGGTAGGGGAAGGAGAGCAGCGTGAACTTGGGATCGATAATCCGGCCGGTGTGATCGGACCGGAAGAGGCGGTGCTCCAGCATGAAGGCGAGCGCCCGCTGTTCAGCGGCGAGCACGGCGGCGCGCAAGGGGTGGCGCGGCGTGGTCTCCAGCCAGGTATGCAGGCCTTCCAGGACGTTGAAGGTAGTGTGGAAGGAGCTGTGGTGCGGCCGCGGCCGGCGCAGCCGCCGGCAGTTCCAGCCGCCGTCGGGCATGCGCTCGGCCAGCAGATTTTCTACCAGCGCGTCCAGGCGCGCGTCGCGCACGTCGAAGTAGGCGGCCAGTTGCAGGTTCATTCCGACCACGCAGCGGTCTTGGGCGGCCAGCCGGCGCAGGAAGTCGGCGTCGCGCTGGCGGCCTAGCTCCTGGTCCAGCACCAGGGCCGCGGCCTTCCGGGCTGGCGCGTGATCGCGGGGAAGGCCGAGGGCGCACAACGTAAGCAGGGTGTAGGTGGTGGACGTCCACTTGGGCGAGTACAGGCCGCCGCCCCAGGTGCCGTCCGGCGCCTGCAGCGCCAGCAGCCGCGCGCCCCAGCCCTCGGTCAGCGTGCGGCGCTGCTCGGCCCGCCAGCGCCGGGCCGAGGCGGCATTCCGTGGCCCGGCCCGCAGATCGCGCAGCGTCTGCCAGCGGATCGCGGGGTCACCGTCCAGCAGCCACTGGATAAGCTCAGGTGTTGATTTCATTGCCCCTCTTTGTCTGGCGGTCGAACTGCGCTGAGCGCCTGCAGCGCCAGCTGCATCTCCCGGGCGGTGGCGTAACGGTCCTTCATCCGCCGGTTGAGCGCCCTCATCACCACGGCTTCCAGTCCCGGTGAAACGGCCGGGTTGAGGGCGCGGACCGGGTGCGCCTGAAACGTGAACGCGGGTTCGCGGCGCGGGTCGCGCCCGGTCAAGAGATGATGCAGGCTGGCGCCCAGCGCGTACACGTCGCTCGGCGGCCCGACGCGGCCGCGGTATTGTTCGGGCGGTGAGTAACCGGCTGTGCCGAGGGCGACGCCGGAGCGCAGGTGCCGGTAACGCGGGAGGCGCTGCGCGAAGAAGCCCGGCGGGTAGGCGCGGGCCAGCTCAAAATCCACGAGATGGACGTGCTCGGAGCGATCGACCATCACGTTGTTGGGCTTCAGGTCGCGGAACACCAGCGGGTGGTCAGGGTGGGTGTGCAGATAGTGGAGGACGTCGCACAGCTGCAGCGCCCAGCCGATCACGCGCGGCTCGGCCAGGAAGCCGGGCGCCTGGTCCAACGCGGCCTCCAGCGTCACGCCCCGGATGAGGGCTTTCACCAGATAGGCGTGCGTCGCAGTGACGAAGCATCCGTGCAGGCGCGGGATGGCCGGATGGCGCAGGTTGCCGGCCAGGTCCAGCTGGCGCTCGCAGGCCACAATCATCTGCATCGGCAGTTGTTTCAGGGCCACGTAACGGGGACCCGGACCGGGCCGCCGATCCCGCGCCTGGTAGACGCGGCCAAAGTCGCCCTGGCCCAGGAGCCGGACGATGACGTAGCGTTGATGCAGCACCGTGCCAGCCGCCAGCGGCAGGCTCATGTGGTCGCCGCTCCCTCTGCGCGGTTGCGCGCCTGGCATTGACCCTGCTGGGAAGTGTAGCCGAAATCGGCGCCGGCCTGTGACCGGCTGTTATAATGCCGGCTCACACGCGTCCAGACGGTCGACCCATGACTAAGCTGCAGACCCTCGAAGTGCCCATCCAGGGCATGGATTGCGCGGAGTGCGCCCAGCACGTCCAACGCGCCATCGCCGGCGTGCCGGGCGTCCGCTCGGTGGAAGTCTTCCTGGCCTCCGAAAAGGCCGTTCTGCAACTCGATCCCGCCCTCGCTCCAGCTCAGGCGCCGCTGCCGGCCATCCGCGCCGCCGTGGCGAGCGCCGGCAACTATTCGGTCCCGGACACAGCGGCGCCGGCCGCCCCGGCCGGTCTGAGCGCGTTCTCGCGCCGGGTGGGCACGCTGCTGGCTGCCGTGTTCGGCGCTGTGCTGTTTGTCGTCGTGGCCGGGGAGTGGCTGGGTTTGTTCGAAGCGCTCACGGACCGCGTGCCCTTCGCCGTGGGCCTGGTCCTGGTCGTCGCCGGCGGGTGGCCGATCTTCAGAAACGTGGCGCGCGCCGCGCTGCGCCGCCAGGTGACGTCGCACACGTTGATGACGCTCGGGGTGGGGGCGGCGCTGGCCATCGGCCAGTGGGCGACGGCGGCCGTGGTCGTCTTCTTTATGCGGATCGGCGACTATGTGGAAAGCGCCACGACCGAACGGGCGCGCCGGGCGGTGAAAGATCTGACGGCCCTGGCCCCGCAAACGGCCCGGTTGGAGCGCGACGGCCAGGAGGTGCAAGTCCCGCTGACTGAGGTCCAGGCCGGGGACATCGTCATCGTGCGGCCGGGCGAACAGATCCCGGTGGACGGCGCCGTGCTCTCGGGCCGGGCCACGGTGGATCAGGCCGCCATCACGGGCGAAGCCCTGCCGGTGGAGGCCGGGCCGGGGGCGCTGGTCTTCGCCGCGACCTTGACCCAGCGGGGCAGCCTGCGCGTGCGGGCCAGCCACGTCGGCGCTGACTCCACCTTCGGCCGTGTGATCAAGCTGGTAGAGGCGGCCGAGGCCCAACGCGCCGACGTGCAGCGCCTGGCCGACCGCTTCACGGCGTATTTCTTGCCGACGGTGGCGGGGTTAGCGGCGCTGACCTTTCTGCTGCGGCGCGATCCATTGGCCACGGCCGCGGTGCTGGTGGTGGCCTGTTCCTGTTCCGTGGCGCTGGCCACGCCCATTGCCATGCTGGCGTCGATTGGGGCCGGAGCCAAGCGCGGCTTGCTCATCAAGGGCGGCAAATATCTGGAAGCGCTGGCCCGCGCCGATGTGTTGCTGCTGGACAAGACCGGCACGCTCACCTTCGGCCGGCCGCAGATCACCGACGTCGTGCCGTTCGACGGCCGGCCGGAGGCCGAGCTGTTGGCGCTGGCGGCCTCGGCCGAACGCTACTCGGAGCATCCCTTGGCGGAGGCCGTTCGCGGCGCGGCGCGCGCGCGCGCGCTGACCTTGGCGGAGCCGGAGGACTTCACGGCCCTGCCCGGCCTGGGCCTGCGCGCCCGCGTGGACGGGCGGGCCGTGACCGTGGGCAACCGCCGCCTAGTCCCGGCCGCCGCCGCCTGGCCTTTGGCCGCGGCGCTGGAGGCCCAGGGCAAGACACTCCTGTTCCTCGAGTGTGACGGCCAACTGGCGGGCTTGTTGGCCGCCGCCGACACGCTGCGGCCGGAGGTGCCGGCCGCGCTGGCGGAGGCGCGGCGTCTGGGGATCAAGACGATCGAGCTGTTGACCGGCGACAATGAACGTGTGGCTGCGGCGCTGGCCGGGCAGCTGCACGTGAACTACCGGGCCCAACTGCTGCCCGAGGACAAGATCGCGGTGGTGCGGGCTTACCAAGCGCAGGGGCGCGGCGTGATCATGGTCGGCGATGGCGTCAACGATGCGCCGGCCTTGGCGCAGGCTGAGGTCGGCATCGCCCTGGGCGCGGCCGGCGCCGGCGTGGCCCTGGAGGCCGCCCACATTGCCCTGCTGCGCGAGGATTGGAGCCTGGTGCCGGAAGCCATGCGGATCGCGCAGCGGACGATGAACGTGGTTCGAATGAACCTGGCCTTCACGGCCGTGTACAACCTCGCCGGCCTCACGCTGGCCGCCCTCGGCCTGCTCCCGCCGGTCCTGGCCGCCGCGGCGCAATCCCTGCCCGACCTGGGCATCCTGGCGAACTCGTCCCGTCTGCTGCGCCAGCGTTAGTGGCCAGGCCGCTGGCGGTTCAGGACCCGATAAACAGGATGTCGCTGGTCCCGCGCTCCTGGTTGCGCCCCAGCGGGTTGTTCACCACCCGGCCCATGAAGTACATCGTGGACGAGCCGCCGCCATCCAGGTTGTAGGCCTCGCGGCAGCCCAGCTCCTGAAAGATCTGCGCGAACTCCGTCAGCGTGACGCCGCGGCTGTAGCCGGGGCTGCGGCCATCCACCACCACAAAGACAAAGTGATTGTTGTCGATCAGGCCGATGCCGGTCCGGGGGTTGGCGCCCTGGATGGAGTGGTTCCCGAAGTTGGTGTCGATTTCGACGTCGGCCAGATTGGTGGCCACCACGCCGTCGTCGATCAGGGCCGGCCCGAACGACAAGGTGTTCCAGACGCCCGCGTCCAGCAGCGCCTGGGCGCTGGTCCGGGTTTCGTCATACACCTGCATTGATCCGTCCCGATAGAAGGCCAGGCCGCTGCGGGCCGGGCTGTCCCGGAAGATCACGCCGTTGCGGATCACGATCCCGTCGCTGCGGAAACCGTAGTAGTCGCCGTTGATCGCGAAGACGGCGTTGTTCTCGGCCGCGATCTGGGAGGTGTAAGCGATGATGTTCCGGCCGAAGCTGTTCTTGGCGAAGGCGCTGCTGAGTTGGGTGGCGTCCGTCACGACCACGTCGGCCACGGAGTAGGTCACCGTGGCGTTGCCGCTGCCCGTCGTCACCTGGCGGACGGTGATGGAGACCGTTTCGCTCTGGTAGCTCCAGTCGTCGGCGATCACGCTGGCGCTGGTGGTGGCCGTGCCCTCCGGGGCGGCGGTCTCCGGGGCGGCGCTGGTGGTGGCCGTGGACTGCGGCACCGCGGTGGCCTCCGTCTGGGCCGAGACCGCGTTGACGCCGGCGATCTCGACATGCTCGATCAGATAGCGGTCGGCTAGTGAATACAGCAGGCCGCCCAGGGCCAGCACGCCGACGACGATGGCCCGGACAATCGTTGACTTTCGCAATGAGCGCTTTTCCATACCTGAGAACCTTTCCAGTAAGCCCCAGCCGGTTGCCGCCGAGCAGGCGGCGGGCTGGATAGTTGCGGCCAGTGTAGAGAGCGTCGGTTTAATTCCGGCCTAGGTGCGCGCCCGCCTCAGATGAGTCTGCTCTCATTCAATCTCCACGGAAGTTAAACCACTTCCAAATACCGCGCGCGTACGCTCCCGGTATATGGACACCTTGGCTGATTGGGCGCTCACAAACCTGGCCGCTTTTGGCGCGCCAGTGTTGCTTGGCCTCGCGTACATCGGTTCACTGGGGATCCCGTTTCCCATCAGCCTGGTCGTGATCGCCGCCGGCGCTTCCGCCCGCGCCGGTGTGTTGGACTGGCGGCTGGCCGGGCTGGCCTGTCTGTTGGGGGCCGTCCTGGCCGACCACAGCGAGTTCCTGGTGGGGCGCCTGGCCCACCCCTGGCTGCAGCGGCGCTTTGCTCAGTCCGGCCTGTGGCAGCGGGCCGAAGCCACGCTCAACCGGCAGGGCGCGTGGGCCATCCTGTTAACGCGCTTCTGGCTGATGCCGTTGGCGCCGGCCGTCAACGTGCTCGCCGGCAGCCGCTACCCCGTGGCGCGTTTTCTGTTTTATGATCTGCTCGGGCAAGGGTTGTGGGTGCTGCTGTACGGTGGGCTGGGCTATCTCTTTGCCGCCCAGTGGGAATGGGTCAGCCAGGCGGCCAGCGTCTTCAGTGCGCTGTCACTGGTGGTGTTTTGCTTGGCCTTGGGCTTGTACGCGCTGGGGCGGCGCGGCCAGCCGGAGCCGGCCGCGTAACCCGGGCGCCGGAAAGGACGAGAAGCGATGACGGCACGCAGTGTGTCTGCGGACACTGACACTCAGACAGAGGCGCCGCCGCCGGCTGGCCGGGTGCTGGTGGTGATACCGGCCTACAACGAGGCTGAGCGGATTGGGGCGGTGGTTCGGGCCGCGGCCGGCTTCGCGCCGGTGCTGGTAGTGGACGACGGCTCGCGGGATGCCACGGCCCGGTCGGCTGCCGACGCCGGCGCCGAGGTGCTGTGCCAGTTCCCGAACCAGGGCAAGGGCACGGCGCTGCGGGCCGGATTCCGGCGTGCGTTGGAGACCGGCTACGCGGCGGTCATCACCCTGGACGGGGACGGCCAGCACGATCCGCGTGAGATCCCGGCTTTCCTGGCCGCTTGGGCGGACCGCTCCAGCGACCTGATCATCGGCCAGCGCCAGTTCAGCCAGATGCCGTGGCCGCGGCGCTTAGCCAATACGTTTGGGCGCTGGTTGTTTTCGTGGGCGCTGGGGCAATTCGTCCCGGACAATCAGTCCGGCTACCGCCTGCTCAGCCGGCGCCTGATGGCGCAACTGCTCACGCACACCGAGCCGGGCTTTGAGTTCGAGGTCGAGATGCTGGCCACCTGTCTGAAAAGCCGCTATGACCTCGCCTGGGTGCCGATCCGCACGATCTACTCCGGCGCCGCGAGCCACATTCAGCCGGTGCAGCACATCGTAAACTTCTTCCGGATCGTCTGGGCCACCCGGCAGCGGATGCGGGCCCGCGCCGCCGGTTAGCGCAGGCGCAGCGCCAGGTCGCGCAGCTGGACGAAGCTGACGGGCTTGAGCAGGATCAGATCGCTCAGCGCCCGCAGGTGCTCGGCCCGCCGATCCTGCGCGGTCGCCAGCAGCACGCGCATTGCGGCCAGGGAGGGCTCGGCTCGCAGCTGGCGCAGGATCGTCTCGCCGGAGGCGTTCGGCAACTGCAGGTCCAGCACCACCAAGCTTGGCCGGGCGGCCAGCAGGCGCTCTAGCGCCAGCCCGCCATCGTTGACCAGTTCCGTGGCATAGCCCGCCATCTGCAGGGCCTGGAGGAAGATCGCGGCCTGCTTGGGATCGTCCTCGATTACAAAGGCCAGCGGTTGGTCGCCAGCGGCTTGTTCCGTCATCGGACCGTCTCCAGTTCGGGCGCCGCCGCCATGGGCAGGCTGACGGTGAAGGTGCTGCCTTGGCCGAGAGTGCTTTCCAAGGTCACCTGCCCGCCCATCAGCGTCGTCAATTCTTTGACCACGGCCAGCCCGAGACCGGAGCCCAGCGGGGCGGCCTGGGATTGGCCGACTGGGCCCTTCCAGAAGGCCTCGAAGACCCGCGCTTGCACGTCGGCCGATATGCCCGGCCCGGTGTCCGTCACCTGCAGCGCCCAGTGGGCGTCGTCGACACGCTGCAGGCGCACTGTGACCGAACCGTGCTGTGTGAATTTCACGGCGTTGCTGAGCAGGTTGAGCAGAATCTGGCGCAGGCGGTAGGCGTCGCCCAGCAAGCGGGGGGGCAGCGCCGCATCCAGCGTGCTGATCAGGGCCAGGCCCTTAGACTGCGCCAAGACCTTGGCCGTGGACTGCAGAACCTCCAGCAGGCTGGCCGGCTCAAAGGGCTCGATCTTGAGGATCACTTTGCCGGACTCGATTTCGGACTGCCCGATCAGGTTGTTGACAAAGTCCAGCAGCAGGTTAGTGCTGGCGATGATCTCGGTCAGCGCCTCCGATTGTTGGTCGGTGATGTCCCCGTAGACGCCGACTTGCAGCATTTCGGTGTTGCCGAGGATAGCGCCCAGCGGGGTGCGCACGTCGTGGCTGATATTGGCCAGCAGCCGGCTCTTAAGGCGGTTGGCCTCCTGCGATTGGGCGTACAGTTGCGCGCTGCGCAGCACCACGGCCGCCAGCTGGGCCAGCAGTTCGCCGACCTGCAGCTGGTCGGGGTCAAAGGGCCGCCCGGCCTCCGACCGGCTCAGATCGAGCACGCCCAGGCACTGGTCGCCGCTCAGGATCGGGATCACGGCCACGGCCGCTATCGGCACGCCGTCGTAGAGCGTGCGCCGGTGCGGCCAGGTGGCGTAGTCGTCCACGACCACGGGCCGGCGGGTGTCGTGCGCCTGCCAGGTCAGGCGGGCCTCGCCGCGCTTGACACGGTCTCCGCGCACGAAAGCCTGGTTCTGGGTGAAAGCGCGCACGACGAACTCGTCGCCCTCCAGCAACATGATTTCGCCGTAAGGGGCGTTGAGCAGGACAACCGCCCGTTCGACGATCGTCTGCAGCAGGCCGTCGATGTCGCGGTGGTTGAGCAGGTCCAGCGTGATGTTGTAGAGGGCGCGCATCCACTCCGCGTCGCGGCGCTGGACTTCGGCGGCGCGTCTGCGGCCGGTGATGTCGTGGGCCACCAGCACCCGGCCGGCCAGCCGCTGGCGCCGGTCCAGCAGCGGGGACACCCGGACTTCATAGTGGCGCTGCGTCGGGCCCTCGCCCAGGCTGATCTCGTCGGTCGCCTGGCCCACATCCTGATAGCGCTGCAGCAGGTGCGGCCAATGCCGAAAGACCTCGGCCGCCGGCCGGCTGATCGCCTGGCCAGGCGAAACGGCCAGCAGTTGGGCCGCCGCCGGGTTGATGTCCACGATCCGATTCTGCGCGTCCAGCACCAACATGCCGTCGGCCATGGCCTCCACCACCGTCTCCCGAGCAATCGGCGCCAGATCGAGCAGCCGGAATTGGAAGACGGCCATCCCCAGCGCCGCGCCGGTGACGGTGAAGGCCAGCGGTGTCAGGTCCAGCGGCGCCCAGGGGTTGAGGCCCGAAAGGACTAACGCGTTGCCCACCCACGGGCTGACGCCGCCCGCCACCAGGGCCGCCACCTGCAGGCGGTAGAGGCCTTGGCGGCGCAGGCTGATCTGCAGCAGCAGCAGCGTGCCCAGCAGCAACAGCACATATGAGTAGGCCGTGTGGATCCAGAACCAGACGCCGTGTCCCACCGTCAGGGCCAGGAAGGGCGCTGTGGCGTCCAGGGCGACGCTGCTCCAGATTAAGCCGTGCCCTTCCGTGGTCGCCGCCAGAAGCATGGTTATGGCCGGGATCACGGCCAGCGCAGCCAGCCGGCGGCGGTCCTCCCACTGGCGGGCGTGGTTGTACAGCTGCGCGAACAGGAACCAGGCCACCGGGGCGACGACGATGCCCAGATACTGCACTTTCCCCCAGAAGACCTTGGTGGGCAGATCCGCGCCTAGAATCTCCAGGGCATAGCCGGCGGACCATTCGGTGATGGCCGCCATGAGCACCGCGAACGGCGTAGCGCCGGGCACCGAGCGGTGCCACGCCGCGTACAGCGCCAGGGTGCCCGAGATCAGCATCGGGATCAGGGCGAAGAGACTGTAGGGGGTAAAGGCATACTGCACGGACACGTACTCCACGGTCGGCGGGTGTGCTCGAGGCCGCCCAACCCAGACCGGGCCCATTGTAACCGTGTTGCGCTCCGGAGCGGGATGAAGTCCCTGTTAGCCTTTGGTGGGCGCGCGTTGCGGGGTCCCCTCCGCCAACGCGGCGCGGGTCTGTCTCAGCGCGCTCAGTCAGGGCGCTGGCCGGGCGGCCGGCCCAGCAGGGCCCGGACCTGGGTGCGTTGGAGATGGTAGAGGCTGCCGCCCAGCAGCGCGGCGGCCACCACTACGACCGCGCGCGCGAAGCTGGCGCCGCGGTCGATCTGAAAGCCGGCCAGGCCCTCCAGGCCGAGGGCGCTCGCCGCCGCGATCAGCAGCAGGCGCGGCAGGTCCCGGCCGAGTGAGAGTTCAGACCGGCCGCGCCATTCGGCGCTCAGGTACCCCAGCCAGGTGAAGGCCGCCAGGTATTCCAGCAACGGCAGCAGCGCCCCGAGGCTCTCATCCTGCAGGCGGTCTGTCAGGGCCAGCGTCCCATGCCAGGCCCCCACGGGCTGGAAGGGCGGCCAGAGCGCGGACACCAGCAGGTAGACAAGGAAGATCGGCAGGATCCGGCGCAGGGTGGGGCGCTCAAAGCGGCGATCCGCCGACCGCAGGGGCAGGGCGGCCAGGAGGCTGGTCAACACCGCCACGCCCGCCGTCAGCGCCAGGCTCACCGGAGGGTGTGCCAGGCTGGGCGCGGCCCCCACCAGGAACCACCCCGCGGCGGCCGCGGCGGTTCGCGCGCTCAAGGCGGGCGTGGGCGGCCCCCACCACTGGCGAATGAATTCGCTCAACAAGCCGGCGCCGCACGCGCCCAGACACGCGGTCAACACCCAGCGGCCGGAGGCCGCGCCCGGCGTGAGCGTATTGACCCACAGCAGCGGCACCAGCAGGTAGAGCAGGCCCATCAGGGGTGCCTCCAGTGCCAGCCGGCCCACCAGGCGCGGGGTGACGGCCAGCCGCGCGGCCAGGGCGTCATACAGCCCAACGCCCAGCGCCGTGCCGAGGGTATTGCCGATCACGTCCACGCCCGAAGCTGTCCGCACCGGGATAAAAAGCTGCGCGGCTTCGACGCTGACACTGAGCCCGGCACCCAACAACACCGCGGTGCGGCGGCGGCCGCGTGTCAGGCGAAAGAGAAACCCGATCGGCAGGAATAGGGCCACGTTTACGGCGACGTCATCCGGAAGGACGTGCCACGAGAGCGCGTACGCCTCCGGCCGCGCGAAGATAAACGGGCTCAACGTCACCAGCGCGATGACGAGGGCAACATAGCCCAGCAGGGCAGCGGCGAGGCGGGCACTGGGGGTCGGCGACATCAGCCAGATCCTGACCGCCCCATTGTAGGCCAGCGTCCGGGCGCGGCGCGGGACTCACCCCAACGCCAACCGAGCCCAGCGTGGACGCGCCCAGGGCCTGCGCTGGCCTGCCGCTCCGCTCAGTCTGCAGCGGGCAACCTGGGTACGCCCAAGAGGACAGATTGGCGCTTGACCGGACGCCGGGATGCCGTCTACCATTCTTTTTCGATGCGCCCCGCCGGCCGCCGGTCCGCTTCGTCAGCCTTGGTGCACAGACTCACGTCTTAATGGAACTCCCGCAGCGCTCTCCGGAAAGCTCGTCATCACCGGTGCCAGCCGACGGCCCCGGGGCGAAGGGCGCGTCAAGCCCGGAATCCGGGCGTTCAGCGACGGATGGGCCGGGCGAGACCGCTGGACCTCTGCTTCTGCTGGCCGAGGATAATCCGACGAACCAGCGCACGGTGCAGTTGTTCCTGCAGGCCAAAGGCTATCGCGTTGTCCTCGCCGTCAACGGCCGCGAGGCCGTGGAACGCGCGGCGCAGCTCAGGCCGGCCCTGATCCTGATGGACGTGCAGATGCCGGAGCTGGATGGCCTGCAGGCCATCCAGCAGCTGCGCGCCACGGCCCAATGTGCGGCCACGCCCATCATCGCCCTGACAGCGCTGGCCATGCCCGGTGACCGGGAACGCTGCCTGGCCGCCGGCGCGGACGTGTACCTGTCCAAACCCGTGAGCCTTAAAGAGCTGGCGGCGATCGTGATTAAACTACTCTCCTCCGCCAGCGCTTTAGCCTGACCCCGGCCGCCCCTCCGCCCCTGAATCAACTCCGCTCCGAAGTTCGCGCCAATCGCGAGCGCTGCCCTGTCGTAATAGGATAAGATGGGGTATATTTGAGTAGAACATTTGTGTGGCCGTGTTCGGCCGGGCCAAGCGCTGTCCCCGCCTGGTTGCGTCTGTTCAAGGCCCAAGGAGTCTGGCCATGTCACTCGACCAAAACGCCCTCGCTCAACTGCGCGCCAATCTGACCGGCCGCCTGATCAGGCCTGGGGAGGCCGAGTACGACCAGGCGCGCACCGTCTTTGCCGGCGGGATCGACCGTCGGCCGGCCGTGATCGTGCGAGCTGCGGACGCCGGCGACGTAGCGCACGCCATCGTCTTGGCGCGCCAGACCGGCCTGCCTCTGGCTGTCCGCAGCGGCGGCCACAGCGGGGCCGGCCACGGCGTCTGCGAGGGCGGAATCGTGCTCGATCTGCGCGAGATGCGGGCGCTGCACATCGACGCGGTGGCGCGCACCGCCTGGGCGGAGGCCGGCCTGACCGCCGGCGAATTCACGGCCGCGGCCGGCGCCCATGGCCTGGCGGTCGGCTTTGGTGATACCGGCTCCGTCGGGATCGCTGGCCTTACGCTGGGCGGCGGCATCGGCTACCTGGTCCGCAAGTATGGCCTCACCATTGACGATCTGCTGGCCGCCGAGGTGGTGACCGCTGACGGCCAGCGCCTGCGCGCCGACGCCGCGACGCACCCGGACCTCTTCTGGGCGTTGCGCGGCGGCGGCGGCAACTTCGGCGTCGTGACCCGTTTCCAGTTCCGGCTGCATCCCGTCGACACGATCGTGGGCGGCCTGCTCATGTTGCCGGCTACACCGGACGTCATTGCCGGGTTCGTGGCCGCGGCCGAGGCGGCGCCGGATGAACTGAGCACGATCGCCAACGTCATGCCCGCGCCGCCGCTGCCGTTCGTGCCGGCTGAGCATCACGGCCGGCTGGTGGTGCTGGCGCTGATGGCCTTTGCCGGCACGCCGGAGGCCGGTGAGCGCGCGCTGGCGCCCTTTCGGCGGCTCGCCCCGCCGCTGGCCGACCTGCTCCGGCCCATGCGTTACGCCGAGTTGTACCCGCCCGACGACAGCGACTACCACCCGACGGCGGTCAGCCAGACGTTGTTCATCGACCAACTGGATCGCGCGGCCGCGGAAACGATCATGGCCCGCCTGGAGGCTTCGGATGCCTCGATGCGCGTGGCGCAGATCCGCGTGCTGGGCGGGGCGATGGCGCGTGTCCCGGCCGACGCCACGGCCTTCGCGCACCGCGCCAGCCGGATCATGGTCAACCTGGCCGCGTTCTATACCGGCCCGGACGATCAGGCCGTGCGCGCGGCCTGGGTCACGGACTTCACGGCAGCCCTGCGCCAGAGCGATACCGGCGCCTACGTGAATTTCCTGGGCGAGGAAGGCGCGGACCGGGTCCGCGCCGCTTACCCAGGCGCCACCTGGGATCGGCTC
>CALFZO010000111.1 GCA_937952305.1 uncultured Anaerolineales bacterium | reverse complement strand
TTGGGCGTAGGATAGCATGCCCACAGTCTACGCTATTTCTAATAACGTCTATTGTCTCGCCGGGACGAGACGGGTCACTGGAGACTGGCAATGGGCTCAGAATTCAATCTGTTTGTGGCGCAGGATGACCGATTCGACCAGGCCGATGCCGATCAGGAACGTCCACAGCGAGCTGCCGCCGTAGCTGATGAAGGGCAGGGGCGAGCCGGTGACCGGGATCAGCTGCATGTTGGAGGCGATGTTGGAGAAGGCCTCGAACATCACCACGGTGCCGACGCCGAAGCAGATCAGCCGGCCGTACGGGTCGCGCGCCATCTGGCCGGCGCGGTAGATGCGGTAGACCACGAACCCGAACAGCAGCGTCACGATCACGGCGCCGACAAAGCCGAACTCATGGCCGATGGCCGAAAAAATGAAGTCGGTGTGGCGGACCTTGAGGAAACGCAGCTGCACCTGCGGCCCCTGGCCGTAGCCCTGGCCGAGCCAGCCGCCCGAGCCGATGCTGATCAGCGCCTGGTTAACGTTGTAGAACGCGTCGCGGTAGGCCTGCGAGTCCGGGTTGGGCAGCAGGAAGACGATGATGCGCTGGGCGATGTACTGCAGCCGTTCGTCTTGCAGGGCCACGAAGAAGCCGGCCACGCCCACCAGGGCGGCCGCCCCGACCAGGATGGCGATGTGGCGCCAGCGCAGCCCGGCCGCCCACATCAGCGCGAACCAGATCACGCCGTAGACGATGCACGAGCTGAAGTCCGGCTGCAGGAAGATCAGGGCCACCGGCACGCCCAGGTAGGCCAGCGTCTTCAGGACAAACGCGAAGCGGTCGATCTCGTTGGCGTGCGTGACGATGTAGTGGCCGAGCGTCAGGATCATCAGGAACTTGCCCAGCTCGGACGGCTGCAGGCGGATGAGGCCCAGGTCGATCCAGCGCGCCGCGCCGAAGCTGGCCTGCGCCACGAAATACACGATCACCAGCAGGATCAGCAGGACCAGGTAGATGGCCGGGGTGGTGGCGCCGTAGAAGCGGTAGTCGATCAGGCTGAAGAACAGGATGACCGCGCCGCCGATGACGGTGTAGATGATCTGGCGTTCGGTGGAGGCCTGCAGCGCCGGGTCCACCGACGTGATCGTGGTCGACCGGATCATGGCGATGCCGATCAGGCACAACAGGATGACGGACCCGAGCAGCCAGAAGTCGAAGTGCCGCCAGAGTTTGGCGTTCAGCATGAGGAAAATTGTACCGCAGGCCGGGAGGGTGGTCAGCGCGCGCGCCGGCGCCCGGTCGGCGCCGAGAGCAGCGGGATGTTGGCGACCAGGCGGTTTTCGCGCTGTCCCTGCGAGAGGTTGATCTCCACGCCGCCGGCGTCGATGTCGACGTGCTTGGAGATGACGGCGATGATCTCGTCTTTGAGCGTCTCCAGCACGGCCGGGGAGAGGTCGGTGCGGTCATGGATCAACACCAGCTGCAGGCGCTCCTTGGCGGACTGCGCGCTGGTGGTCGGGCTGCGTCCCAACAGGCGTTCGAACCAGTTGCTCATATCGGCCTCCGGTGCGCGGGCGCCCTCAGGCGGAGCGCGAGAAACGCGCCGCCAGTTTCTGGAAGAAGCCCGGCTTGTCCTCCAGGGACGGGAACGGCACGCTTTCGCCTTTGAGCCGGCGGGCGATATCGCGGAAAGCCTGGCCGGCGCGGCTCTTGTCGTCCATGGCCGCCGGCGAGCCGCGGTTGGACGAGACCAGGATGCCCTCGTCCTCCGGCACCACGCCGATCAGCGGGATTGCCAGGATGTCCAGCACATCGTCGGTGCTGAGCATGTCGCCGCGCTTGACCATATCCGGCTTGACGCGGTTCAAGATCAGGTGGCCCGGGCCTTTCTCCTCCGCCTCCAGCAGGCCCACAATCCGGTCGGCGTCGCGCACGGCCGAGACCTCCGGGTTGGTCACGATCAGCACTTGATCGGCCGGGGCCACGGCGTTGCGGAAACCGCGCTCGATGCCGGCCGGCGAATCGACCAGGATCCAGTCGATCTCGCCGCGCAGGTCGTTGCACAGCTTGATCATGTCGGTGGGGCTGACCGCCGATTTGTCGCGCGTCTGCGCGGCCGGGATCAGGTACAGCTCCGGCATGCGCTTGTCCTTGATCATGGCCTGGCGGACGCGCGCGCGGCCCTCCACCACGTCGACGATGTCGTAAACGATGCGGTTCTCCAGGCCCATCACCACGTCCAGGTTGCGCAGGCCGATGTCGGCGTCGATGCAGACCACTTTCTCGCCGCCGGCGGCCAGCGCCACGGCCAGGTTGGCCGTGGTCGTCGTCTTGCCCACGCCGCCCTTGCCGGACGTGACGGTCACAACTTTACCGGGCATAGCTGTTCACCTCTTGGGGGTCCACCGCTCGGCGACGATGTGGCCCTCTTTCACGCGCGCGATTTCGGGCTGCGGCTGGCCCTTGCGGGCCGGCGACGTGGCGATGTGGCGCGCAATGCGCAGCTGCGTGGGCGCCAGGTCCAGCGCGCACACCACGGCCGCGTCGTCGCCGTTGGCGTCCGTGCCGGCCAGCACCGCCGCCGGCGCCCCGGCGTGGGCCACACCGCGCAGCCGGCCCCAGACCAAGATGTCGCCGCCGGCCACGATCTCGGCGCCCGGGTTCACATCTCCCAGGACGACGACATGGCCGGGGTGGCGGACGCTGCGCCCCGAGCGCAGCGTGCGGCGCACGAGCACGGCTGACTCACGCGCCTCCTCCGGGTCGGTCTCGGCCTCCACCTGGGCCTGGACCGACGGCGGCGGCGTCGTCACCAGGGCCACCTTCAGACCCAGGGCCTGGGCCGCCTGGGTGGTCAAGGGCGATTCGCTCAGGACGGCGGCCAGGCCGATGCCGCGCTCGGACAACTGGTCGCGCAGCCGGCCCAATTCGGCCGCCAGCACCGCCCGGGTCCCTACGTCCAAAGACAGGCGGGCGCCCTTGAAGAAGTCGACCGTCTGGTCGATGCGCGTCATGAGCGTGCGGGCGGTGTCGCCCCACTCGCCGGCATCGGTGACAGAGATGAGCAATCCCTCGCGGATGCCCTTAATGGTGATGGGGTCCAACATGCACAATATCCAGCAATTGAAGCGCGATTATAGCAAAGGTGAACGTAAAAGCGAGTCGCCGGCGTTGATCATGGGCTGGGGCAGGCCGCCCTGGCCGGCTGGCCCAGGGGCGGTTATCATGCGGGCGTTCAGCGGAGGTGGTCATGCGCATCCCTAATTTCTGGGCGAAAGAGACCGGCACTGTCGGCGGACCGGGCGGCCGGGCCTACCGGCTGGCCATCTGGCGCTGGTCCGATGTCAGCGTGGCCGAGGCCGCGCGCCTGGCGCGTGACCGCCTGGCAGAGGTGGCGGCCCGCGTGCGGAGCGGCGCCCGCCTGGACCGCTACGGCTACGGGGAGCAACCGCTGCGGGAGGAGGTCGTGCAGATGCTGGCCGGCAGCCCGGCCGCGCCGGAGGCCGTTATCACCCGCAACGGCTACGGCGCCCTGGTGCTCAACACGGACCGGGTGATGTTCGTGGACATCGATTTTGACGACGGCGACCAGGCCGCGGCCCGCCCCGGCCTGCTCAGCGGCCTGTTTGGGGCCAAGCCCGCCTCCCCGGAGGCACGCCGCGTGCAGGCGCTGGAGGCCTGGACGCAGCGCCAGCCGGGGTGGGGGATGCGCGTCTACCGGACGCGCGCCGGCCTGCGCTGCCTGGTGACCCACAGCCTGTTCGATCCCCGCGCGGACAGCACGCGCGACCTGCTGAAGTCGCTGGGCGCCGATCCGCTCTACGTCCGCCTGTGCCGGGACCAGGCTTGCTTCCGCGCCCGCCTGACGCCCAAGCCATGGCGCTGCGGGCTGAAACCGCCGCTGCTGTCGCTGCGCTATCCCTGGGACACGCCCTCGGCCGAGCACCGCTTCCGCCAGTGGCAGCAGCGCTACGAGGCCGTCGCGCCGCAGTACGGCGTCTGCCGGCTGGTAGCCGAGATCGGCAGCCGGTCGGTCCACCCGGCGGCCGCCGCCATCGCGGCCTGGCACGACCAGTGGACCTGCGGGCCGGAGCAGCGGGCGCTGGCCTGACGCCGCCTGCCTGGGGGCGGGCCGATGGTATAATCTTCTGCGCTTAAACCGTGGGGAAGTGCTGGAATTGGCAGACAGAACGGACTTAGGATCCGTCGGGGCAACCCGTGAGGGTTCAAATCCCTCCTTCCCCACCTGCATGTCCACGACCTAGCCAAACGGGCAGCCGCCCGCCCCCGCATTCTTATCTTCCGCCTACATGGGCGGTGCTAGACTTTGCCCCATCAGCGGGCGACGGAAGGATATCGTGCTCAAGATCGAAACCCAAACCAACGACGACCGCACGCTGAAGATGACGGTCGAGGTCCCGGACGAGCGCATCAAGCCCGCGCTGCAGTCGGCGGCGCGCCAGCTCTCCAAGCGCTACCCGATCCCGGGCTTCCGGCCGGGCAAGGCGCCTTACGAGCACGTGCTGCGCCAGTTCGGCGAGCGCGCGCTGTACGACGTGGCCATGGACGATCTGGGCCAGAAGGTCTACGAAGAGGCCCTGGACCAGGAAAAGATCGAGGCCTACGGCCCCGGCGCGCTCGAGGACATGCAGCTCAAGCCGTTGGTGTTGAAGTTCACGGTGCCGCTCAAGCCGGAAGTGGACATGGGCGATTATCACGCCCTGCGCGTGCCGTACGAGGCGCCGACCGTGGCGGACGACGAGGTCCAGCGCGTGATGGAAACGCTGCGCGAGCGCCAGGCCATCCTGGAGCCGGTGGAACGCCCGGCAGCCCTGGGCGACGTGGCGACGCTGGACATCAGCGCCTTCCTGAACGAGGGCTTGAATCCGTCTGACTTCCTGATGACGGACAAGGACGTGGCCGTGCAGCTGGACGAGCAGACCGACTGGCCGATGCCGGGCTTCGTGCCCCACATCGTCGGGATGACGCCCGGTGCCGCCCAGAAGTTCGATCTGTCCTTCGCCGCTGACTACGCCAACGAGTCGCTGCGCGGGCAGCTGGCCCACTTTGAGGTGACTGTCAAAGAGGTCAAGAGCCGCAGCCTGCCGGAGTGGAACGACGACCTGGCCAAGGAAGTCGGCGAATTCCAGACGCTGGACGAGCTGCGCGCGCGGGTGCGGGCCGACTTGCAGCAGCAGGCGGAGCGCGCGGCCGAGCGCGAGTACTCAGACAAGGTGCTCAGCCAGCTGGTGGAGCAGACCCAGGTCAAGTATCCGCCGGTGCTGCTGGAGCAGGAGATCGACGACCTGCTCGGCGACCTGGACAACCGCCTGCGGGAGCAGAAGCTGACCCTGGACGATTACCTCAAGATCGAGGGCAAGACCCGCGAGCAGCTGCGGGACGAGAACCGCCCGCGCGCCGAGGCCCGCCTGAAGCGCGCCCTGGTCCTGGGCCGCATCGTCGAGCACGAGAACCTGGATATCCAGCCGGAAGAGGTGGCCAGCGAGATCGACCGGATGAGCACGGCCCTGGGCGAGCAGGCCACGCGGGTGGCCGGCTTCCTGAACACGGACCGGGCCCGCCAGTCGCTGACGATCGACCTGCTGACCAGCAAGGCCATCCAACGGCTGGCCGCCATCGCCCGAGGCGAGGCGCCGGCCCCGGCCGAACCCGAGGCAGAACCGGCCGCCCAGGCCCAGCCTGACGCGGCCGCCTAAAGCGCCCAATTGGCGAGACGAGCCGCGCCTGTTGGGGCGGCCCGTCTCTAGCGTCCGGCCGGGTGGTCAACCCGGCCCCACAAGGTGGAGACACAATGAGCCGAATTGACCCAACTGCCCTGATCCCGATGGTGATCGAGAGCTCCGGCCGCGGTGAGCGCGCCTATGACATCTACTCCCTGCTGCTGAAGGAGCGCATCGTCTTCCTGGGCACGCCCATCAACGACCAGGTGGCGAACGTGATCGTGGCGCAGCTGCTGTTCCTGGACCACGAGGACCCGCAGCGCCCGATCCAGATGTACATCAACTCGCCCGGCGGCGTAATCAACGCCGGTCTCGCCATCTACGACACGATGCAGATGATCCAGGCGCCGGTGGACACCATCGCCGTCGGGCTGGCGGCCTCCTTCGGCACCATCCTGCTGACGGCCGGCACCGGCCGCCGCTACGCGCTGCCGAACGCCACCATCCACCTGCATCAGCCGCTGGGCGGCGCCCAGGGCCAGGCCACCGACGTCGAAATCGCGGCCCGCGAGATCCTGCGCCTGCGCGACCTGCTCAACGGCGTGCTGCGCAAGCACACCAAGATGGCCGAGGACCAGATCAAGCAGTACACCGACCGCGACTTCTACATGACGCCGCAGTTGGCCGCCGAGCTGGGCGTGATCGACGAAGTCATGCAGCCCACCCGCCACCTGGCCGGCGCCAACGGCAAGAAGTAAGCCGGCGCCCCGCCCGTCACCTGGGGCGGACCCCGTCCAGCCGTTGGGCTGCGGGGTCCGCCTTTTTGTTTTAAGCGGCGCTATAATCGGAAATATGACCCCCCTGTCCAATGATCTGCAAGCCTTTGTCATCGACATGGACGGCGTCCTCTGGGAGGGCAGCCGCCCGCTGCCGGGCCTGGGCGAGTTCTTCGCCGCCCTGCGCGCCCGGTCTATCCGCTTCATCCTGGCCACCAACAACGCCAGCCAGACGCCCGAGCAGTACCTGGCCAAGCTGGCCGGTTTCGGCGTGACGGTGGCGCGCGACGAGATCCTGACCTCGGCCCAGGCCGCGGCGGTGTACCTGCGCGCCCGCGCGCCGGCCGGCACGCGCGTCTTCGCCATTGGCGAGGACGGCGTGCGCCAGGCCCTGACCGAGCAGGGCTTCGTGCTCACCGAGCTGTTCGAGGTCGGCGCCGAGTACGTGGTGGTGGGCATGGACCGCAGCCTGAGCTGGGACAAGCTGGCCACGGCGACGCTGAACATCCGCGCCGGCGCGACCTTCGTGGGCACCAACCCAGATCGGACCATCCCGACGGAGCGCGGCATCGTGCACGGCAACGGCGCCGTGCTGGCCGCCTTGCAGGCCGCCACCGACGTGGCGCCGCTCATCATCGGCAAGCCCGAGCCCACCATGTACGAGATCGCGCTGGAGCGCCTGGGCGTCCCGCCGACCGCGGCTATCGCGATCGGCGACCGCCTGGACACCGACATCCTCGGCGCCGTGCGCGCCCACATGCAGAGCGTGCTCGTGCTCACCGGCGTCACCCAGCGCGAGGACCTGGAAGACGCCGACGTGCAGCCGACCTGGATCCTGGCGGACATCCAAGCCCTGACCCGCCTGCTGGAAGTCAACAGCCGCTGAGCCGGCCGCCCCGTCATGCTGCCCACCGACACCTTCTTCGTCGATGTCGAATTGGTGATCGCCGAGTTCGCCGACGCCGACCGGCCGCGCGCCCGGAAGATGGCCGAGGAGCTGGAACGCATCGCCGAGCGGGTGCCGCGCGTGGCCGACCGGTGTTACGCCTACCAGGCGCGCCTGTACGCCAAGCTGGAGGAGTACGAGCTGGCCCTGAGCGCGCTGGACCGCGCCGTCCAGCTTTCGCCCTTGGACGATGGGCTCCTGATCCTGCGCGGCGACATCCACCGCCAGATGACGGCCTACACGCAGGCGCTGCAGGATTACACCCGCGTCTTGGATGGCCATCCTGAGGCGGTGACGGCGCGCATCCGCCGCGCCGAGATGCTGCACGCCACCGGCGACTACGCCCAGGCCTTGCAGGACATCGACGACGCCCTCAAACATGAGCCGCGCTCGCTGCGCCTGCTCTATCGGCGCGGCCTGATCCTGGTGGACCTGCGCCGGCCGCGCGAGGCGGCCGTGGACTTCCGGCAGGTGGCCAAGCTCAGCCCGGACGCCGACCTCAAGAAGAAGGCCGAGCAGCGCCTGCGCGAACTCGGCGAACGGTGACGGCGCATGACGACGGCGATCTCGCTGACGGCCCGCTCCTTCTTTGATCTGACCCAAGCTGAACTGCAGGCCGAACTGGCGGCCTGGGGCGAGCCGGCCTACCGCGCGCGCCAGCTCTGGCAGGCCGTCTACCGCGACCTGGCCGCCACGCCGCTGGCGGTCAGCACGCTGCCCAAACCCTTGCGGGAGCGCCTGGCGGCCGAATTCCGTTTCGGGTCGCTGGCCCTGGCGGCGGAGGCGCGCTCCAGCGACGGCGAGACGCGCAAGGCGCTCTTTCACCTCCCGGACGGTAAGGCGATCGAAACGGTGCTGATGGGCTACGCCCGCCGGCGCACCACCTGCATCTCCACCCAGGCCGGCTGCGCCATGGGCTGCGTCTTTTGCGCCACCGGCCAGATGGGCTTCAAGCGCCACCTGACCGCGGGCGAGATCGTCGAGCAGGTCCTGTGGTATGCGCGCGAACTGCGGTTCGCGCGGGACGACCGGCTGACCAACATCGTGGTCATGGGGATGGGCGAGCCGCTCCACAACTACGAGGCCACGCTCAAGGCCGTCGACGTGCTCAACGACCCGGACGGCTTCAACTTCGGGGCGCGCCGCATCACGCTCTCCACGGTCGGCCTGGTGCCCATGATCGAGCGCTTCGCCGACGAGCAGCGCCAGGTGAACCTGGCGATCTCGCTGCATGCCGCCACCGACGAGCTGCGCGCCGAACTGCTCCCGGTCAACAAACGCTATCCGCTGGCGGAGGTCTTCCGCGCGGCGCGCTACTACGCCGAGCGCACCCATCGCCGGGTGACGTTCGAGTGGGCGCTGATCGCGGGCCGCAACGACACGCTTGAACAGGCGCGGGCGCTGGTGAAGCTGGCCAAGGGGCTGCCCTGCCACGTCAACGTCATCCCGCTCAACCCAACCCAGGGCTACGCCGGGCAGGCGTCGACGCGCGAGCGCGTGGCCGCGTTCAAGGCCTTGCTCGAAAGCCACCATATCCCGTGCACGGTCCGCGTCCGGCGCGGCATCGACGTGGACGCGGGCTGCGGCCAGCTGGCGGTGAGGGCGGCGGCGGGCTGAGCGGCGCCTACTCTTGGAAGCCCCTAAATAAAACGGAGGCTGGCCCGCCAGGACCAGCCTCCGTTTTTCATTGCGCGGGCGCGGTTACGGCGTGAAGGGCAGCGGCGCGGCGTTGTAGCGGGTGGGGATGAACAGCGCCTGCCCGCTGTAGATCAGGTCTGGGTTGGGGAGGTTGTTGGCCACGGCCAGGGCCTCCACGGTCGTCCCGTAGCGAGCCGCGATCTGGCGCAGCTCCTCGCCAGGTTGAACCGTGACCACATGCGGGCCGGCCGGCACCAGGACGGTCGTCCCGGGCAGGAAGGCGACGCCGGGGTTGGCGCGCAGCAGCGTGTCGGTCGTCATCTCGAACTTCAACGCGATCAGGCCCAGGCTGTCGGTTGCGCCGACGACGTAGAAGAACGGCGTCGTCCGGCTGGGCGTGAAGGAGGCCGCCACCGGGATGACCAGCGTCTCGCCGGGGAAGATCAGGCCGGGGTTGGCTTGCAGTTTGGGGTTGGCGGCCAGCAGCGCCGACCCGGTGACGCAGTAGCGGGTGACGTACGTCGCCAGGCTGTCGCCCGCCTGCACCACGATCTGGATGAACGTGCTCGGCACCGGCGTCAGGTTCGGCGTGGCCGTCGGGCCGGGCGTGCTGGTGGGGCCGGGGGTGGCGCTGGCCACCGCCGTCGCCGTCGGCGTGGCCGTGGCTGTGACGGTGCCGGTGGTCGGGATCAGGAGCTTCTGGCCCGGCAGGAGCAGCGCCGGGTTCACGCGCAGCAGCGGGTTGGCGTCGATGATGGCGCGGGCGGTGACGCCGTAACGCTTGACGTAGGTCACGAGCGTGTCGCCGGGCTGGACCGTGATCTGCACGAAGCCGGCCGGCACAGCCGAGGCCGGCGTGGCCGTCGGCTGCGGCGTGAGGGTGGCGCCGCTCTCATCCACCGGGACGGCCGTGGGCGCGGCCAGGTCCGGGATGGGGCGCGGCCGCGCATCCAGGATGACGGGGATGAAGATCTCCTGGCCGGCGTACAAGATGCCCGGGTTCGGGATGGTGTTGCCGTTGAGGATGAATTGCTCGGTGACGCCGTAGCGCGCGGCCACGGACCCGATCGTGTCGCCCTTCTTGAGCACGTAGATGTGCGGGCCGGCCGGCATCAGGTAGGTGACGCCGGGCGTCACCTCGGCCACGCCATTGGCGCGGGCGATGGCGCCCGGATCCAGCTCAAAGCGCCGCGACACGGCCGCCAGGCTGTCGCCGGAGACGGCCGTGTAATAGAACGGCGTCGTCAGGCTGGGCGTGAACGTCCGCACCACCGGCAGGACCAACACCTGACCGG
Organism: uncultured Anaerolineales bacterium; assembly: GCA_937952305.1. Classification (GTDB taxonomy): domain Bacteria; phylum Chloroflexota; class Anaerolineae; order Anaerolineales; family UBA6663; genus SpSt-583. The sequence continues at coordinate 491 of CALFZO010000111.1, read as the reverse complement.
GATAGATCAGGTTCGGGTCCTTGAGGCTGTTCACGGCCAGGATGGCCGAGCCGCTGACGCCGTACAGGCGCGGATAGGTGGCCAGGCTTTCACCCGGCTTGACGGTGATGGTGATGAAGCCGCCTTCGGTCTGAGCCAGCGCCGCCGCCTGGACGGCGGGCGGCGCGCCCTGAAAGGCCAGCGCCATCACGACGGCGATCAGGGTCAGGCCAAGCCCGCCGGCGAGCCAAAGGGAACGAGTTTTCATCGTGACCTCCACGTTTGCGCTGCGTGCCATGCGCTCTGCCAAAAGTTGGCAGCCTGCCCGCACCCGGGCTGCGCCGCCGGCGCAGGCACAGGGGAGCAGTTCGCGATTGTAGGCCGTTGCAAGAAAAATGCAAACGCGGCTGGTTTTATGACGAGCAATGGGGCGCGCACAACCGTGCGCTCCAGGCCTGGGTTAAACCCTGTCTCTTATACACATCTCCGAGCCCACGAGACAGGCAGAAATC
>CALFZO010000110.1 GCA_937952305.1 uncultured Anaerolineales bacterium | reverse complement strand
GCATGGGCGTAGTGGTCTGGCCCGGTCTGCGTGTACACGGCGATGCTGTTCCCCTGCGCGTCCTTGGCGATGGTCCGCTCTAAGGCCTTCAGATGGTCGTAATAGTCCGGGATAGAGCGCGCGTTGGCCGGCAGCGTCGCGCCGCCGCGCTCGCCCTTCGCGCCCTTCGCAAACAGGCCGCGCGTCGTGTCCAGCGTCCGCGTCCGGTCGGCCTTGACGTTGCCCACCCATAGGCCGCTGCTGTCCCAACGCTCGAAGTCCAGCGCAGCTACCTGGGACGACGCCCGGCCCTGAATGTAGTAGGCCAGCCACACGAAGCCCTTGGGGAAGCTGGCCTGAAAGTTGCGGGCAGCGCGCGTCTCGGGGTTGGCGTCGATGACGCAGGCCAACGCCCCGTATTCGATCAGCCTGGAGCGCAGCTCGGCGTCGAAGTCGGCATGCTCGAAGGCGGCGCGCAGGCCCCAGTCCGGGCCACGGATGACCACGTGCAGCACGCGCCCGACGTCGATCCCGACGAACGCGCCGCCCTTGCGCGGACCCATGCCGTACTCGCGCCGGCAGGCGTCCAGCACTTCGTCTGTGAGCGACGTCGCGCCGCGCGTCCGGTAGGGCAGGCCCAGCGCCTGGTTGTAGGTTTCCTTGCGCTTGCTTTCGTCGGTCTCAGTCAGACCGGCGATGATCTCGGCCAGTGGACGCTGCGCCACGAACAGGGCCGACAGGTGATAGCCGTGCACGGCGCGGGACGGATAGGCCGCCACCCACTCGCCATCTGCGCCCCGGTCCAATGGCCGCTGGCACTTCTGGCAGAGCAGCGCGATCTCACCGGGGGCGTCCGCGTTTCCGGCGCCGCGTCCGGCCAGCGTGTTCCAGCGCACGGGCCGCTCAAGGTCATCCCACTCCGTCACCAGATGGCCGAGGCCGGGCGCGTTGCGTTCCCCGCAGTGGGGGCACGGGATGTGCCAGCGCCGTTGGTCCGAGGCCAGGTACAGCGGGTGGATGCCAGTCGTCGCGTAGGTCGGCGTGGATGCGATGCGGACCTGCGCCACGTCGGACGCACCCAGGCGCTTGCGGGCCAGGGCTTCGGCCTTGGGGTCCATCTCGTCGTATTCGTCCAGCACCATGACATCGGCCGGAACGGATTTGAGTTGCGGTGCCCGGCCGCCAGGCCCGACTTTGGCGCCGCGCAGGTATAAGAAGGCGTTGCCGATGCGCTTGAGCGTGACCTTGTCGGCGCCGCGCTGCTGATGACCGACGACACGGCCGGCCAGATACTCGGACGCATCGAAGGCCAGGCCGAAACGGTGCGAGCTGAAGTCCGAGACATCGCCGTCGGTCGGCAACAGGTAGAGCGCGGTGTTTCCGCTGTCGACGTGGTACAGGACCCACGAGACCATCATCTCCGACACGCCCACCTGCGCGCACTTCTCGATGACGACTTCGCGGTGCTCATCTTCGTACAGCGCGCGCTGGAATGGGCGCGCGCTGATGTCAAAGGGCACGTCCGGCGCCAGGAAGCGCCGATGCTTCAGGCACCAGGCCAGGAAGGACAGCCGTTCTGCGCTCGCCTGCTCAATCTTCGGCGCCGGAGCCGGCGTCAAGGCCTGCCCGAGCTTGCTGGCCCAGAATTCGAGTGAACTCGGCGTTGACTGCCGATAGAGTGTCCCGGTCACTGACATGCCGTCTCACCGCTTCCGCCAATGCCGCAATCAGCACATTGGCCTCGTCGAGCTTGAGCACCATGTGGCCCATCATGCGCCGCTTGCTTTCGGTGTCCACCAGCCGCCGGCGTTGTTCGAGCAGCGTCTGTATCTCCTGCCAAGCCGCAAAATCCAGGATGCCTTTCTCGATGGCATCGGCCAGCACCTTGTACGCCAAAGCTTCCTTGACGTGATCGGCGCTGCCCCGCGCTGCCGAGAAAAGGCTGAAAGCGGTCTGCGCGTGCTTCCATAGCGCTCCGCTCTCGCCTGTATCCACTCTGGACAGCAAATCGCTCAGCCTGGCGTCCACCAGCGCAACGTCGTGACCGAGCGCCAGCAGCTCCGGATCCTTGGCCGATGCCTGGTAGCGCTCTAGCAGCCGGCTCGGCAGATGCTTTGACCACCGTCCGGTTTTGAAATGCGGTGACGCGATCCCGGACGGCGTCAGGCCGCCGTGTAGCCGGCACCGGCCATTGGGCATCGCCGGCTTCTTGCACTTGCCGCCGGAGCGCGTTTTTGCTCCGCAGGCTTTCATGGGGTCGCCCGCCTTTCATGGGGTTTCCTAGCCTGTCTCACAGCTCGGGCACTCGAACCAGACGCCGGCGCCGGCGCACATCTGGCAATCTGCGCGCGGCACGAGCTGGCACTCCGGGCAGGTGTAGGCGAGCAGCAGCGCCCCGCATTTCCCGCAGACCATGTTCACGGTGACGCCCACCGGGATAAGCTCGTTCAGGTAGCCCTGGCTGAACGGAATTTCGCCGCTCAGCATGCGCGCGGCTTCTTCAAGGTATGGCCCAAGGTCAATTACCCTGCCGCTCACGAGTACACCTGCGTTGATTCCAGTTCGACCAGCAGCTCGCCTTTGCGGACGGTGTAGACGCGCGTCCCGGTGGCGTTGGCGATCTGGATGTCGTATTTGAGCGACTCGTCCTTGACCAGGCCGTTGGTCGAAGTCGGCAGCGGCGTGACGTCGATCAGGCCGTCGGCGGCCGGGCCGACCAACACGATCTGGCCGGCCACAGACGTGATCTGGAAGACCGCCTGCGCGTCGCTGTCTGTCCAGGCGCGTTTGGCCGTCATCCAAATCTTGTAGCCAGTCAGGTCGAAGGGGGTCGCCGTTGGCACTCCATCCAAAGACTCAAAGATCGGGATGCGCCAGGTCGGAGTATCGCCCCGTTGCATGGTCAGGTTCGCGATCAGGTTGTCGATGATCTGTACAGTCATGGCGCCTCTCAAAGCTGTCGGATGGTCGCGGCCGCGCCGTGTTCGGTCGGGTCGCCGGCGGCGGCTGCCAGATCGGATACATCGCCGGATGCCGGGCCGATCTCGGAGACGTTGGCGGCCGCGGCCCCGCGCTCAGACATGGCCCCAGCAGACGCGCCATGCTCGGAGATCGTTCCGGTGGCCAGCCCTAACTCTGCCACCGTGGCCGCCACGCCGATCTCAGAGATGCTCCCGGACGCGGCCCCGATCTCAGTGACGTCTCCAGAGATCGGAGTGGCTTCGACGGGGACGTTGATGACCGCCAGCGTCTGCAAGCCATGAACACGAGCCACGGCCGGAGCAACGGCCGCAACCGTAGCTGCAGAGGGGGCAGACAGCATCCCGGCCGCCCGGATCCGGCCAGACGACGGCACAGCGGCCGGGATGGCCTGAGTGACAGTCCGGATGCCAGCAGCCCGCGCCAAACCTGCCGTTGCGACCGTGGCCGTGCTGGACGTAGGTGACGCCAACAGGCCGATGGCTCGTATGTGCGCCGGCGTTGGGCTGGCCACCGTCCCATCAGTGGCCGCGGCTGCGATACCCTGTACACGAGAGATCCCGGTAGCAGGTCCGGCGACCGTGTCGCTTGCGGCGCCAGCCTTGGGGGCCACGGCATGCGCCAGGCCGACCATAGGCGAGGCTACGAATGTGGTAGCCGTGCTGGCTTGAGCTGGCAGACCTATGGCGCGGACAGCCGCCAGGCGGACACTAGCTGCCGTCGCGTCCGAGGCCGTCGCAGGCAATCCAAGGGCACGCGCACCACCTGGCAGTGGCGTAGCGATCTGCCCTGTGTTGGCAGACACTGGAAGGCCTGCGACCCGCGCCAGGCCAGCGCGGACGCTTGCCACGGCGTCCGATACACCACTGGCGGGAAGGCCAGTCGCACGTGCGGCTTGTGTGGTTGCACTGGCGGCGGTGCCAGTGACGCCCCCAACCGGTAGGGGCGCCGCCCGTGCCGTTCCCGGACCCGCGCTAGCAGCCGTCCCGCTCGTGGCCCCGATTGGAAGACCGGCTGTATGTACGGCGCCTTGTGCTGGCCTGGAAACCGCCTGAGCGCTGGCAGATGTCTGTAGACCGCCGGCGCTAGCGCGCCCGGCCAGGGGAGTAGCCGCTGTGTTTGTGACGGGCTGGGCCAGAGTGCCAGAGGCTCTGGCTATGGCCGGAAGATCGCTCGCCGAGGTCGAAGTAGTAGCCGTGGCCTGAAGGCCTATGGCTCCGACAATTCGCCCAATGATCGTCGTGGCGGCCGTGCTGGTTGACGCCGCACCAGACAGGCCGGCGGCCCTGGCCACGGCCAAAAGCGGCCGCGCGGCCGTTGATGACGTCGCCGCCGTGGATAGCTCCGCCGTGCGAGCAATCCCGGCCGCCGGGCTGGCCACGGCGCCGCATGTCGCACTGGCCGCGAATGCAACCACGACGACCAAGCCGACCAGCGGACTGGCGGTGACGGTCGTTGCCGCCGGCGCTGTGGGTATCCACGGGCGCAGGGGCTGTGGGTTGCGTGGGCGGCGGAAGAGCGGCACTCCGGCTACCTCTTAGGTGTCAATTCCCGTTGCGGCGCAGTTTGCCCTGGGGGACGACAATGCCCATCTGCTGGCGCTGCATCTGGGCCGCCATGTGCTGTGAGAGCAGGATGTCCGCCTGCCAGCGCAGCCAGCCGGCCAACGCCCAGACCTGCTCGATCTCAACCGTTCCGCGGGCGCCCAGGTGGCAGCGAGACGAGCCGCGCTCGGGGAACGTCGCAATGATGGTGGATTCGTGCGGAGCATCGACGTCGGCGAATTCCAACCCGTGCACGCCGTCGCGCTCAAGCATGGCCGCGATGACAAACATCTGGAGCGGCGCGACGTCATCAAACGATGTCGCGAAGAACGCCGATCCAGGCGCCTGGAAGCGCGCCGTGAAGTGCGGAACAGGAGAAGCCGGAGAAGGCGAGAACATATCAGCCAACCCCAATGGCCAGGAAGCCCTGCGAGTGGAAGGGGAAGCTCACGCTGCCACCGGTGATGGTCTGCGTCGCGCCCCAGTCGTACAGGGCAAGCAGTGGGCGCGTGGCATCCGTCGCCGGCGTGCGGTTGTAGAACACGCTGTAACGGAAGCTCACACTCAGGCCAGTGTGCAGCAAATCGGCGGCATCGAAGACGATCAGGTTGCGCGCAAAGCACGTCCAGATGATGCCGTTGTCATTGACAGTCTGGCCGATCACGGTCGGCCACGTGGGCTCGGTCGTGGCATGGCTGGTGCCGGTGTTGGTGGCCATGTAGATATAGCCATTGCCGACGGTCGGCCTCACAAAGAGCGATGTGCTCTCGCTCCCATAGGCCGTGGCCGCCGCCCAGGCCGTGGCCAAGGAGTTGGCCGGCGTCGCCACGAGCGTCTTGCTGGCGAGCGCGAAGCCGCCGGCGGTGTAGCCCGTGCCAGAGGCCTCGTTGGCGACGACGTCGTTGAAGAAGTCGTGCGCGTCAAGATCGGGCGTGTACGCAGCCTGCACCAAAGCATGGCGGATGTCATCGGACAGCCAATCCATGTTTGGCGCATTGCCGGCTGAACCTGAGCCGTAGGCCAGCAGCGGGTTCTGTCGGTACCAGGAAACAGCGGGCATGTTAGTTCTCCTCTCCCGTGGCGGGAACGAATTCAAATGGCAGCTTCAAGCTTCCGTCCGAGGCAAAGGCCGCCAGGACTTCGCGGCGAACATCGGGTGTACAGCGCAGCAACATGCCCGCGGCGCGCCGGGCTTTGGCGGACAGCCGGACCAGCGCGCGGGCTTCGAGTTCTTCTGCGATCACCGGGCGCTTGTCATCGTAGGCCACGATCGCATTACGCGCCGTTTGCTCTTCGGCCCAGCGCCTGGCTTTCTCGGGGGAACGCTCGCGCAGTGTGCGCGGCGCGTCGTCGGAAGTGAACGTGCGGCCCTTGTTACTCATAGATCTCTCCCTGTCAGCCGCCGACTTCTTCTAACACCACGAGCAAGCTCATGGTGATTGAGTCGGCCGGAGCCGCCAGAAGGTCCAGCGCCAGGCGGTTGCTCGGCGAGATGATGTCCAGGTCTTCCGGCAGGTAGATTTCGACGTAGTTCTGGCGGATGTTCCAGGAGAATTCGGGGAACATCTCGATGCTCCCGCTGCCAACCGCCATTCGGGTCGTGTTGTTGACTTCGACCGTTCCGCCATAGGCGGCGTCTCCGTCTTCGATCGGCTGTGGCGTGGCCGTGCTCCCGCCTGAGCCGCTGGTGACGGAACCGACGCCGCGCTTCCATTGCAGGCGGAGCTGCTCTTCCGCGGCGTCTCCCAACTCCGTGCTTTGCGACAGGATGGCCTTGAGCACGCGGGTAATGGCATCGGCCGGGCTTTGGATTTCGATCAAATCCTGACCGGCCGTCACTGCGACGTTGGAGAAGCCTGTCCGATAGCGGCGTGGCATGTTGTCACCTCCCCAGAAGCGGGATATAGATGTCCATCATCCGGCGCGGCGCCAGGCCACCACCGGCGGTCACAATGCTGAGCTTGGCGGCCTTGCTGGTCGAGCCGTCGTAGGCCCAGAAGTCTTGCCACTCCCCCTGGGTGCAGTCTGGATGAGTGTCCATGATCATATTGATCGCGTTGTTATAGGCCCATCCGCCCTGGTTGACGATCTCTTGTATGACACTGGTGACGCTGATGGAGTATTCGGTGTCGACCGTGACACTGGTTAGGTCCCACGGACCAGCGTAGGCCGTTGTTCGTGGCCTGGCCGTTGCGCCTACCGGTGGGCTGGCCGACCGCAGTGTGCGACCTGGGTTCGTGTACGACAGCGCCAGGCCCGATGCGGCCAGCTCCGCACTGACGAAGTATTTGATGACATTCGCGCCGGCGTTGTATGTGGCTTGCGCCGTGATTGTGAAGTTTGCGCTGACGATAGTCGCGCCGGGATTTATCCCGATATTCAGGAAGCGGAAGATGGCCGGATATTCGTCGTTGCTGTTGTGAGACCCCGGAGACACAATGCTGCTGGTTAGATCGCTGTTCCCCACCAGAAATGTTGCCCCAGACGTGACCGTGCGTCCGCTGTCGTTGTTGACTGAGCCGGCGTGGCCATCGTCCAGACTGGCACTGACCTGATAGTTGAATGTTGGCATTGATCATGCCTGCCGCCAGCGGCGCGCCTTCGCGATAGCCCAGAGCACATACGCCGCCACGATCGGCGCGCAGATGAGCCAGGCCAGGAGAGGTTGCTTGAAGGCGCAATCACGATCCGTCATAGGTTCACCTGCCGCTTCAGTTCGTCTTCCAGGAACGGCAGCGGGTTATCGCGATGCGCGTGGTAGATGCGGATCGCCAAGTCCAGTCCGGCGATGATCCCGCGTTGGATCAGTGAGCCTTTCCGCATCCCGACTTCGACCAGGGCACGGCGCTCGTGGTCGGTCATAGCGCCAGGCGGAAGCGGTGCGGCCGCGGGCTTCAGCGGCGCCGTCATCACGGCTTCCCGAACGGGCGGTACCGCTCCACCAACTGCGCCACCGCCACGGCCTGGTCTTTGTCGTCGATCATGGCCATCTCGTGCGCGGCCTGCTCAAGCAGCGCCGCGATCCTGGCATGCGGCGTTACCCGCCTGAGCTGTTCGAGTGAGATCGACCAGCGCAGCGCGAACAACGACAGCCGGTCGATCTCGCGGTGATAGTCGGCCCGGCTCACCTGGCTCAGCGTGAAAATCTGCCGCCAAATGTCGGCGGCGACTTCCAGATGCCACAAGCCGAAGCGCAGGACCGCCGGCTTAAGCCGGCGCGGGATCAGCCGCCACACCATGCGCCAGAACTGCCACGACCATAGTTTTTCAAAGATCGCCACTGCGCTACTCCGCGCTCATCTGGTCGCGTCCGGCCACGTCGCCGCCGATGGTGACATCGCCCTGCGCAGTGATTGTGATTTGGCTGGCCAGGCCCGGCCGAGCCAGGCCGTCGCGTTTGAACTTTTCCAGCATGTCCAATTCAGCCTGTGTCACCGTTTGCCCGCGTAGCCTCTCTGACAGCGCCCGATGCTCCGTCTTGAGCCGGCCGTTCTGCTGGCGCAGCTTCGAGTTTTCTTCGCGCACCTGGCCGAGCCTGTCCTCGGCCTCGTCCAGTTCGGCGCGCATGTCAGAGAAGCGTTTGTTGACGCGGTCGCGTTGCGTGATCGCCCAGTACGATAGGCACAGCAAGATCACGATCCCGATGAGATCGTGATAGAACAGGAGCCAGACCGGGACCACGCCCCCATCGCGCCACTAACTAGCCGAAAACGATTTGCCGATGACGGGCACGCCGCGCAGGCCGGCGTGGAAGACCTTGCCGAGGCCGAACTGCGTCGCCAGTTGCAGCGCGTTGAGTAACAGTTGCGCGATCTGTCCGGCGGTCTCACTGCCCGCCTCCGGGTTGAAGCCAGGCATAAAGAATTTCAAGCCCAGGAACACGACGAACAAGACGCCCTGGATGGCCGCCGCCCACTTAGGCGCGTCGCCGTCCTTGGCCCATTTGGCAAACTTGGCGATATTGACCAATGCCGTGCCGAGCGCCGCGAAGCCACCCAAGGCCATGAACTGGTAGGCCAGCGGGAGCAGCAGCGCGAAGAACGGATCGGTTTCTTGATCGGCGGGGATGCTTTGGGCGAGCGCGACGGGGATGAAGGCGAAGCCGGTCAGGATCAGCATGACCGCGCAGACGTACAGCGGACGCAGGATGTGTTGCAAACGTGGCAGGCGCATGGGGGAGTCTCCTTGAGTGGCGGCTGAAGCCGCAAAGCAAAACGGCCCCAGCGAGCGCGCGTTTCCGGGCGCCGCAAGGGCCGCGTGTAGGGCGGGTTTCCCCGCCCATCCAGGCGTATGGGGTGTTAGTTGTTGCGCTTCGGCAGGCCGAGCGCCTTGCTCAGCGGGTCAATCACCATCAGCGATGCCCGCCGCAAAGCATCCAGGCCACCCAGGATCAACCGGAGCTGTCGCTCAAGCTCTGCCACGCGCCGGGTCAGGCTGGCGTTGTCGGCCGCCAGGGCCTGCACGGAGGCTTCGAGACTGGCGATGTGTTCCCGCCCGTCTACGGCCGCCGGCGCCGCGTGCTCCGCTGGTCCAGTGCTCATAATCCTAGTATAAATCCGTTGGCGGCGCAATATCAGGCCGTGGCGCCGTCCAACCAGTCCATCCCTGCCAGCGCCCGCAGCTCTTTCCGTGTCTCGTAGCTGATCGCGTGCTGTCCGGTCGCCAGAAACAGCCGCTCATCATCCATGAGCACCATGCGGGCAGCGTGGCGTGCGCACTCTTCGATCTTGATCAGCCGCAGGTATTCGTCGCGGGTTGGCATGAACG
>CALFZO010000109.1 GCA_937952305.1 uncultured Anaerolineales bacterium | reverse complement strand
CGGCCACCCCCCGCGCTTCAACCTCATGGTCAGCGACGGCCGCACCGTCGGCGTCCTCCATCGCGGCGGTCAGCTCGTCAGCCTCACGCCGCCGCCGCTGGACAATCGCACACCCACGCCTACGCCGACCCCGGCGCCGGTGCGGCGCCAGTTGACCAGCGGCGGCTGCTGCGTGCAGCCGCAGTGGTCGCCGGACGGCGGCCAGGTCTGGTTCTTGGACCAACCCAGCGAGGCCCAGCCGGCTGGCCTATGGGGCGTCCCCGTCGCGGGCGGTGAGCCGCAGTTCATCACGGACCGGCTGGGGCTGCTCTCGCCGGATGGGTCTTTGCGGGCGTATCCGTCCGCCGGCCAAACGATGGTTGAACGCGTCGCCACCGGCGAGGTCTGGTCGGTCCCGGCCGGTGGACGGGCCGTCCTGTTTTCGCCCGACAACACGCAGCTGGCCTGGCAGACGGCCTCGTCCACGGTCGATTTCGACCGCCGGGTCGTGGAGATCTGGGTCGCGGCGGTGGACGGCGGCGCGGCCCGCGTCGTCGCCCAGCTGATCGGCGGGGGCCTCACGGATTGGTTCCCGAACAGCCGGGAGTTGCTGGTGACCGGCCGCGCATCCCGCGACAGCGAGCCGGTGTTGGCGGTCCTGGATGTGGACAGCGGACAGCTGCGCGAGTTGGTGCGTGCCGTCAACCTGCGCGGCGTCACGCTCTCGCCTGACGGCGGCTGGCTCGCCTACCAGGTCGCCTTCTCCGGCGATCCGGCCCAAGACGGCCTCTGGGTGTTGTCGCTGGCTGAGGGCGAGGCGCACCGGCTGCCGCTGTTTGGCGCTTATCGTTGGCGCGCCGAGGGCCGCCTGCTCATGGTGCCGCTCGAGCCGGAGCGGCCGAGCCACCGCCTAGTGGACGTCGACGCGGCCTCCGGCCAGGCCACCGCGCTCACCGACCCGGCCGTGACCGCGTTCCGGATCGCGGCTGGGGATTGGGCGCTCTCACCAGATGGGCAACGCGTCGTCTATGTGAGCGCCGCCGACCACAACCTCTGGCTGATCGAGCTGCCCTGAATCAGCCTCCCCGCTGGGCGCTTCGGCCGAACTCAACCCTTGGAAGTTGTCTATTGACTTGGCGGCGCGTTGGTTGTATAAAATCTCTGGGAGCGCTCCCAATCCGCTAACCCCAAGCTGATTGCGCCCCTCACCTGACTGGTAAATTTCAGACCCTTTTCAGCGGTTAGCCAGCCTGCGGGCGGCCACGTGGTCGCCCCGTTCTTCGGTTCGGACAGGGAGAAACTCTGTCCCCAGGCGCGCCCAGGGCGCGTTCTGAGCGTCGGCCGACAGGTCTTCTCGGCCCAGGTCAAGTTAATCCGATCGGCGGGCCGGTTGGTCAAAGCCCGGCCGCCCCTAGAGAGGCCCCTATGCGCTATGGCTATTTCGACGATGCGGCGCGCGAGTACGTGATCACGCGGCCGGATACCCCCCTGCCCTGGATCAACTATCTCGGCAGCGAGGCCTATTTCGGCCTGATCTCCAACACCGCCGGCGGCTATTCCTTTTACCGCGATGCGCGCCTGCGCCGGCTGACGCGCTACCGTTACAACAACGCGCCCCTGGACTATGGCGGGCGCTACCTGTACCTGCGCGACGGCGCCACCGGCGAGGTCTGGTCACCCACCTGGCAGCCGGTCCGGCGTGACCTGGCCGAGTACCGCTGCCGTCACGGCCTGGGTTACTCGCTCGTCGAGTCGACTTACCGCGACATTGCCGTCAGCACCCGTTACTTCGTGCCGCTGGGCGAGAGTTTGGAAATCTGGCAGACGCGCCTCACCAACCGGCGCGGTGAGCCGGCCGAGCTGTCATTGTTCTCCTGCGTCGAGTTCTGCCTGTGGGACGCCCAGGACGACGCCACCAACTACCAGCGCAACTACAGCACCGGCCAGGTGGAAGTGGTGGACGGCGTTATCTACCACAAGACCGAGTACCGCGAACGGCGCAACCACTTCGCCTACTTCGCCTGCTCCGAACCGTTGGCCGGCTACGACACCCAGCGCGAGGCTTTCCTGGGACCGTATCGCGGCTGGCACGAGCCGTTGGCCGTCGAACGCGACCAGGCCGGCAACTCGCTGGCCCAAGGCTGGCAGCCCATCGGCTCGCACCAGGTCCGGCTGACGCTCCAGCCCGGCGAGACGCGCACGGTCGTCTTCCTCCTGGGCTATCACGAAAATCCGCCGGAGGACAAGTTCGACCCGCCCGGTTCGCAGATCATCAACAAGCGCACGGTCCAGCCGATTCTGGCGCGCTACCTGAGAACGGAGGAAGCCGACGCCGCCTTCGCGGCGCTGGGCCAGTCTTGGGGACGGCTGCTGGGCCGGCTGCAGGTGCACACTCCGGACGAGCACACGGACCGCATGGTCAACGTCTGGAACGCCTATCAGTGCATGGTCACGTTCAACCTGTCGCGCTCGGCCTCCTACTTTGAGTCTGGCATCGGGCGCGGCATGGGTTTCCGCGACTCGAATCAAGATCTGCTGGGCTTTGTCCACATGATCCCGGAGCGGGCCCGCGAGCGCATCCTGGACATCGCCGCCACGCAGTTGCCGACCGGCGGCGCCTACCATCAATACCAGCCACTGACCAAACGCGGCAACAACGACATCGGCAGCAACTTCAACGACGATCCGCTCTGGCTGATCCTGGGCGTGGCCGCCTATCTGAAAGAGACCGGCGACTGGGCGATCCTGGACGCGCCTGTGCCTTACGACAACGTCCCCGGCAGCGAGACGCCGCTCTACGAGCATCTGCAGCGCAGCGCGCAGTACACGCTCGACCGGCTCGGCCCGCACGGCCTGCCGCTGATCGGGCGCGCCGACTGGAACGACTGCCTCAACCTCAACTGTTTCTCGGACACGCCCGGCCAGTCCTTCCAGACCACCACCAACAAAGACGGCCAGGTGGCCGAGTCCGTGTTTATCGCCGGACTGTTCGTCCTGGCCGCCCAGGAGCTGGCCGACCTGGCCGAGCACCGCGGCCTGGCCGCCGAAGCCGCGCATTACCGGGCTGCCGCCGCACAGATGGAGACGACCACGCGCCAGCACGGCTGGGACGGCGCCTGGTTCCGGCGCGCCTACGACGACTTCGGCCAGCCGGTGGGCGCGCGCGAGTGCGCCGAAGGCCAGATCTTTATCGAGCCGCAGGGCCTGTGCATCATGGCCGGCCTCGGCGTGCAGGACGGGCTGGCGGTCCAGGCCCTGCAGTCGGTGCGCGAGCGCCTGGCGACTCCGCACGGTATCATCCTGCAGCAGCCGGCCTACTCGCAATATCACCTGCACCTGGGCGAGATCTCGTCTTACCCGCCCGGCTACAAAGAAAACGCCGGCATCTTCTGCCACACCAACCCCTGGATCATGATCGCCGAAGCCATCGTGGGCAACGGCGACGGCGCCCACGACTACTACCGGCGCATCAACCCGTCGGCGCGCGAGGCGCTGAGTGAACTGCACCGGTGCGAGCCGTACGTCTACGCGCAGATGATCGCCGGGCGCGACGCCGCCAACCACGGCGAGGCCAAGAACTCGTGGCTCACCGGCACCGCGGCCTGGAACTTCGTCGCCATCACCCAGTGGATCCTGGGCCTGCGCCCGACCCTGGACGGCCTGCGCATCGCGCCGGTCATCCCGCTGGTCTGGGACGGGTTCACGGCCACGCGCGAGTTCCGCGGGGCCACCTACCAGATCACGGTCGAGCGGGCCGGAGCGGGCCAGACCGTGACCCTGATCGTCGACGGGCAGCCGGTAGCCGGCGACGTCGTGCCGCCGGCCGAACCTGGGCGGACCGTGCGCGTGCAGGCGCGCCTCGGCTGAGCTCACCCTGGCCTATGAGCACCAACGGTCTACACGTCAATCAAATCGGTTACCAGCCGGATCAATCCAAGGTCGCCGTCGTGGCGGGCGCCGGGCCGGAGGCGGCCGCCTTTGAGGTCGTAGACGAGGCCGGGCGCGCCGCCTTCGCGGGCCAACTGCTGCCCCGCGGCTTCGACCCGGACAGCGGCGACACGGTCGCGCACGCCGACTTCACGGCCCTGCGCCGGCTGGGGCGTTACCGCCTGCGCGTGGCCGGGCGCGGCGACTCATTCCCGTTCGTCATCGACCCAGCCGCCTACCAGGCTGTGCTGCGGTCGGCGGCGCGCTGGTTCTACCTGCAGCGCTCGGGCACAGACAAGAGCGACCCCGAGACCGGCTTCGCGCATCGGGCCGACCACATCGCCCGCGCGTGCTTGTGGGACCTGGACGGCATCCATCCGGAACTGACGCTCGACGTGCGCGGCGGCTGGTGGGATGCCGGCGACTATGGCCGCTACGTCCCGCCGGCCGCCACCACGCTCATGTCGCTGCTGTACGCGTATCGCTTCAATCCGGGTTTCTTCGGCGACGGCAGCCTCGGCCTGCCCGAGAGCGGCAACGGCCAGCCGGATCTGCTGGACGAACTGCGCTGGGAGCTGACCTGGCTGCTGAAGATGCAGCGCGGCGACGGAGGCGTGCACCACAAGGCCACGTGCACCGGCTTTCCGGGCGAGGTCATGCCGGACGCCGCCAACCTACCGGTCTACGTCTACCCGGTCAGCACCTGGGCCACGGCCCAGTTCACGGGCGCCCTGGCCGAGGCCAGCCTGGTCTTCCGCCACGGCAACCCCGCCTTCGCCGACCGGCTGCTGCACGCAGCCCGGCAGGCCTGGCGCTGGCTGGCCGCCACCCCGCAACGCTATCCGCCGGGCGGCTTTCGCAATCCCGATCAGTCTGGCGGGCCGTACAGCCTGCCCGAGCGGGATGAAACCGAGTATCGGCTGTGGGCGGCGGCCAGTTTGCTGCACGCCACCGGCGAAAGCGTCTACGCCGACGCCTTCGCGCAGTTGTGGCCGCGCCGGGACACCACCGAACCGGCCTGGAGCCTGTACTGGTGGGGCGGCTGCGCCTTCGCCGCCATTGCCTACCTGGACAGCGCGGCAGCCGATCCGGGGCTCAAAGACGAGGTCCGTGCGGCCTTGCTGGACAGTTGCGCCAGTATCTTGGCCGTGGCTGGCCGCACCGGCTACCGCGTGGCGCTGACCGGGGACAGCCGTCCATTCGGCTATGACTGGGGCTCCAACGCCATGACGCTCGGCTACGCGGCGCAGCTGTTGCTGGCCAACGAGTTCGCGCCGGACCCGCGCCTGCCGGCCGCCGCGGCGGATCAACTCAGCTATGTGCTCGGCGTGAACGCGCTGGGCCAAGCCTACTTCACCGGCGCCGGCGCCAATCCGGTCTGCCACCCCCACCACCGCCCCAGCCAGGCGCTCGGCCGCGCCCTGCCCGGCATGGTCGGCGAAGGCGCCAACGCCATGCAAATCGGCGGCGACCCGGTGCTGCAGCGCCTGTTTGCGCAAGGTCTGCCGTTCGCGCGGCGCTTCGCCGACCACAAAGACTCGTGGGCGACCAACGAGCCGACCATCTATGGCAATGCAGCCTTTGTGGCGGTGGCGGCCTGGTTTGCGCGATGAGCGGTTTCTACGGCTTGCCGACCGGCGCGCTGCAGAACGACTACCTGCGGCTCGAATATCTGGCCGAAGCCGGCCCGCGCATCGTGCGGCTGTGCCTGGGGGACTCGGACGAGAACCTGCTGGCCGAACTGCCCGATTTCGGCTGGCCGACCCCCCACGGGCGCTACCATGTGCGCGGCGGTCATCGGCTGTGGCACGCCCCTGAATCCAGCCCGCGCACCTACGTCCCCGACGATAACGGCCTGACGGTGCGGACCTTCCCGGGCGGCGTGGAGCTGCGCCAGCCGACCGAGGCCAGCACCGGCCTGCGCAAGGTCCTGTTGATCCAGCTGCACCGGGACCGGCCGGCCGTGACGCTGACCCACCAGCTCTGCAACGACGGCGCCTGGCCGGTGGAGGTAGCGCCTTGGGCCATCACCCAGCTGCGGCTGGGTGGTCTGGTAGTCTTGCCGCAATCGGGCTGGCCGGGCGCGGGCGATGGGCTCAGCCCCAACCGGCACCTGGTGCTGTGGCCGTACGCGCGCTGGGACGATCCGCGCCTGCACCTGCACGACGATTACCTGCTCTTCCAGGCCACGGCCCGCCAGCCGGCCTGCAAATTCGGTTACCTCAACACCGATGGCTGGGCCGCCTACCTGCGGGACACCACCTTGCTCGTCAAGCGCTTCCAGCCGCTGCCCGAGGCCTCCCACCCGGATCGCAACTGCAACGTCGAGGTGTACGGCCACGACCAGTTTGTAGAACTCGAAACCATCGCGCCGCTGGCGCTGCTAAACCCCGGCGCCGTGACCCAGCACATTGAAGTGTGGGAGCTGTTCAGCGACGTCGCCCTCGAGCCGGCTTATCCGGGCATTCGAGCCATCCGGCGCTACCTCGATCAGCCGCGCCGCCTGACCGCCGAACCCCGGGCCTGACAGCGGCCGACCCGCCTGCGTCGCCGGCCCCAGCCGACCGCATCGGCTATACTTGCGCCCGTGATCGACTTTCCCGCCGCCTTGCAAGCGCGCTTAACCGCGTACACCCCCATCACGCAGGCGGAGTGGGATGCCCGCCCGGCCGCCGTGCTAGTGCCGCTCTACCAAACGGCGGGCGAGTGGCACGTCCTGCTCACCCAGCGCACCCACACCGTCGACAGCCACAAGGGCCAGGTCGCCTTTCCGGGCGGCCGGGTTGATCCCGAGGACACCTCGCGCGTGGCCACGGCCCTGCGCGAGGCGGAAGAGGAGATCGGCCTGCCGCGCGAACGCGTGACCGTCATCGGCCAGCTGGACGAACTGCTGACGGTGACGCAGTACCGCATCACGCCCGTGGTCGGCGTGTTCACCTGGCCCTGGAGTTTCCGGCTGTCAGAGGCCGAGCTCTCAGCGGTCTTTGGAGTGCCTCTGCGCTGGCTGGCGGACCCGGCCAATCTGCACGTCGAACAGCGCGAACCGCCGGTAGCCGGCCCGCGTCTGCCGGTGTACTACTTCTACTACGGCGAATACACCATCTGGGGCGCCACCGCGCGCATGCTCCTGAACCTGCTGGAGTTCGTGCGGCCGCTGCTGGCCGGCGACGAATCGCGCGCCTAGCCTCACCCGGCCGGCCAGACAAAAGAAAAGGCCGGAGCGTACGCTCCGGCCTGGATCGAACTCCGCTGGGCGGCGGTTACTTCTTGGCGGCAGGGGCCTTGGCCGCCGGCGCCTTGGCACCGCCCTTGCCCGCCTCGGCTTCCTCGCCTTCGTCTTCCTTCTTGCCCTTCTCCACCACTTCCACCTCGGCCGTGGCCGTCGTCGGGGCCGCCGACAGGTCCTCTTCCTTGGCCTGATACGTGGCGCGGGCCAGCATGTCGTCCGGGTCGCTCAAGACCTTGACGTTGGCCGGCACCTGCAGATCGCGCACGAAGACGGCCTGGCCGATTTCCTTGAGCGGGGTGATATCGACGCTCACCGACGGGATCAGGTCGTCCGGCAAGCACTCGATCGCCAGGTCCGTGATGCCGCGCACCAGCACGCCGTTCAGGCTGTTCACGGCAAAGGAAGTGCCGGTCAGGTGGATCGGCACGGCCACGCGCAGCGGCCGGGTCATGTCCGGCGCGTAGAAGTCGACGTGCAGGAAGTCGCCGCGGATCGAATCACGCTGGAGCTCGTGCACCAGCACCCGCCGGGTCTGGCCTTCGATCACCAGGTCCACCAGCTGCGTGCCTTCGATCTTGCGGATCACGCGGGTGGCCTCGCGCGCGTTGAGCTGAATGGCCACCGGTTGGCTGGTCGGCCCGTAGACCACGCCGGGCAGCACTCCAGCGCGGCGCAGCCGGCTGACATGCTTACCGACGACGTTGCGCGGCTCAGCGGTTAAAGTAGGCTTGTCCATGATCTTTTTCTCCCGGGCGCCTCTCACCGGAGCGCGAGCTCAGCTCGCGGTCTGGTTACCCTCGCCCGACTATAGCAGGCCCGGCCGCGGAAACGCGGGGCTGGGGCCATTTCACACTGAGTAGACTTGGCTCAGGCGCGGCGCTTGAAAAGCCCGCCAATCAGCCAGACCGCGGCCAGGGTCAGACCAGCGACTATCCCGGCCAGCGCCGCGCCGCGCGCATCCAGCACCGGCTGATCGAGGCCAGCGGTGCCGCGCGCGATCACCAGCAGCGGACGGGTATTCACCAGGGTGGCCTGGTCCGCCACCACCACACCGGTCAGACTGTTGGACACGGTGACGCGTTCGCCGCGCGCCGCCCCCACCAGGCTCTGG
Source organism: uncultured Anaerolineales bacterium (assembly GCA_937952305.1). Lineage (GTDB taxonomy): Bacteria > Chloroflexota > Anaerolineae > Anaerolineales > UBA6663 > SpSt-583. Next base: position 126,798 of record CALFZO010000109.1, on the reverse strand, counting down.
TCCGCCGACACCGTCGTGGCGCTGGCGAACCCAACCGCGCTCAGATCACCGCGCACCAGCTCGCTCTCCGCCCAGCCGATGGCGCCCACCTGGACGTCCACGTCTTTGGCATAGACCGTGCTGGCCGCGCTCTGGTTAAGCTTGGCCGTCGTCGCCTTGATAACATAGGCGCTGCCGCCGTCCAGAGTCACCGTTTCCGCTGTGACCGCTTCGGCCTGGATCGGATTGGTGTCCGTCATCGCCAACTCCACATGAAAGCAGGGCTTCCCATAGTGCGGAAGCCCCGCGCGCAAACGGTATCTTACCCAAGTTCAGGCCGACCGTCAAACGCGGCCCGCGCGGCGCGCGGCGCGCCGGGCATTCAGCGGTGGCCGGCCACCTCCGGCACCCGGCGCGTTCAGTCTGCGGCCGAAGCCTGAGGCTGAAGTGTGGCCGCGGCCGGCCGGGCTGGCAGCGGCGGGTCCGGGTTGGCGATCAGCCGGCGCCAGGTAAAGGCGGCCACCCAGAGCATCAGACCCGCGCCCAGCGCTCCCGGCGCCCAAACCCCGATCTGGCCCAGCAACCAGCCGCCCAGCGTCGGCGCCAACACCCGCGTCAGGCTTTCCACAGACGCGGCCAGCCCCAGCGTTCCGCCGACGTCCTCTGAATACACGGCCTTCGTCAAGGCACTGCTCAGCAGCGTGTTCAACAGGCCGCCGGCCACTGACAGCGGGACGAGCACAACCAGGAGCACGCCCAGGTTCGGCGTCAGGGCCCAAGCCAGCAAGGCAGCCGCCATCACGCTGACGCTGGCCATGACGACGACCCGGTCTGGGAAGCGCCGGCTGACCGCGCCTACCAGGCCGCCCTGGACGAAGGCGATGAGCAGGCCGGCGTAGGTGAGAACGAAACCGGTGCCACGCGCGTCCAGGCCCAACCGGTACTGCGCGTACAGCGGGAAGATGCTCTGGAAGAGCGCGAACGCCAGCCCGAAGAAGAAGCGGATGTGCAGCAGCGGGCCGACGCGCGGCCGCGCCAGCGCCTGGGCCAGAGCGCCGAGCGAGAACGCCGGGCGCGGGCGGGTGTGTAAGCGGGCGCGCAGATCTTGGGTCAAAGACTCAGGCAGGAAAAGGGCCACGGCGCCCAGGTTGAGGGTCGCCAGGGCGGCCGCCACCAAGGCCGGCACCGCGTAGCCCCACGTGCTCAACAGGCCGCCCGCCGCCGGTCCAAAGATGAAGCCCAGGCCAAAGGCCGCGCCAATCAACCCGAGGCCGCGCGAGCGGTCCTGCTCCGTCGTGACATCAGTGATGTAAGCCTGGGCCACGGTCAGGTTGCCGCCGGTCAGACCATCGACGATGCGCGACACGAACAGCAGCGCCAGGATGATGCCATTGGCGGCGGCCGGGGCCAGGGCGCCGGCCAGGGCGCGCCCCAGCGGATCGGCCACCCCGAGCAAGACGAAGCCGATGGCCGTGCCAAGGATGCTGGCCAGCAGTACCGGCCGGCGGCCATAGCGGTCGGATAGACGACCCAGCAGCGGCGCGCCAATCAGCTGAGCCGCGGCGTAGGAGGCCGTCAGCAAGCCAACAACGAGCGGCGAAGCGCCGTAGGTCTCGGCGTAGAAAGGCAGAAGCGGCAAGATCAAACCGAAGCCGAGCAGATCAACGAAGACGATAAGGAAAATGGTCAGTAGACGGCTGCGCCCCACAGTTGCCTCCATGAGCTTAGCTCTATTTGTATCATCTTTGGATAGTTTTGTATACAGGCTGTATAATCTTTCCTGGCTGGGCGCTGACGGCGGTGGGTTATACTCAGGCGCGGACAGACCCCATGTCGGCGGCTCATCCTGCACCCCCTTGCCAACGCCCGCGCTTCTGGGAACTGACCCTCGGCGCGGCGCTCGTCTTGCTCTTCTGCTGGCGTCTGGCTTTCACCAACCAGATCCTGGCACGCGGCGACACCTTCCTGTACTTCTATCCTCTGTGGGATTACCGCGCGGCCGCCCTGCTGGCCGGGCGCCTGCCGTTGTGGACGCCGGAGCTCTTCATGGGCGCGCCCTTCCTGGCCAACTCGCAGACGGGCGTGCTCTACCCGCTCAACTGGCCACTGGCCGTCTTCCCGGCGCCGACGGCCGCGAAGATCGCCATCGTCACGCACCTGGTCATCGCGAGCCTGGGCGCCCAGCAATTTGCGCGGCGCCGACTGGGGCTTTCCCCGTGGGGGGGCCTGCTGGCCGCCACGCTCTTTGCGCTGGGCGGCTACGTCACCGCCCAGGTGGAACACCTCAACCAGCTTCAGGCGCTGGCCTGGTTCCCGTGGCAGATCCTGACGGCCGCGCCGCGCTTCAGCCGCCGCCGCGCCGTGACCCTCAGCGCCTTGACCGCCCTGCAGATCCTGGCCGGGCACACCCAAACGGTGTTCATCGCGCTCAGCGGCCTCAGCCTCTACAGCCTGGGCCTGGCCTGGCCCAGGCGCCGCGCGGACTGGCCGACGGCCGCGGGCGCCTGGTTGCTGGCGCTGGTCCCAGCTGTGACGCTCGCGGCCGGCCTGGCTGCCGCGCAACTCCTGCCGACCCTTGAACTATCGCGCGAGTCGCTGCGCAGCGGCGGGTTGGCCTGGCGCGAGGCGCTTTCATTTTCGCTGGACCCGCGCCTCCTCGGGCGGGCGCTGCTGCCTGGCTACTCGCGCAGCCTGTTCAGCGAATTCGTGGCCTACGCGGGCGTGGTGGGTCTGGGGCTGGCGCCGTTCGGGCTGCGCCGCGCGCGCCGCCCGCTGGCGCTGGCCGGGCTTGGCCTCGTCGGGCTGGCGTTCGCGCTCGGCGCTTTCAATCCGCTCTCCGCGGCCCTGGCGGCCTTTCCGCCCTTCAACCTGTTCCGCGTCCCGGCCCGCTGGCTGTTCCTGTTCGCGTTCGCGCTGGCCATGCTGGCCGGCCTCGGGCTCGACGGCGTCAACACCGCGCCGACGCGCCGCCGGCTCTGGCTGTTCGGGCCGCCCCTCATCCTGGTTGTCCTCACGCCGCTAGCCAGCGCGCTCACTCCCGCGGGCGAGAGCGGCCCGCTTGGCGCGCCGTCGGTCGGCGATCTGGCTGGCTGGCTGCTGGCGCTGACCGGCACCGCGGGGCTGGTCTGGAGCCGCAGGCCGCGCTGGCAGGCGCCGGGCCTGGTGAGTCTGGCCGTCGTCGAACTGTTCCTGGCGGCACAGGCCCTGCCCTTCAACCATCTCACCGCGCCCGAGGCTTACACTTCGGTGCGCCCGGCCATGACCCAGCTGTTGGCCGCGCGCCGCGCGCCGGTGGCGGACCGGTTCGTGTCGATGAGCGCCTTGCGCTTTGATCCCGGCGATCTGGCTGAACTGCGCGGCGCGCTCGCCCCGCAGGTGCCCGAGGCCGCTGTCTACGATTTCGTGGTGGCGACCAAGCACAAGGAGCTGCTCTCGCCCAACCTGGCACTGACCTGGGGCCTGCCGTCGGTGGATGGCTTTGACGGCGGCGTCCTGCCGCTGCGCCGGTACGCAACTTTCACGGCGCTCTTCACGGGCACGCCTTCGGCGGACGGGCGCCTGCGCGAGAACCTGGTGACGACGCCCGATCCGCGTCTGCTGGGCCTGGTCAACGCGCGCTGGCTGATCACGGATAAAGTCGGCGACGCCTGGCGGGAGGGCGTCTTCTACGATCTGCAGTTCACGCTGACCCTGAAGGCGGGTGAAAGCGCCGACCTGGCGCGGGTGCCGGCTTTTGAGGCGACCGGCTTGGGCGTGGTGGCCGAGGGCGCCCTCGGTCGCGTCCGCGTCGAGGCCGCCGACGGCAGCACGCTGGAGCGACCGCTTGAGGGCGCCCGCGTGGACTTTGGCCGGCCGCTGACGCCGGCGCGGATTACGCTCAGCGGCCCGGCGACGGTGCACGGCCTCAGCCTGATCGATGCCCGCACCGGCGCGTTCCAGTCGCTGACGCTCGGCCCGTTCCGGCTGGCCCACTCCGGCGACGTGAAAGTGTACGAACTCCTGACCGTCCGACCGCGCGCCTTCTTGGTGCCGGCGGCCCAACTGGTGGACGACGAGGCGGCCGCCCAGGCCGCGCTGGCTGATCCGGCCTTCGATCCCGCCCAGGTCGTGCTGATCCACACGCCGCTGCCGGCCGGCGCCGCTGTCCCGGTCGAAATCGGCACAGCTCCCGCGCCGGTCGAGATCGAGGTCTACACCCCCGAGCGGGTCCAGATGCGGGCAGCCGGACCGGGCTGGCTCATGCTGACTGACGCGTTCTATCCCGGCTGGACGGTCACGGTCGACGGCCAGCCGGCCGCGCTGCTGCGCGCCGATATCGCCTTTCGGGCCGTCCCCTTGCCGGCCGGCGCGCACACCGTCGTCTTCGAGTTCAGGCCGGCTTCGGTGGCGGCGGGCCTGGCGGTATCCGCCAGCGCACTGATCGTCTGGCTGGCGCTGGCCCTCTGGCGCCCGCCGGCCAACAAAAACCGGCCGGGCGCGCCCTGAGCGCACACCGGCCGGCGGTCGTCCTCACCAATTCTGCGAACTGCGTCAGGCGCTGCTCGGCTGGAGGTCGCGCACATTGAGCTGCAGGCGCCGGTCGCCATTCCACTCATTAATCTCCAGCGTATACGCCACGTCGATCGTGCGCGGCAGTTGATTGCGCCAGTCGCCCTGGTTGAAGGCGATGGCCTCGAAGCTCTGCCAGCCGTCGGTGACCGTCAGCTTGAGGTGCTGGCCCTCGGCGCCGACGCCGCGCGAATCCACGACCCGCACGCCGCGCGAGGCCAGCACCGGCGTCGGGTTGCCGTAGCCGCAGGGCTCAAACTGGCGCAGCTCGCGCGCCAGTTCACCGCTGAGGGCGTTGAGCGGCGTCTCGGCGTCCACGCGCAGCGCCGGGCGCAGGTCCTGGCCGCTCAACTCGCGCTCGGCGATGGCGCGCAGCCGCTCGGCCAGCTCGTCGACGTTGCCGGTGGCCGTGGTGAAGCCGGCCGCGGCGGCGTGGCCGCCGTGCTTCACCAGCAGCGCCTGGCACTCGTCAAAGGCTTGCGTGATGTGAAACTCACGGATGCTGCGGGCGGACCCGCGCGTGAAGTCCGGGTCGCGCCGGGCGACAACGGCCGGCCGATAGAACTCTTCCGTCAGGCGCGCGGCCGCCAGGCCGACGACACCGTGGCGGAAAGACTCGTCGGCGGCGAAGAGCAGGAGCGCGTCCGGGCGGGACGCCAGCGCGATCTCGCGCGCCCGAGCCTGCGTTTCACGCGTCAGCGCCTGGCGGTCGCGGTTCTGGGCCTCCAACTGCATCGCCAGGGTGGAAGCGCGGAAGAGATCCGGCGTCGTCAGCAACTCGTAGGCGGCCAGCGCCGAGTCCAGACGGCCGGCCGCGTTCAGGCGTGGTCCGAGCGCGAAGCCGAGGTTGCCGGCGTCGATGGAGCCGGGCCGCAGGCGCGCGACCTCGATCAGCGACTTCAACCCTTCTCGACGCGGCCGGTTGATGACCTTCAAACCCTGGCGCACCAGCCAACGGTTCTCGCCGGCCAGAGGCACCAGGTCCGAGACGGTCCCCAGCGCTACCAGGTCCAGGACATCGGAGGCGGACAACGGCGCGCCGGGCTGGCCGCGCAGCAGACCCTGCGCCAGCTTGAAGGCCAGGCCGACGCCGGCCAGGTTCTTCTCGGGATACGGGTCGTCGGCGCGTTTGGGGTTGACCACGGCCAGGGCGTCCGGCAGGTCGTCGCCGGGCGTGTGGTGGTCGGTGATGATCAGGTCCAGGCCGATGGCGCGCGCCGTGTCGGCCTCGGGCAGCGAGCGGATGCCGCAGTCGACGGTGAGCACCAGGCCGACGCCTTCGGATTTGAGCGTGCGCAGAGCCTCGTGATTGAGGCCATAGCCTTCGTCTTCGCGATGCGGGATGTAGGGCCGCACGCGGGCGCCGAGGGCCGTCAGCACCTGCACCAGCAAGGCCGTCGCCGTGACACCGTCGGTGTCGTAATCGCCGTAGACGGCGATCGCCTCCTGCGCGGCCACTGCCCGGCGCACACGCGCCACGGTTTCGGCCAGACCCAGGAGTTGCCCGGGGTCATCGCTCTGGGCGAGCTCACCGGCCAGAAAAGCGCGCGCCGCCTCGGCGGTAGCGTAGCCGCGGTTAAACAGCAGCTGCGCCACCAAGGGCGAGTAAGCGGAGAGTTCAGTTTGCGCGGTCTCGGTGAGAGGCGCGGCGAGCAGCCAGCGCTTGGAGGTCCGGGGAGGCATGGGCCTATCTTAGCGCAGGCCTTTCCGCTTGGACAGATAGGAAACCGCCGACGACAGTTGGTCGTCGGCGGTTGCCGAACGCTGCCCTCATTGAATAGGGTCAGCCCGTCAGGGTGCCACGCATCCAATCGCCGATCAGCCAGTACTTGAAGTCCTTGCCCTGGCCAGCCTCCAGCGCGCCCCACACGCCGTACACCAGCGCGGCCAGCGGCATCAACGCGATCACGACGGTCAGGACCAGCGCGAAGGGGATGCACAGCAGGCCGATCAGGACGGCCGAGAGGATGCCGGTGGCCGCCCACATCGCGCCGATCAGGACGCCGGGTGCGGCCCACCAGAGCAACTGGAAGACCACACTCTGCATGGCGTGATAGGCCACGTAGCGCGAGCGATCCTTGTACAAGAAATAGATCACCAACGCGCCCACCGGCCCCAGGAAACCCGTGACCAGGTTGAGCAGGACGCTTAAGTGGGCGAGCATGGCCCAGGTGCGCTCATCGCCGGGTGAGAGCGGGACGGGGCCCATGGACGGCGCCGGGCTCGGTGCCGCCGGGGCGGGCTCGGCTGCGGCCGGTGTTTCGGCCGGGTTGAAATCGGGAAGAGAGTCGGTCATAGCTGCCTCCTGCGATCTTATACGCACAAGCGGCAGCCGGGTTGTAGAAAAAGCAGAGGCCCGCCGGTCGGCGGGCCTCTGTGCAAACACAGCCTGGGAAAGGCTTACGCCCAGCCCTGGTTCTTGACAAAGTCCGTCAGGAACGGGATGACCACGGGCTTGCCGCCGTAGGCCTGGATGCCGCAGTAGATCTGGTAGATGCCGATGATCAGACCCGTGCAGCAGCCGATGAAGAACAACGGCGAGAGCACAGTGGCGACCACCCAATTGACGGCGCCCAGGATCAGGGCCTGGACATTGTGGCTGCGGATGTAAGGCCGATTCTTCTTCTCATCCCACAACAGCAGGATGACGGGCACAATCGGGCTGAGCAGATAGGCCAGGAGCGCCCACAGCTTATCATCGCTCGTCACTTCGCCAGGCATCCCCCCACCCATGGGTTGGTCGGTCATCGTTGATCTCCTTGTAGAATCGAAGGTTGGTCACGATTGTATGCCAATTGCCCGATCCTGCAAGCGCTCTGCCCAACGGGGTGTATTTGCCGTTGGTGGCCAAATTCAGGCGCCCTGACCGCACCAGTGGCTGCGCCCCGGGCGCCGGGCACAGGTGAGCGGAGCAGCGGGCTCCTTCGACTTCGCGCCCAACGCTGTGCGTGGGGACTCGCTCCGCGCCCCAACACCCTGACAGCGCGCCCGAGCCAACGTCGGCCTTACATCAATCCCGAAACGGCTATAGAATGCCGGCCATGCTGCGCATCGTCTTCATGGGCACGCCCGAGTTCGCCGTGCCCAGCCTCAACGCTTTGCTCTCAGCTTACAGCGTCGTCGGCGTCGTGACCCAACCGGATCGGCCGGCCGGGCGCGGCCAGAAACTGGCCGAAGCGCCCGTGAAGCAGGCCGCGCTCCAGGCCGGCGTGCCCGTGCTGCAACCGCGCCGGCTGCGTGAACCGGACGCCACAGCGCAGTTGGCCGCGTGGGCGCCAGACCTGATCGTCGTGACCGCTTTCGGCCAGATCCTCAAGCCAGCCGTGCTGGACCTGCCGCGCCACGGCTGCCTGAACGTGCACGCCTCCTGGCTGCCGCGCTGGCGCGGGGCGGCGCCGATCGCGGCAGCGCTGCTGGCCGGCGACGCCACGACCGGAGTCACCATCATGCAGATGGACCCGGGCCTGGACACTGGGCCGATGCTGGCCCGGCGCGCGGAGCCGATCCACCCGGACGATACCACGGCCACGCTCACGGCACGCCTGGCCGACCTGGGCGCGGCCCTGCTGCTGGAGACGCTGCCGGGCTACCTGGCCGGGACCGTGAGGCCCGCCGCCCAGCCCGCCGACGAGGCCACCTACGCGCCGCAGCTCAAGAAAGAGGATGGGCACCTGGATTTCACTCAGGCCGCCGACGCCCTGGAGCGCCGTGTGCGCGCCTTCACACCCTGGCCCGGCGCGTTTGCGCTGTGGGCCGGCCAGCCGCTGCGCGTCCTGCGGGCCACGGCGGCCACGGCCGGCGCGGGCCAGCCCGGCCAGGTCAGCGTCGGCGAGCGCGGCCCCGTCATCGCCTGCGGCTCAGGGAGCTTAGTGCTCCTGGAGGTCCAACCCGCCGGCAAGCGGCCGATGGCGGCCGCCGATTTTGCCCGCGGCGCGCGCGGCTTCGTGGGCGCCCAACTCAGCTGACCCCCGCACTCCGGAGACTCTATGCCCGCCAAACGCCCGGCCAAGACGGAACTCATGGACATCATGTCCGAGCAAGTCGATCAGCTTCTCGATCAGCTCGCCGGCGGCCTGTTCGACCGGCCGACACCGAAAGGCCAAGGCCAGCCGGCCGCCGGCCAGTTAAGCGCGGACGTCCGGGCGGCGCTGTACGCGGTGCTGTGCGATCCTGACAGCCGGCTGCGCCCGCTTGTCCAACAGACGCTCGGACAGGGCCTGACAGCGGCCGCCGCCGTGTTGGTGCCGCTGCTGGCCAGCCAGTTCAAGCTGGCGCCGGCCGCCGCCACCGCCACGGCAGCGCTCGCGGTGCAAACACTGGCCAACAGCGGCCAGGAGAAACTGTGCGCAGAGCTGGCCCGGAAGCCGCGCAAGCGTCCAACTGCTAAACCGAAGCCCAAACCCAAGGCCAAGCCGAAAGCCAAGCCTAAGCCCCGCCCGGCCAAACCGGGCCGACCCAAGCGCCCCGCCCCCCGGCGGACGAGCACGCGATCCCGGCAGCCGTGAGGGTCCTGATCTTCGGCGCGGGCGCCATCGGCGTCTACGTCGGCGGCCGCCTGCTGCGCGCCGGCCACCCGGTGGCGTTTTGTGCGCGGCCAGCCACGGCCGCGGCCCTGCGCGCGCGCGGCCTGCGCCTGCGCCAGGGCGACGAGCAAGTGGCGCTGACCGGCTTTCCGGTCTTCGACACGCTGGCGGACGCGCTCAGCGCCTGGGCGCCGGACGTGCTCGTCTTCGCGCTGAAGGCCTTCGACACCGCCGATGCACTGGCGACCTGGCGCCCGGTCGCAGCGGCGCTGCCGCCCGTCCTGTGCCTGCAAAACGGCGTGGACGGCGAGGCCGCCCTGGCCGAAATCGCCGGGCCGGAGCGCGTCATCGCCGGCACGGTGACCACGGCCGTGAGCCGCGGCGAGCCGGGCGAGATCACGGTGGAGCGCCTGCGCGGCCTGGGCCTCGCCCTGGGCCATCCCCTCAGCCAGCCGCTGGGGCAGGCCTTGGATGCCGCCGGCCTGCGCGCGCGCGGCTACGCTTCAGCCGCGGCCCTGAAGTGGTCCAAGCTCCTGACGAACCTGGTGGGCAACGCCACGGCCGCCATCCTGGACCTGCCCGTATCCGCGCTCTTCGCCGACGCGCGCTTGTTCGACGTCGAGCGGCGGATGCTGCGGGAAGCCCTGGCCGTGATGCGCGCGCTGCGCGTGCCCGTGATCGACCTGCCTGGCACACCGGTGCGGGCGCTGGCCTGGGGAGCGCAACTCCCGGCCGGGCTGGGCCGGTTGGCCCTGCAGCGCGGGGTGGGCGCCGGGCGCGGCGGAAAACGCCCGTCGATGCACCTCGACCTGCACAGCGGGCGCGGCCAGACCGAGGTCCGTTGGCTGAACGGCGCGGTCGTTCGCCGCGGCGCCACCCTGGGCGTGCCGACGCCCGTCAACCGCGTGCTCACGGAGACCTTGGAGGCGCTCAGCGGCGGCGCACTGAGGCCGGAGCAGTTCCGTGATCGGCCGCAGGCGCTGCTCGATTTGATAAACACTTAGCAGACTGCTATAATGGCTGAACGTCGGGGCGTAGCGCAGTCCGGCTAGCGCACCTGCATGGGGTGCAGGGGGTCCCCGGTTCAAATCCGGGCGCCCCGACCATCTGTGACGGGCAACGTTTGTAGGGACAAGCGTTGCCCGTTGTGTTTCTCCCTCAGGTGAGGTGCCGCATGGAAATCAAAGCCCGCAGCCTCCCCGACCCAGTGGCCGCGCTGTACATGGTAGACGGCTATATGCGCTGGGCTTTGCTGGCGGCGGAGGAAGTGGTGGGCCACCAGGGGTTGAGCATCGTGCTGCGCCAGGCCGGGCTTGAGCGCCTGATCAACAACTATCCCCCCAACGACCTCAAGCTGAGCGGCGCGCTCACCTACGGCGACTACGCCAACCTGAATGCCGGGCTGCTCAGTTTCTACGGCCGCGCCGGCAAGAGCATGCTCATCCGCATCGGCCGCCTCTCGGCCAAGCACGGCATCGACCAGCAGGGCGCGCTCTTTGGGCTGGGCGCTGTGCTGGCGGCCAAGGTCCTGCCGATCCCGGCCCAACTCAAAATCGGGCTGGACACCATCCAGAACGGGTTTCAGCGGCTGGCCAACTCGGCCGGCCAAGAACTTCACCTGCGCGTCGAGGACCGCGGTGACAGCTGGGCCTATGTGGCGCCGGAGTGCGCCATGTGCGCGGGGAAGGAAAGCGACTTCGCGCCCTGCTACTTGTTCACGGGCACGCTGCACGAATCACTGCGCTGGCAGACCGGCCGCGACTTCGAAATCCAGGAAGTGGCCTGCCGCGCGCTGGGCGCCCCAGCCTGCGTCTGGGAAGTGAGCAAAACGCCCAAGCCGGCGGCCGGCGCCTGACTTCAGACCGCCACCACGCGGTTGCGGATCGACCCGATCTTCTCCACCTGACACTCCACCACATCGCCGGGCTTGAGGAATTCCGGCGGCGTGCGCGCAAAGCCCACGCCGCTGGGTGTCCCGGTCGCGATGATGTCGCCGGGCAGCAGCGTCATCCCGCGCGAGAGCCACTCGATAATCGTCGGAATATCGAAGATCATGTCGCCGGTGTGCGATTCCTGCTTGAGCACGCCGTTCACCAGGCAGCGCAGCTGCAAGGCGTGCGGGTCCGGGATCTCGTCGCGGGTGACGATCCACGGCCCGATCGGGCAGGCGCCGTCCAGGCTCTTGCCCTTGAAGAACTGCCCGCCGTGCGCGTTCTGCAAGTCACGGGCCGAGACGTCGTTGAGGATGGTGTAGCCGAAGACGTAGTCCAGGGCTGCGGCGCGCGGGATGTCTTTGCCCTTGCGCCCGATAACAACGCCGAGCTCCACCTCCCAATCGATCTGGGTGGAGACGGCGGCGTCGAAGGGGATATCGGCGTACGGGCCGTTCAGGGTGGTGGTGGCCTTGGTGAAGAAGACCGGCACTTCCGGCATCTTCACCGGCAGGCCCTTGGCGCGCAGGCTCTCGGCGGCGTGCTCGCGGTAGTTCATGCCGATGCACAGGATGTTGCGGCGCAGCTCCGGAATGGGCGCCAGCAGCTTCAGCGCCGAGAGCGCCAGCATGAAACCGGTCCCGGTCCGGGCGCGTTTCAGGCGTGATTCGCCGGCCTCGATCAGCGTCAGCATGTCGATGGCCGGGATCGGCGTCACCGTATCGTCGGCGCGCAGCAACCCCAGGCGCGGGCCAGTCTCCGAATTAAACGTCAGCAGGCGCATATAAAGTCCTTCCGCAGGGCAACCCCCCGCCAGCAGCGCAGAGCAACTCTCCCCAGCCAGTCAAGGCCAGAGCGGCACCAGGCCCATTTTACTGATAAGTGCGCTGGCCGCCAGTATAATCGAGCCGCCAGTCCGCTCAGTCACGCGATGCGCCGACCAAGACCCGCCTCCAGACCTCTCGGCACCGTCACCCGGGGCAAAACCGCGCCGAACCGGCTGCGCAAGACCGACACCTTCCTGGCGGTGGCGTATCCTGAACTGCTGCGCCGCCTGCCCGGCCTGTACGTCGACCTGGGCTATGGGGCTTACCCGGTGACGTCCCTGGAGACGCTGGCCCGGCTGCGCCGGCTGAATCCGCGCCTGCGCGTGCTGGGGGTTGAGATCGATCCCGAACGAGTGGCCGAGGCCCAGCCCTTTACGCGCCCAGGACTGGAGTTCCGCCTGGGCGGCTTCAACCTGCCCCTGCAGCCCGATGAGCGGGCCGCCGTGGTGCGCGCTTTCAACGTCCTGCGCCAGTATGACGAGGCGGCCAGAGAGGCGGCCCTGACGGCGCTGGGCGCGGCCCTGGCGCCGGGCGGCCTGCTGCTGGAAGGCACCTGCGACCCCACCGGGCGCCTGATGACGTTCAACCTGTATGCGCGCGCGGAGACGCCGACTCTGACGCGGCTGGCGCTGGTGCTGGCGCCCAGCCTGCGGCGGGAGTTTCAGCCGCGCCAACTGCAGGCCGTCCTGCCCAAGAACTTCATCCATCACGCCGAGCCGGGCGGCCTGATCGACCAGTTCTTCCGCGCCTGGCACACCAGCTGGCAGTGGGCGCGCGCAGCCGGCCGTGACCAGCGCCAGGTTTTCCGGCGGGCCGCAGCCCGCCTGCGCGATCACTATGGTTATGCGCTCGATCCCCGGCCGAGCCTGCTGCAGCGCGGTTTTCTGGCGCTGGGGCCGGATTGGCCGGAGCGTTGAGCCAGGCACCCCGCCAGGAGGCCGCCATGACGACACCCAGCGACACCCTCAATTCTGTCGGCGTGCTGAAGCGCCGCGAGATCGAAGCCCGGCTCCTGATCCCGCTGATCGAAACCCTGGCGGCGGAGTTCGGGCGCGAACGCGTCCTGGCGCTGGTGCGCCAGACCATCATCGCCGTCGCGCGCGCGCAAGGCGCCCAACTAGCGGAGCAGATGCAATCCCGGTCGCTGCCGGCCTTTGGCCAGGCCCTGGAGGCCTGGACACGGGACGAGGCCCTGACGCTGGAGGTCCTGGCCCAAGACGAAACCCAGCTAGCCTTCAACGTCACCCGTTGCCGCTACGCCGAGATGTACCAGGCCCTCGGTGTGCCTGAACTGGGCGCGTTGCTCTCCTGCAATCGTGATTATTCCCTGATGGAGGGGTTCAACGATGCGGTCACGTTGACGCGCACGCACACGCTCATGCAGGGCGCGCCCCACTGCGACTTCCGCTACGTGCGCGGACCCGCCGCCGACCCGCAGACACCTGGCTAGGCGGCGCCCGCCAGGGCCGCGCGCACGGCCTCCGGCGTCTCCGCCCGCAGCGCGGCCTCCGCCCGGCGCCGCGCGTCCGCGTACTCCAACCCGCGCACGATCTGCTTGGCGCGCGGGATAGCCGGAGCCGACATGCTCAACTCGGTGATGCCGAGGCCGACCAGCAGCGGCACAGCGCGGGGATCGCCAGCCATCTCACCGCACACGCCCGTCCACTTGCCGTGCGCGTGGCCAGCGGCGGCTGTCCGCTGGATCAGGTCCAACACAGCCGGCTGAAAGGCGTCCGCCAGCGGAGCCACCCGGGCATTGCCGCGCTCGGCCGCCAGCGTGTATTGGGTCAGGTCATTGGTGCCGATGGAGAAGAAATCAACTTCGGCCGCGAACTGCTCGGCGCGCAGGGCCGCGGCCGGGATCTCGACCATGATGCCGGTCTCGATTCGGTCCGGCACGCGCTCGCCGCGCTGGGCCACTTCCTGGCGCGCTTCCGCCAGCAGCGCCCGGGCGGCGCGGAACTCGGCCAGGGTCGCGATCATCGGGAACATGACCCGGATCGGGAACTCGGCCGCGACGCGCACGATGGCGCGCAGCTGGACCTTGAAGAACTCCGGATTGGCCAGGCACATCCGCACCGCGCGCCAGCCCAGGAACGGGTTCTCCTCCCGGCCGATGTCGATGTAGGGCAGCGGCTTGTCGCCGCCGACATCGAGCGTGCGGATGATGACCGGGCGCTCCGGCCCCATGACAGCCGCCGCGGCCCGATAAGCCGCGTACTGCTCGGCCTCATCAGGCGCCACGCGCCGGTCCAGAAACAGAAACTCGGACCGGAACAAGCCGACGCCCTCAGCCCCGGCCGCCACGGCCGCCTGCGCATCGGCCACCGAACCGATGTTGGCCACGACCTCGATGCGGCGCCCGTCGCGCGTGAGGGCGGGCGCGGCGCTGGCCGCCCGCGCCTCCGCCGCCGCCTGCCGGGCCGCCTCGGCCCGGCGCATGTAAGCGTCCACCACGTCCGGCGCGGGCTCGGGGAGCAAGACGCCGGCGTCGCCATCCAGGATGATGAGTGTCCCCTCGGCCAGGGAGAGCACGGCTGCGCCCAAGCCAACCACGGCCGGCAGACCCAGACTGCGCGCCAGGATGGCGCTGTGGGAGGTGGGGCCGCCCTGAGCGGTGGCCACGCCACGCACCAGCGCCGGGTTCAGGCTGGCGGTATCGGCCGGAGTCAGGTCGGAGGCCACCAGGATGCCTTCGCCGGCCAGAGTCGGCGTGAGCGAGACGCCCAGCAGGCACGCCACCACTTGCCGCCCGACCGCCTCGACGTCGGCGGCGCGGGCGCGCTGGTAGTCATCTTCCAGGGCGCGGTATTGGTCGGCGGCGGCGTTGGTCGCGCGCTCCCAGGCCAGGGCGGCGTTGAGACGCTGGTCGAAGATAGCGCGCCGCGCCGGCTCGCGCAGCGCTTCGTCCTCCAGGAACAACAGATGCGCTTCGAAGATCTCGGCGGAGGCCCGGTCGGCCCGGCTGCGGACCGACTCCAGCAGCGCTTGAATCTGTCCGCGGGTCTGCGCGAGCGCGGCGCGCAAGGCGGCCCATTCGTGTTCGGCGTCCTGCGCCGGCGTCATGGGCGCGGCCACGGCCGGCGTGGTCAGGCGCCGCACGGGGCCGAGCGCCAGGCCGGGCGAGGCCGGCAGACCGGAGAGGGAAGCCCGACCGTCCCCAATGGCCGGGGTGGCGGCCGCAGTCACCGGGCGCCCGGCCGCCGGAGCCTCATCCACGTCGCCGAAGTTCTCATCGGCCAACTGCTTCAGGGCGGCCAGCGCCTGTTCGGCATCCGGGCCGCTGGCCGTGAGCACGAGCGTGTGGGCCTGCCGCACGCCGAGCGTGGCGATGCCGTTGATGCTCTTAGCACTGGCCGGACCCTTGCCCGTGGTCTGGTTGCGGGCGCGCACATCGGCCTGGAAGCGGCTGGCCGTCTGGACGAAACGGGCCGCCGGCCGGGCGTGGAGCCCGAGGCGGTTGCCGACCGTGAGCGTCAGAGTCAGCGCGGCTTCGCCCGCGGCCGAGGCGGCCTCCGCGGCCGGCGGTTCGACCGGCGCGGAGAGCGCGAGGTGAGATACCTTGGGGCCGAGCGCGGCGCGGGCCTCGGCCGCCACCTGCGCCAGAGAACTGCCCAGGCGCGCCTGGACGGCCGCCGCCAGGGCGCCCTCCACGAGCGGCGCTTCACACAGCAGGACGCGCTGGCGTTGCTCGTCGGGCAGCGCCTCCAGGGCGAACTCGGCGCTCAAGATGGCGCTGCCCAGGTCCATCAGCACCAGCACGCCATCTTCGGAGTAAACCTGCGCCACGGCGCGGGCGATGGCCGTCGCGTCGGTGCCGAGCGGCCGATCCGGCAGATCCAGGCCGCCGACCGCCGCCAGGCGCGCGTCGGGTCCCGCCATCCCCAAAGCCAACTCCGCCACACCCTCGGCCAGCTTGGCGCTATGTGAGACGATCACTATTCCGACCATGCGCTGCCTTTGTCCGCCCGTCTGAAGTCAGGGTTTCTCGATCGCGGCTACCAGCTCGCGGCAGAAAGCCGGGATATCGGCCACCACCCGCCCCCACACCAACTGGCCGTCCCGGAAGGCCGCTTCGTCGGTCCAGACGGCGCCGGCGTTGACCAGGTCATCCTTGATGCCGAGCGACCCGGTGGCGCGGCTGCCGCGCGGGATGATGCCGGCCGAGATAGCCACCAGGCCGGCGTGGCAGATCAGGCCCACAATCTTGCCCTGGGCGTAGACGCCGCGCACGAGCGCCTTGATCGAGTCGTAGCGGCGCAGCTTGTCTGGCGCCCAGCCGCCCGGCACCACCAGCGCGTCGAAGTCCTCCGGCCGGACGGCGCCCGCAGCCACCTCGCTGGTGGCGCTCAAGGCGTTCTTACCCCGCACCGTCTTGTTGGCCTCCACGCCGACGATAGCCACCACGGCGCCGGCTTCCTGCAAGCGCATGACCGTGACCCAGAACTCGAGGTCCTCGAAGCCCTCTTCCAGCAGGACCGCGACGTGTTTGCCTTTGAGCGGCAATGACATCAGGCACTCTCCATTTCGGCTGAACCCGCGCACTGCGGGCAGGCGGCCACTTCGCTGGCCGGCGCCAGCGGATCGCCGTTCCAGGGGTCGGCCGCTCCGGGCGCAAAGCCGACGGCGCCGCAGGCGCAGGCATACCAGCCCAGGTCCGCGGCATAAACGCCGCGAGGCTGGGCCAAGTCAACGCACTCCACCCCCAAACCCCAGCGCGCATTGGTGACCAGGCGCCGCGCGCCCGCCGCCGCCAGCTTGGCCGCATACTCGCGAAAGTGCCGGCAATGGCGCATGAGCAGCACCCCCACGGTCACGCCCGGAGGAACGGGCAGCGTCAGCGCATCCGCGCAGATCACCGTGAGTGAAGGCGGGTACTCCCCCTGCAGGCCGCGCCGGAGCAGATCCGCGCGGCGCTCAATGGCATAGACACGCCGGCAGCCGGCGGCGGCCCGGCGCGCGAAGCGCAGATCGCCCGCGCCAATATCCACGACGACGTCGTCGGCGCGCAGATACGCGAGCGCGTCCGCATAGGTGCCCTCGTCGTAGGGCGCAAAGGCGGCTTCCCAGGCCGCGGCCGGCCAGGGACCGGCGCCGTTCAGGCCGGATAGGTCAGGATCATCCAAGTCAGCCACAATCCATAGACGACGATCAGGACGCCGACGACCCACAAGACCTGGGTCACACGGCGTTCGGCGGCCTCGCTCAAGCCCAGGTCAAAAACAACCGCGCGCACGCCCAGCAGGGCATGGACCGTGACCGTCACCAGGAACAGCACTTCCAGCGGCCAGATCAGCGGGTTGCCCAGGTAGTCCTGCACTTCCTGAAAGTTGCGCAACCCGCCCTCGACGACAAAGTGATGCGCGAACATATGCAGCCCGGCCAGGATCACCAGGCCCACCCCGGTGACCGCCTGCCAGATCCAGCCCAGGTTGCCGACGCCCGTCTGCGGACGCGTCGCCTCGTTCAACGTGTTTTCCATGTCCGCCTCACTTCGTGAAGATCAGCCACGTGCCGATCGCGCCGGTCACCACGGCGATCACCATCAACCCGACGAACAGCGGCTTCTGCGCGCGGACGCCGAGGCCGAAGCCATTCAACGTGACGCGCAGGCCGTTCAGACCGTGGATGAGCAGCCCGAACAACAGGACCACATCCAGCAGCAGGAACCAGGGCGCTTTGACGATCTCGATGAACGGGTCCCAGCCGGCCGGGCCCTGGGCCAGGGTGCTCAGCACCAGCATGTGCAGGAACAGGTACAGCGTCAGCCCGAGGCCGCTCAGGCGGTTCAGGATGAACGCGATCATCCCGAGGTTGCGGTGGCGGATATCGCCCCATTGCCAGATGCGGCGCGGACGCGGGGTCGGTTCGGTGCGCGTGGCCATCAGTGACCTCCCAGGCCGAACACGGCCTTCAGCTTGCGGACGGCCAGTTCGCGGCGCAGCGCCATGATCGCGCCGGCTGGGTCAACGTCCTGCGGGCAGGCCTCCGTGCACTCGAAAGCGCTGTGGCACTGCCAGACCCCGTGGTCGCTGTCAGCCAGCGCCAGGAGCAAAGACTTGCGGCGCGGGTCGGGCGTGGTCTGCACGGCGCGCCGGACGGCCGCCAGCCCGGCCGGCCCGAAGAAGCGGTCGGTCGCCGACAGCGTCGGGCAGGCGCTGAGGCAGATGCCGCACTCGATGCAGTTCTCAAAGCGGTTGTAGGGGCGCGTGTCCAGCCGGCCGGCGTCGTCGAAGACCTCGGCGCGCTCGTAGGCCCGGCCGTCCAGGCTGGGCTCGGCCGCGCGGGTGATGACCATGCCGGAGGCGGCCTGCTTCTGGAAGAAGCTGGTCACGTCCACCACCAGGTCACCCACCAGCGGGAAGTTGCGCAGCGGCTCGATGACCATCTCGGTCTGGCCCGCCATGGCCTCCCGGACAGGGACGATGCAGGGCAGCTTTTCGTAGCCGTTGACGCGCACCGCGCAAGTCCCGCACGAGGCGTGGTGGCAGGCATGCCGGAACATGAGCGTGTTGTCCTGACGCCAGACGGCGTCGATGACGTCGATGACGTTGGCGTCATCGGGCACGCTCACGCGGTGGGCCTCAAAGCGCGGGGCTTCGCCGGCCTTACAGCGGAACATCTTGACAGGGACTTCAATCGCCATAGTGTTGGGACGAATGACGAAGGACGAACGACGAAAGCGCGCGCCTTCGTCCTTCGCCGCCCGTCTTTCGGCCTCCGTCAGTTGTAGAACAGCCGGTAGGACAGCAGCGGCGTCGTGCGCGTGCGGCACTCGGCGGACACCCCCAGCTTGCCGGCGACCAGGTCGGTGACCTTCTCGGCCATGCCGCGGGCGGTGGTGGTCTTGCCGCCCGAGATGGTCACAAAACCCTCGACGCCGTCGTACTTGTGGTCGAAGCACTCGAAGGTCCGGCTGACCTCGCGCTCGTCGGTGTTGGCTTTGCGGATCAGCGGCCGCGCCGCCGCGCCCACCCCGCGCACCACCCGCTGGGCGATGGCCGGGATCAACTCCTGGCCCTTGTGGATCATCTTGTCGATGTGGTCCTTGGGGATGTCGATTTGGTCCGGGTCCAGGATCGTCCAGGACGTCGTGCCGATGATGCTGGTCTGGCGCTGGGGGACGACGATGTCGCCGTCGGACGGCTTGTCCAGCCGGTTGACGACCATGTTGTTCAGGCGGCGGTCAACGGTGACCATCACGCCCGCGGTCGGCTGGACCGGGACGTCCACGCCGCCCAGGTGCGCGATCTCACCGGCCCACGGGCCGGTGGCATTCACCACCAGGTCGGCGCCGAGGGTCTCGGTCTGGCCGGTGCGCAGGTCACGCACCTTGACGCCGGTCACGGCGCTCCCGGAGCGCAGCAGATCAGTCACCTCGGCGAAGGCGCGCACGCTGGCGCCGTTGTGTTTGGCGGTGGCCAGGAAGGCCAGGCAGAAGCGCCACGGCTCGAAGACGCCGTCCGGCACCTGGACCGCCGCCAGCAGCTTGGGGTTCAAAAACGGCTCCAGCGCCAGGGCGCGCTGGGGCGAGATTTCGCGGTAAGGGATGTGGCAGGCTACGCAGCCGGCCACAAACAACTGCTTGAAAGCCAGGTCTTCTTCGGTGATCGCCACGAACAAGCCGTCGTTGAGCTCCAACGCCTCCGGCATGATGCGGCGCAGAATCAGATTCTCATCGATGCACTCAATGGCCGATTCCTGGTCCTTGACACAGTAGCGGCCGCCCGAGTGCAGCAGGCAGTGATTGCGGCCGGTGGTCTGGTTGGCGATTTCGCCGCGCTCCAGCACCGTGACGCGGAAACCACGCAGCGCCAGATCGTGCGCGGTGGCGGCGCCCGTCGAGCCGGCGCCGATGACGATAACATGCGGGGCACTCATACCTTATCCGCCTCCTCATCCAGTCAGGGTTGCGGGAAGCATACCGCGCCGAAGAACCTCTGGCTGGTGATCAACGGCACACCGGTCCGGGACACTTGGCCGGAAAGGGCACACAGGCGTACAAGGTTTGTCAGCCTCGGCCACCTGTGTGCGCTTCCCGTCAGTTCCAGGCCAGCCGTGAACGGCGGCGCCGGGGGGCGCCGCCGTCTTGCTGCCAGGGGTTATTCGACCCAGTCAAATGTGCGGGTGACGGCTTTCTTCCAGCCGGCGTACAGCTTCTCGCGGTGCCCGGCGTCCATCCGCGGCGTCCACTCGTGGTCCTTGCCCCAGTTGACGCGCAGATCCTCGACCGCCTTCCAGAAGCCGACGGCCAAGCCGGCGGCGTAGGCGGCGCCGAGCGACGTCGTCTCGGCCACGGTCGGGCGGACGACCGGCACGCCCAGGATGTCGGACTGGAACTGCATCAGGGTGTTGTTGAACACCATGCCGCCGTCCACCTTGAGCGCGGTCAGGTTGACGCCCGAGTCCTTGTTCATGGCGTCCAGCACCTCGCGCGTCTGGTAGGCGGTGGCCTCCAGGGCGGCGCGGGCGATGTGGTTCTTGGTGATGTAGCGCGTCAGGCCGACGATGGCGCCGCGCGCGTCGCTCTTCCAGTAGGGCGCGAACAAGCCGGAGAAGGCCGGCACGATGTAGATGCCGCCGCTGTCTTCCACGGCCCCGGCATAATCCTCGACATGCTTGGAGAAGTCGAAGAGCTTGAGGTTGTCGCGCAGCCACTGCACCAGGGCGCCGGTGATGGCGATGGAGCCTTCCAGGGCGTAGACGGCTTTCTGAGCGCCGATCTTGTACGCCAACGTGGTCAGCAGGCCGTTCTTGCTCTGGACCGGCGTGGTGCCGGTGTTGAGCAGCATGAAGCAGCCGGTGCCGTAAGTGTTCTTGGCTTCGCCGACGCTGAAGCAGGTCTGGCCGAAGAGCGCGGCCTGCTGGTCGCCCAGGTCGCCGGCCACGGGGATGCCGGCCAGGGTGCCGGTCGCCGTGCCGTAGACCTCGCTGGACGGCCGGATGGCCGGCAGCATGGCGCGCGGGACGCCCATGATCTTGAGGATGTCTTCGTCCCAGTCCAGCGTCTTCAGGTTCATCAACATCGTGCGGCTGGCGTTCGAGACGTCGGTGACGTGCACGCCGCCGTTCGGGCCGCCGGTCAGGTTCCAGATGACCCAGGTGTCGATGTTGCCAAACAGGACTTCGCCCTTCTCGGCCTTGGCGCGCACACCCTCGACGTTGTCCAGGATCCACTTGATCTTGGGGCCGGAGAAGTAGGTGGCCAGCGGCAGGCCGACCTGCGGGCGGAAGCGGTCCTGGCCGCCGTCTTTGGCCAGCTCGTTGCAGATCTGGTCGGTGCGGGTGTCCTGCCAGACGATGGCGTTGTAGACCGGCTTGCCAGTGGCCTTTTCCCAGACCACGGTGGTCTCACGCTGGTTGGTGACGCCGACCGCGGCGATATCCTTGGGATCCACGCCGCTCTTCTTGAGCGCGCCGGCGATGACTTCCTGGGTGCGGGTCCAGATTTCGATCGGGTTGTGTTCGACCCAGCCCGGCTTGGGATAGATCTGCTCGTGTTCCTTCTGATCCAGACCGACGACCTTGCCGGCATGATCGAAGATCATGAACCGGGTGCTGGTCGTGCCCTGGTCAACAGCGGCTGCGTACTTCGCCATGGGATGGTTCCTTTCCAGAGAGTTGGATGTGGTGGGCGGCGCGGCGATGTGGAGGGGCCGCCAGCGGGCCGACCCCTCCCGGAAGCACCGGGCCGCGGAGAGAACTACTCGACCCAGTCAAACGTGCGGGTGACGGCTTTCTTCCAGCCGCCGTACAGCTTCTCGCGCTGCGGGCTCTTCATCTGCGGCGTCCACTCGTGGTCTTTGCCCCAGTTGACGCGCAGGTCTTCGACCTTGTTCCAGTAGCCGACGGCCAGGCCGGCGGCGTAGGCGGCGCCGAGCGACGTCGTCTCGGCCACAGTCGGCCGGATCACGGGGACGCCCAGCACATCGGACTGGAACTGCATCAGGGTGTTGTTGAACACCATGCCGCCGTCCACCTTGAGGGCCTTGAGCTTGACGCCCGAGTCCTTGTTCATGGCGTCCAGCACCTCGCGCGTCTGGAAGGCGGTGGCCTCCAGGGCGGCGCGGGCAAAGTGGCCTTTGTTGACGTAGCGGGTCATGCCGACGATGGCGCCGCGCGCGTCACTCTTCCAGTAGGGCGCGAACAAGCCGGAGAAAGCGGGCACGAAGTAGATGCCGCCGTTGTCCTCGACCGTGCTCGCCAGCGCTTCGACATCGGCCGACTTGGCGATCAGGCCGAGGTTGTCGCGCAGCCACTGCACCAGGGCGCCGGTGATGGCGATGGAGCCTTCCAGGGCGTAGACGGCTTTCTGAGCGCCGATCTTGTACGCCAACGTGGTCAGCAGGCCGTTCTTGCTCTGGACCGGCGTGGTGCCGGTGTTGAGCAGCATGAAGCAGCCGGTGCCGTAAGTGTTCTTGGCTTCGCCGACGCTGAAGCAGGTCTGGCCGAAGAGCGCGGCCTGCTGGTCGCCCAGGTCGCCGGCCACGGGGATGCCGGCCAGGGTGCCGGTCGCCGTGCCGTAGACCTCGCTGGACGGCCGGATGGCCGGCAGCATGGCGCGCGGGACGCCCATGATCTTGAGGATGTCTTCGTCCCAGTCCAGCGTCTTCAGGTTCATCAACATCGTGCGGCTGGCGTTCGAGACGTCGGTGACGTGCACGCCGCCGTTCGGGCCGCCGGTCAGGTTCCAGATGACCCAGGTGTCGATGTTGCCGAAGAGCAGTTCACCCTTGGCGGCGCGCTGCTTGGCGCCCTTGATGTTGTCCAGGATCCAGCGGATCTTGGGGCCGGAGAAGTAGGTCGCCAGCGGCAGGCCGACTTTCTTGCGGAAGCGGTCCTGGCCGCCGTCCTTGGCCAGCTTGTTGCACAGGACGTCGGTGCGGGTGTCCTGCCAGACGATGGCGTTGTAGACCGGCTGACCGGTGGCCTTCTCCCAGACCACCGTGGTTTCGCGCTGGTTGGTGACGCCCACGGCGGCCAGATCCTGCGCCGAGATCCCGGCCTTCTGCAGAGCGCCGGTGATCACTTCCTGCGTGCGCTGCCAGATTTCCATCGGGTCGTGTTCGACCCAACCCGGCTTCGGATAGATTTGCGCGTGCTCTTTCTGGTCGACGCCCACGACCTTGCCGGCATGATCAAAGATCATGAAGCGGGTGCTGGTCGTGCCCTGGTCGACTGCGCCTACATATTTCGTCATCTTCGGTTCTCCTCACAAGGACGAGAAACGGGCAGGAGAGGCTGGGCGGCCGGCCGATGGGGCGCGGCCTCTCCCTAAGCTTTGGTCCACGTGTCGAGCGCTGTTTTGAGCAGCAGGTGCGACGACGTGGCCCCGGGGTCTTGATGGCCGGCGCTGCGCTCGCCGAGATAGCTGGCGCGGCCCTTGCGGGCCACCAGCGGGATGGTGTCGCGCTTGCCCTGGTCGGCGGCGCGCTCGGACTGAACCAGCGCCTCGCCGAGACCGCTGGTGGCGGTCTTGAGCGCGTTCAGGGCCGGGGTGAGGGCGTCGACCATGGTCTTGTCGCCCAGGTTGGCCTTGCCGCGCATGACGACGCCGTTGACGCCCGCCTGGAGGGCGGCGGTCCAGTCCGCCAACGTCAGTTCCAGTTTTCCCGCCGTGGCCGTGCCCATCTGCATGAACAGCGTGCCATACAGCGGTCCGCCGGCGCCGCCCACGGTCGAGACCAGCGTCATGCCGACGGTCTTCAGCACCGTGCCGATGTCCTTGTCGGCCACGCCCGGCAGCTTCTCGAGCGCCGCCTGCATGCCGCGGTGCATGTTGGCGCCGTGGTCGGCATCGCCGATGGCGGAATCCAGCTGGGTCAGGTACTCCTTATTCTCGGCTACCGCCGCGGCGAAAGCCCTAATCCAGTCGATGACGGCGTCGCGTGAGATGGTCATGGTGAGGTGTTTTAGAGGAGGGGGTGATGACGTCAGGTGGCCTGGAGGGGCAAGCCCTCGCGGCCACCTGACGACGTTCACACCCGGACCGATCGACTACATGCCCCAGCGCAGGCCGGCCGTCTTGACGGGCGCGTCCCACAGCTTGGTCATTTCGTCGTCCAACTTCAGCAGGGTGATGGAGCACCCGGCCATTTCCAACGACGTGATGTACGAGCCGATCAGGTTGCGCGCGATCTTGATGCCGCGGCCGCTCAGGAACTTGTTGAGCTCGTTGTAGACCACGTACAGTTCGATGAGCGGCGTGCCGCCCATGCCGTTGACGAAGGCCAGGACCTCGTCGCCGCTCTTGTAGGGCAGGTCGTCCACGACGGCCTTGGCCATCATCTCGACGATCTCGGCGACGGGCTTGAGCTTCATGCGCGTGCGGCCCGGCTCGCCGTGAATGCCGATGCCGATCTCCATCTCGTCCTCGGGCAGGTCAAAGGTCGGCTTGCCGGCGTGCGGGACGGTGCAGGAGGTCAGGGCCATGCCCATGGTGCGGCCCTGGGCGTTGACCTTGCGGCAGATGTCGGCGACGTCCTTGAGGGCGCGCTTCTGCTCGGCGGCGGCGCCCGTGATCTTCTCGGCGATCACGGTGATGCCCACGCCGCGGCGTCCGGCGGTGTAGAGCGAGTCCTGCACCGCGACGTCGTCGTTGGTGACGACGGCCTCGACCTCGATGCCCTCGGCGCGGGCCAGGTCGGCGGCCATTTCAAAGTTCATGATGTCGCCGGTGTAGTTCTTGACGATGTGCAGAACGCCGGCGCCGCCGTTGACGGCCTTGGTCGCTTCCAGCATCTGGTCCGGCGTCGGCGAGGTGAAGACCGCGCCTGGGCAGGCGGCATCCAGCATGCCGTAGCCGACGAAGCCGCCGTGCATGGGCTCGTGGCCCGAGCCGCCGCCGGAGATGACGCCCACCTTGCCCTTCAGCGGCGCATCCGCGCGCACGATGAAGTTCGGGTTGTAGTGGACCTTCACCAGGTCGGCATGGGCGTGGGCGATAGCCTGCAGTTCTTCAACGACCACGTCTTCCGGTTTGTTGATCAGTTTTTTCATGAAGGAGACCTCCTGCCAGGCGTCGGTTTAGGCAGTTACTTCTTGTCGGGCAGGTTGGCCGCCACGACCAGGTCGTACACCCAGAAGCCGATCGGGCCGGCAATGGCGGGGATGAGCACCGGCGCGATCAGCCAGTAGAAGTTGGGATCGAACAGGTCCTTGGTGCCCACCAGCATACCGAAGATGCGCGGGCCCAGGTCGCGGGCCGGATTGATGGAGTAGCCGCTCGGGCCGCCCAGGGACAGGCCGACCGCCAGCACGGTGCCGCCGACCAGGAAAGGTCCCATGTTGTGCATCAGGCCGAGGTTCTTGCTGTCACCGCTGGCCGCAATACCCCAGGCCAGGACGAGGGTGCCGAAGAACTCAGCCACGCACGCGATCGCCAGCGAGTACGGGACCGACGTGGCGTCCTTGGTGGCGCCCCAGAAGGTCATGGTCATCGCGCTGCCGGGGCCAGTGCTCCAGACGTTGGGCATGCCGGCGGCCTGCAGGCCGTCCATGTAGACCAGGTAGACGCCCAGAGCGCCCAGGAACGCGCCGACCAACTGCGCGCCGATGTACGGGGCCACCTTGGACCACGGGAACCCGCGCCGGAAGGCCAGGCCCAGCGTGACCGCAGGATTGAGGTGCGCGCCCGAGACACCGCCGGACACGAACACGGCGACGATCACCGCGAAACACCATCCGATCGTGATGGTGTTCCAGTTGTAGGCTCCGCCGGCCAGGCGCGGGGCCAAGCCGACATTGGCGACGACACCGTCGCCCAACAGAATGAGGATGAAGGTCCCGAAGACCTCTCCAATCAACTCACTCATCAAGCCTTTCGATTTCATCGTGCATTCTCCTGAGCAGGTTGTGGGGTAAAAAACGTATGCAAGTGCGTGGTGCCCAGAACGGGCGCAAGCTGAGGCACAAGAAGGTTGGCGCTGTATCACCTCCTGATCCGAGACGGCCAGCCTGCACGTTCTGCCGCGAGCGACGACAAACCACACCCGCCGCGCAATGCTCGGCAGTGTCAGGTCGGGCCTATGTCAGTTGTCTCGTTTTGCCTGTGAACCCAGCCGGCGTGGCAGCCTGTGCAAGCGGCTGGTGAGAGTTGATGTCTCCAAACGGAAACACTCAACCACAATAACGGGGTAATCCAATTAGGTCAAATGTGAATCGAAAACCGTTTCTTTTTGAAACAGTACTCCGGTACTCTTGATTTCATTTTGAAACAGCCCTCAAGTCAGGGAGAAATCATCGACCGAGAGACCAAACTCGCGCATCTTTCGCCACAATGTGGTCCGGCCGATGCCCAGGAGCTGTGCCGTGCGGGTGAGGTTGCCGCCGGTGGCGCGCGCCGCGTTGAGGATCGCCGCCCGTTCGGCCTCGCTCAAGCTGCGCACCGGCTCAGTCAGCGCCTTGCCCGGCACGATCGCGCGGCGCTCGCGCACCGTGGTGGGCAGATGCTCGAGGCGGATCGGCTCGCCGTCGCACAGCAGGGCCGCCCGCTCCAGGACGGACTCCAACTCACGCACGTTGCCGGGCCAGGGATAGGCCTCCAGGGCCGCCTGGGCCGGCGTCGACAGGCGCACTCCGTGCCCGATCTGGGCCGACAGCCGGTCCAGCATGCGCGTCAGCAAGTCGGGGATGTCTTCCGGCCGGTCGCGCAGGGGCGAGATCAAGATCACGAACGAGCTCAGCCGGAAGAGCAAGTCAGACCGGAGGCTGCCGTCGGCCACGCGATCCTCCAACGGCACATGGCTGGACGCGATCAGGCGCACGTCTACGGGGATCACGCTTTTGCCGCCCAGCCGGATAACATCGCCGGCCTCGATCACGCGCAGCAGCGCCGACTGCATGTCCAGCGAAAGGGCGTCGACCTCGTCCAGGAAGAGCGTGCCGCCGTTGGCCAGCTCGAACTTGCTGGGCTGGCCGCCGCTCTGACCGGTGTGAAAGGCCCCGGCCTCAAAGCCGAGGAACTCGGCCAGGGCCAGCTCGCGCGGGATAGCGCGGCAGTTGATAGACAGGAACGGCCCGCTGGCGCGCCGGCCGCTGTTGTGGATGGCGCGCGCCAGCACGTTCTTGCCGGTCCCGGCCTCGCCCTGGATCAGCACGCAGGCGCGCGCGTCGGCGGCCGCCAGCGCCTGGCGCCGGACACGGCGCATGGCCGCGCTTTCGCCGACCATGTCGGCCAGCGTCAGGCGCGCCTGTGCCCCGACCAGGCGGTGTACCAGTTGATGGACCTGCTCGATCCGGCGCAGCATCAGGATGAAGTTGGCGGGCGTGCCGTCCGGTTGGCGCACGATGCGCAGGCTGGCCAGGCACGTCATCACGCCCTCGGCCAGGGGGAAGCCCACTTCCTCGTCGCCGACGTCCTCGCCCCGCTCGAGCGCGGCGCGCAGCGGCTCCGGCATGCGCACGTAATCAGTCACCCGGCGCCCCATGACGGCCGCCGGCTTCAGGTTGAGGAGCTTGCCGGCCTGCACGTTGACGTGCATCAACAGGCCCTGGGCGTTCCAGACCACGACGCCGTCGGACGATGCGTCCAGGGTGGAGTTCAACTCCGTTGCCCGCGCATTCGCCTCGGCCGTCAGCAGATCGGCCTGGAGCTGGTTTTCGATCGCGCGAGCCGCCGCCAGCGCCAGCCCGGCCGCGTACACGTTGAATTGCCCGGTGGCCGCCAGCAGCCCGATGGCGCCGACGGCCTGGCCTTCCAGATTGAAGACCGGGGCGGCGGCGCTGGCCAGCTCATGGAAGAAGCTCAGGAAGTGCTCGGCGCCGACGATCTGGATCGGGCCGCCGTCCAGCAACGCCGACGAGAACGCGATGGTGCCGGTCTGGTTCTCGTGCAGAAAGACGCCGCGGCGCACGCCCAACGCGGTGAGCCGCCCCAGGATCGGGCCATCGCCCAGGGCCTCCAGCACGCACGTCGTGCTGTCGACCAGGATCAGGGCGACGCCGGCGCCTTCGATTTGCTGATAGACGTCTTCCATGATCGGCCGGGCGATGGCGACCAGCGGGCGGCTCTGGCGCAAGGTCAGCGCCAGGACGCTTTCATTCAGGGCCGCCCAGCTCGGCGGTGCGTAGGGGTTCAGCCGCGGGGCGCAGCGCTGCCAGGAGGCCACCACCAGCGGGTTGAGGCCGTCCAACGGGACGCCCGTTTGCGTGTAATGCTCCCAGGCACGGGTGAGGTGCCCCAGATCCGGCCGGGACGTCTCGAGCGGCACAGATGCCTCCCACCGAAGGATGATCGCAACTGCGTGGACGCGTCAAAGTGTAGTCCGGCGCTCAGGTTTGGTCAAACCGCGGCGCGGGCCGGCCGGCCGCACGGTATAATCGCGCCATGCCTTATCTGACCCTGCACGGGCATTTCTATCAACCGCCACGCGAAAACCCCTGGACAGAAGAGATCGACCGCGAGCTGACCGCCGCGCCCTTTCACGATTGGAACGAACGCATCAATGAGGAATGCTACCGCGCCAACGCCTTTGCCCGCGTGCTGGGTGACGACGGGCGCGTGGTGGACATCCTCAACAACTACGCTTACCTGTCGTTCAACTTCGGCCCCACCCTGCTCTTCTGGCTGCGCCGCCACTCACCGGACGTGTACGCGCGCGTCCAGGAGGGCGACGCCCTCAGCCGCCAGCGCCTGGGCCACGGCAACGCCATCGCCCAGGTCTACAACCACATGATCCTGCCGCTGGCCAACCGGCGGGATAAGCTGACCCAGGTGCGCTGGGGGCTGGCCGACTTCCGCTACCACTTTGGGCGCGACGCCGAGGCGCTCTGGCTGGCCGAGACGGCCGTGGACGACGAGACGCTGGACGTGCTGGCTGAAGCCGGCCTGCGCTTTGTCATCCTGGCGCCATCACAGGCGGCGCGCGTGCGGCGCTTGAGCGGCGGCGACTGGCACGACGTCAGCGACGGCCGGGTTGACCCCTCGCGCGCCTACCTGTGCCGGCTGGCCAGCGGTTGTTCCATCGCCGTGTTCTTCTACGACGGCACGCTGGCGCACGATCTGAGCTTCGGCGACAGCCTCAGCAGCAGCCACCGGCTGGTGGACCGGTTGTGGCGCTGCGTGGACCCCGCCCGCGCGCACGCGCAGTTGATCCACGCCGCCACCGACGGCGAGACGTTCGGCCACCACAAGAAGCTGGCCGAACGCACCCTGATCTACGCTTTCACGCAGGTGGCCCCGGCGGCCGGCTTCGAGCTCGTCAACTACGCCACGTACCTGGAACTGGCGCCGCCGGAGTGGGAGGTGGAGGTCAAGCCCAACACGGCCTGGA
The DNA here is from genome assembly GCA_937952305.1 of uncultured Anaerolineales bacterium. Taxonomy (GTDB): domain Bacteria; phylum Chloroflexota; class Anaerolineae; order Anaerolineales; family UBA6663; genus SpSt-583. The sequence goes on along the minus strand of CALFZO010000109.1, from coordinate 97,717 downwards.
GCTGCGCCCACGGCCTGGGCCGCTGGAGCCGGGACTGCAGCTGCGCTACCGGCCGGGTGCCCGGCGGCCACCAGCGCTGGCGGGCGCCGCTGCGCGCCGCGCTGGACCGCCTGCGGGACACGCTGGCTGAGCTGTTTGAGCGCGAAGGGGACGCCTTGCCGGGCGACGACCCGTGGGGCGCGCGCGACGCCTACGGCGAGGTTCTGGCCGACCGCACGCCGGAGCGCCTCGACGCGTTCCTGCACAAGCACGCCGGCCGCAAACTGACGGCGGAGGAGCGCGAGCGCGCCCTGACGCTGCTGGAGATGCAGCGCCACGCCCAGCTCATGTACACGAGCTGCGGCTGGTTCTTCGACGACATCAGCGGGCTGGAGACCGCCCAGGTGCTGAAGTACGCGGCCCGCGCCATCGATCTGGCCAGCCGCTTTCAGGCGCGCGACCTGGCCGCGGCCCTGCTGCAAGACCTGGCCAAGGCCCCCAGCAACCTGCCGGCCCACCCCACCGGCGCTGACGTCTATCGGCAATTGGTGCTGCCCGTGGCTATCCGGCCCGAGCATGTGGCGGCCAGCTACGCCATCGCCGCCCTGGTGGATCCGTTCCCGCTGCGCTTCCGGCGCCATGCTTACCGCCTCGAGCAGACCGATAGCAGCGTCCGCCAGGTCGGCGATTACCGCCTGGCCTGCGGCCATGTGCGCCTGACGTCTGATTTCACCGGCCAGCAGACCGGGTGGACCTATGCCGCCCTGCACCTGGGCGGCTACAACTTCGCGGCGTCCGTCGTATACTGCCAGGAGCCGCAGGATGGACGCAAGGTCTGCGCCCTGCTCAACGACCAGCCGGCCGACACGAGCATCTCGGCGCTGATGCGGCTGCTCAAGGTGGCCCTCGGCCCCACCGTGTACGGCCTGGGGGATGTGCCGCCCTCGGATCGGCGCCGGCTCATGAAGGTGCTGGACGAAGCCGTGCTGACCGGGCTGGCCCAGTCGTTCCAGCAGATCTACATGCAGCATCTCGGCACGATCGCGGCGCTGCACGACGCCCACATGGCAGTGCCGCCGGAACTGCGCGTGGCCGCCGAATATACGCTCAGCCATCAGCTGGCTCAGGCCGCGCGCGAACTTGTGAACGAGCCGGACGAGGCGGCCGCGGCCAACCTGGCCGGCGTGCTGGAACTGGCCGCCCGCGACGGGATCTCGCTGGATCGCGGCGAGGCCATCCGGCTGCTGGAGCAGGCCGTGGACGACGGGCTGCGCGCCGCCGTCCAATCCAGCAACGGCACGAACCAGCACCACCATTACGAGCGTCTCAACCGCCTGATCGCGGCCACCGATCGCCTGGGCCTGGAGATCCGGCCCGCTCGCGCGCAGGAGAGCTTGCTGTACCACCTGCGCCAACGGTCCGGCAACCTGCCGATCGTGGCGCTGGAACTGGCCGAGCGCCTGCGGATCTCGCCACAGGCGGTGACCTACCGCGAGAAATAGGATCGGCCGCCCGGCCCGTCCACCTGACCGTCAAGGAGCGCCCATGCCCACCCTCGACGCCAACGCCATCGCCTCCGTTGTCGGCGCCTACGCCAGCGCGCCGTTCGATCTGCTGGGTCTGCACCCCAACCCGGCCGGCCCTGGCCTGGTGGTCCGCACCTTCCAGCCGGAGGCCGCCACCGCGGCCGTCCAACGGTCCAGCCCGGAGGGTGTGACGCAGACGCCGATGGAGCGCCTGCACGAAGCCGGCTTTTTCGAGGCCGTCTTCCCCGAGGGGGAGGCGTTCTTCGAGTATCAGCTCGTGCTCACCGACCCCAACGGCCAGACGACGGTGGTCGACGACCCATATCGCTTCGCGCCGGTGCTGAGCGAGACGGACCTGTATCTGTTCAACGAGGGCAATCTGGTCCGGGCGTACACCCAGCTCGGCGCGCACCCGAGCGTGCACCAACACGTCGCGGGCACGCTCTTCACGGTCTGGGCGCCCGGCGCTCAGCGCGTCAGCGTCGTCGGCGACTTCAACCGCTGGGATGGCCGGCGCCACCCGATGCGGCCGCGCGGCGCCAGCGGCCTGTGGGAGCTGTTCCTGCCCGGCGTCGGCCCCGGCACCGTCTACAAGTACGAGATCAAGAGCCGCTTCCTCGGGTTCATGGTGAAGAAAGCCGACCCCTACGGCTTCGCGTCCGAGGTGCGGCCCAACAACGCCTCGGTCGTGTACGACCTGACGCAATACCAGTGGCAGGACGCAGACTGGCTGGCCAACCGCAAGACGCGGCAGAGCTTGGACGCGCCCCAGGCCATCTACGAAGTCCACCTGGGCTCGTGGCGGCGCGGCCCGGACGGCCGCTGGCTGACCTACCGCGAGCTGGCCGATGAGCTCGTCCCCTACGTCCGGGACCTGGGCTTCACGCATCTGGAGCTGATGCCGGTGGCCGAGCACCCCTTCGACGGCTCGTGGGGCTACCAGGTCACCGGCTATTTCGCGCCCACGTCGCGCTTCGGCTCCCCAGATGACTTCCGCTACTTCGTCGACCGCGCGCACCAGGCCGGCCTGGGCGTGATCGTAGACTGGGTGCCCGCGCACTTCCCCAAGGACGAGCACGGCTTGGGTTACTTCGACGGCACGCACCTGTACGAGCACGCCGACCCGCGCCAGGGCGAGCACAAAGACTGGGGCACGTTCATCTTCAACTTCGGCCGCAACGAGGTGCGCAACTTCCTGCTCAGCAACGCGCTCTTCTGGCTTGAGCAGTACCACATCGACGGCCTGCGCGTGGACGCGGTGGCCTCCATGCTCTATCTGGATTACTCGCGCAAATCCGGCGAGTGGGTCCCCAACCGCTTCGGCGGCCGCGAGAACCTGGAGGCCGTGGACTTCCTCAAGCGCTTCAACGAGCTGGTCCACGAGCACTTCCCGGACGCGCTCACCTACGCCGAGGAGTCCACGTCTTGGCCGATGGTCTCGCGCCCGGTTTACCTGGGCGGCCTGGGCTTCGACCTGAAGTGGAACATGGGCTGGATGCACGACATGCTCGAGTACTTCCAGAAGGACTCGGTCTTCCGGCGCTACCACCACAACGCCCTGACCTTCGCCATGATGTACGCCTTCAGCGAGAATTTTGTCCTGTCGTTCTCGCATGACGAGATCGTCTACGGCAAGCGCTCGATGCTCAATAAGATGCCGGGCGACGACTGGCAGCGCTTCGCCAACTTGCGGGCGCTGTATGCCTACATGTACGCCCACCCCGGCAAGAAACTGCTGATGATGAGCTGCGAGTTCGGGCAGTGGAATGAGTGGAACTTCCAGACCGGCCTGGACTGGCAGCTGCTGGACCCGGCCCAGGCCGGCAGCGAGCGCCATCGCCAGGTGCTGCAGTACGTGCGCGACCTCAACCACCTGTACCGGGCCGAGCCGGCGCTCCACGAGGTGGACTTCCACTGGGACGGCTTCCAGTGGATCGACTTCCGCGACGTCGACAACAGCATCGTGTCATTCGTGCGCTACGCCAAGGAAAAGCGCGAAGGCCTGGTGGTGGTGGCCAACTTTACGCCCGTGCCGCGCACGGGCTACCGGGTGGGTGTGCCGGTGCCCGGCTTCTATCACGAGATTCTGAACAGCGACGCGGCCGTGTACGGGGGCAGCAACCTGGGCAACGCCGGCGGCCGGCCGTCCGAGCCCACCGCCTGGCAGGGACAGCCCAACTCGGTCGTCATCACCATCCCACCGCTGGGCGTGGTGTTCCTCAAGCCGAGCGGCGGAGCGCCGCTGGTGGCCGGAGACTGAGGCCAGGCCAAAGTCCAGGCCGCCGCTCCGCGCGCCGCAGGCTTTCGCCCAACAAAAAAAGCAGGCCGCCCAGATCCGGCGGCCTGCTTTTCGGTTTCGGCCCGGCGCGGCTTAGCGCCCGCCGGTCACCTTGCGCAACTCGTCGCAGGCCCGGCACGAGCCATCCGGCCGCACGATCGAGAAGCCGCCCATCGGGTCATCGCCGTACAGGCGGAAGTCCACGTTCCAGATAATCATCAGCCGCACCACGCCGCTGTTCTTGGCCAGGTTGGCGGCCTCGCCCAGCCACTGCGCCTGCTCCGCCACGCTGGTGTCGGCGGCCCAGGCGAAGGTGGACGGCAGCCCGCCGAAGCCTTCCGGCGACAGGAAGCCGAGCTCGGTGAAGCACAGCCGGCGCGCGCCGCCGAAGGCGTTGTAGTACGTGCTCACCATGGTCTGGTAGTAGCGCGAGTAGAAATCGGACGGGTTGCGCGGATCGCCCGAGGTCTGCACCGGGCTGACGATGCCCTCGTTGTAGTGGATGCCCAGGCAGTCCATGTAGTTGGCGGCCCCGGCGGCGGCCATGCCGCGCACGTAGCGGTCGTCATTCCAGACATGGTCCAGGCCGAAGGCGCCTTCGGCGCCCGTCGGCGCCGGCGCGCCGGAGATCACCAGCGTGCTGGCATTGGCGCCCTTGATGGCGCCGTACGCCCGCCGCAGCAGGTCGGTGTACGCGGTCGGGCTGATCTGCCCGGCCGGCCACTCGCGGTCGATGTTCATCTCGTTCCAGACTTCGATGCCGTCCGCGCCCAGCCGCGCCAGGCCGCCCACAAAGGCGGCGTAGGCGTCGTAGTTGGCGCCGCCGGAGATGTCGCCGGGATGACCGACCACGCCCAGCAGGATCTTAAAGCCCTGGGCATGCGTGTCGTTGATCATGCTGGCAAAGTCACTGGCGGCCATGCCCGGCGACCAGCGCACCTGCCGCTTGACCCAGTACATGCCCGCGAACTTCATCTTGTCCGGGAACGAGAAGGTGTCCACGTGGCCGCCCAGTTCAAACGAGCCTCCGCTGGCCGGCGGCGGCACCGACGTGACCGGCGGCTGGGTGGGCTGGGTGCTCGGGGCCGGCGTGGCCGTCGCCGAACCGCCGCCCTGGCCGGGGATGATCAACTGCTGGCCTACCAGGATGCGGTTGGGGTTGGTGATGCCGTTGGCGGCCATCAGCGCCTGGGTGGTGACGCCAAAGCGGGCCGCGATCTTGGCCAGCCAGTCGCCGGCCTGCACGATGTAGATCCCGCCGCTGGTCGGCGGCTGGGTGGCCGGGGCCGGCGTCGACGGCGCCGGAGTAGCCGGCGCGGGCGTCGGATTGGCGCTGCCCTGCCCGGGGATGACGAGGCGCTGGCCGACAAAGATCAGGCTCGGGTTGGCGATGTTGTTGGCGGCCATGATCGCCGACAGCGGCACGCCAAAACGGGTGGCGATGCGCGACAGCCAGTCCCCGGACTGCACGATATAGACCGAACTGCCGGTGTTGCCCGGGGACGGCGGCGCGCTCGTCGGCGCACTGCCGCCGCCGGTGGGGATGACCAGCCGCTGCCCGACAAAGATCAGATTCGGGTTGGCCAGGCCGTTGGCGTCCAGGATCGCCTGGACGGTCACGCCGAAGCGCGTGGCGATCTTCGCCAGCCAGTCGCCGGGCTGGACGATGTAAATCGTGTCGGCCAAGGCCGTCTGCACGCTGGTCAGCACCAGCGCCAACGCCACGATCACGGTGACGAATTTCTTCATCGTTGCCTTACTCCTGATGCGCAGTTTCGCTTGACCCGGGGTCCAGAGCGGCCCAAACAGGCCAGCCCCGCCGACCACCGCTCTGACGCACAACAGCCACGTTTGGTTCCAGACTGTTGGAACTCGGTTGGACTATAACAGAGCGCCGCCGGCCGGACAAGTCGCCGGCGGCCATGACCTCAGTCGTTTGAAATCACACTCTATTCTATGGTACGCTTGCCATAACCAATAAGCGACCAAAAGGAACAAGAATGTCTGAGGCCCTCCCCGCTGAACCCCAGATCTACGACAACATCCTGGACACGATTGGGCATACTCCGCTGGTGCGCCTGCACAACCTGGCGCGCGGCCTGCGCTGCGCGTTGGTGGCCAAGGCCGAGTTCTTCAACCCCGGCGGTTCGGTGAAAGACCGGATCGGGCGCAATATCGTGGAGGCGGCTGAGCGCGAGGGGCGCCTCAAGCCGGGCGGCACCGTGGTGGAGGCCACGTCTGGCAACACCGGCGTCGGGCTGGCCATGGTGTGCGCGATCAAGGGCTACAAGTCGGTGTTCGTCATGCCGGACAAGATGAGCCAGGAGAAGATTCGGCTGCTGCGGGCCTTCGGCTCCAAGGTCATCATCACCCCCACCGCCGTCGCCGCCGACGACCCGCGCAGCTACACCGAGGTGGCCAAACGTGTGGTCGCCGAGACGCCCAACGCCATCCTGGCCAACCAGTATCACAACCCCGAGAACCCGCGCAGCCATTACCTGACCACTGGGCCCGAGATCTGGGAACAGACCGCCGGCCGCGTCACCGACGTGATCCTGGGGATGGGCACCGGCGGCACGATCACGGGCGTCGGCCGCTACTTGAAAGAGAAGAACCCCAAAATCCGCATCATCGGCGTGGACCCGTATGGGTCGATCCTGCATGAGACCCACAAGCTCGGCCGCATGCCGGACAACCCCCAGCCGCGCACCTACAAGACCGAGGGCATCGGCGAGGATTTCCTGCCGCTGGCGCTGGACCTGTCCGTCGTCGACGAGGTCATCCAGGTCGGCGACAAGGAGACCTTCCTGACCACGCGCCGTCTGGTCCGCGAAGAGGGCCTCTTCTGCGGCGGCTCGGCCGGGTCAGCCGTGGCCGGCGCCCTGCGTTACTGCCGCGATCTGGGGCCGGAGCGCCTGGTGGTGGTGCTGCTGCCGGACTCGGGCTCGCGCTATCTGAGCAAAGTCTTCGACGACGACTGGATGCGCGAGAACGGCTTCCTGGAATCGGCCTGGGCCGGCGCCACGGCCGCCGACGTGCTGGCCACCAAGAAATTGCGCGCCGTGATCACGGCCGCGCCGGAGGAGAAGGTCAGCGCCGTGGTCGAGAAGATGAAGCGCCACGATATCTCGCAGGTGCCCGTGGTGGACGAAGCCGGCCAATTACTCGGGATGGCCACCGAGGTCGATCTGCTCAACCATCTGGTGCTGGCCGACCACCGCCACAGCCCGGACGAGCGCATCGCCGACCTGATGCGCGGCGAGGTGGCCACCCTCGGACCGGACGCCACCCTGGAGAGCCTGATGAGCGTCTTTGTCCACGGCCACGCCGCCGTCGTCCTGGAGGCGGATCGCGCCGTCGGCATCTTGACCAAGATCGACATCCTGGACTATCTTGCCAGTCACTGACGCCCGCCGCCGGCCCAGCCCGCCAGCCAACGAGAGCCTATGATCCCACACGAGAGCCCCGATCTTCGCATCGTGCCAGTCAACGCCGTCATCGAGCACGAGTACAACGACGATCAGCGCACGACCCCGCTCATCAAACGTCTGCAAGCCGAGGGCGTGCTCAAGAACCCGCCGCTGGTGGCGCCGCTGGACGGCGGCGGCCCCGGTCAGCCGCTGCGTTACGTGGTCCTGGACGGCGCCAACCGGTGCACGGCGCTGGCCCAGCTCGGTTACCCGCACATCCTGGTGCAGGTGGTGCAGTACGAGCCGCCCCAGGTGACGCTCAGCACCTGGCATCACGCCGTGGCCGGCCTGGAGCCAGAGGCGTTCTGGGCCGCTCTGCACGCCATCGACGGCCTGGACCTGCGCCCCACCGACACCCTCAGCGCGCGCGCCGACCTGGCCCGCCGCGACCTGATTGCTTACGTGATCCGCGCCGACGGCCATGTGCTGGCGGCCCGCTCGCGCGAGCACAGCCTGCACGCGCAGAACCGGCTGCTGAACGCCCTGGTGGATACCTACAAAGCGCGCGGCGCCCTGCACCGCACCGTCTCCAGCGACGTGGTGGAGACGCGCGCCGTCTACCCGGATCTGACCGCGCTCGTGATCTTCCCCAACTACGAGCCGGCCGAAGTGCTGGCGCTGGCCCGCGATGGCGAGCTCTTGCCGCCCGGCCTCACGCGTCACCTGATCCAAGGCCGCGTCCTGCGCGTAAACTACCCGCTCGCCGAGCTGCGCATTGTGGACTCGCTCACCGCGAAAACCGAGCGCCTGCAGGCCTGGGTCAAAGCGAAGTTCGCCGACCGGGCCGTGCGCTACTACGGCGAAGCCACCTTCCTGTTCGACGAATAGGCCGCCGCCGATGCGCCCACCTCGCTCCGCCTGGGCTCTGGCGGCCCTGGCCGCCGCCGCGCTCGCCTGCCAGACCGTCTTGGCGCCGACCGAAACTGTCCCCACGCCCGCGCCCCTGCCCACGCCCACGCCGCCGCGAACGCGGCCGACCGTCGCCGCCACCGCCACGGCTGAGCGCGAACTCGGCCTGAGCCGCGGCGCGCCGCTGCCCGGCGACCAGCCGGCCGAACTGCCGGCCATGACCGTGACCGTCCTGGAGGTGGTGCGCGGCACGGAGGCCTGGGAACGCCTCGCCCAGGCCAACATGTTCAACGAGCCGGCGCCGGAGGGTCAGGAGTATCTGCTGATCCAGCTCCAAGTGGACGTGACGCGCGGCGACTCCCCGCGGGAAGTGGGCGATGCCGACTTCAAAGTCACGGGCGATTTGCGGCGGCGCTATTTCGCGGCGGCGGTGGTCCCGCCGGAACCGGAGCTGAGCGCCGAGTTGCGTGCTGGCGAAAGCGCCTCCGGCTGGGCCGCCTACCTGATCGGCGTGGACGAAGCCAACTTGCTCCTGATGGTCGATCCGCTGGACAACCCGGACGAGACGCCGCCCTACTTCCTGACTCTGGAGCCCGGCGCCCTCGTGGCCGTTGACGCCGGCCTGAACCAGATCTCACCCACCGACCTGGGCACGGACCCGGCCGAGCCGGCGCCGCTCGGCGCCACGGTGGTGAGCGAGGATTGGGAGGTGACCGTGCGCGCCTCCCTCCGAGGCGAGGAAGCCTGGGCCATGGCCCAGGCCGCCAACCAGTTCAATGATCCCCCGCTGCCGGGCATGGAATACATCGCCGTCCAGGTGCAGGTGCGCGCCATCCACACGCAGGACAGCCTCGTCTTCATTGACGGCTACGCGTTCAAGACCCAGGATCGGGACGGCCGCCGCTACGATCCGCCCTCCGTCGTCGATCCCGAGCCGGCCCTGGACGCCGCGCTGTTTCCCGGCGGCACCTACCTGGGCTGGGTCGTGGTGCAGACGCCGCTGCGCGCCCCGGTCGTGCTGGTCTTTCAACCTTTCTTGGATTTCGACAACGTGAATGAGCGCTTCCTGGCGCTCATCCCGCAGGAGTAAAGGCGCTGTGATCAAACCTCTCCAGGGCGCGAACGCCATCCTGACTGGCGGCTCCCAGGGCCTCGGCCCGCTCTTCGCGCGCGCGCTGGCCGAACGCGGTGTGAATGTGGCCCTGGCGGCGCGCTCGGCCGACAAGCTCCAGGCCGCCGCCGCCGCCCTGGCCGGGCTGCCCGGCCGCGTTGTGCCCATCGCCGCCGACGTCACCGCCGCCGCGGACCGCGCCCGTCTGGCTGCCGAGGCGGAGGCCGCCCTCGGCCCCATCGATGTGCTGATCAACAACGCCGGCGTGGAAATCAACAGCCGCTTCGAACGCAAGACAGCGGCCGAGATCGACCAGATCATCGGCACCAACGTCACCGCACCCATGCAGCTCACGCGCCTGATCCTGCCAGGCCTGCTCGCCCGGCGGCGCGGCCATGTAATTAACCTGGCGTCGCTGGCGGGCAAGCTGGGCACGCCCTATGGCTCGGTGTACGGCGCCAGCAAGGCCGCGGTCCTGGCCTGGAGCTGGGCCTTGCGCGTGGAACTGGAGGGTACCGGCGTGAGCGTCTCCACCGTCAGCCCCGGCTTCGTCACGGAGACCGGCCTGTTCGCATACCACCGGTCCACCGCCCATCCCCTGCTGGGCGCCAGCCCGCCGGAGGCCGTGGTGCGCGGGCTGCTGCAGGCGCTTGAGCAAGACGCCGTGGATGTGGTGGTGGCGGCCCGGCCCTTCTGGCTGTTCCAGACCCTGAACGTCTTTTCGCCCAGCCTGGTCATGTGGTTGAATCAGATTACGGGCGTGCGGACCTTCCTCAAACGCATCTACGACAAAGAGCCATCATGACCGGTCAGAAGATTTATCTCGACGACATCGCTTTGTCTGAGGCCTGGGCGCGCCTGTCCAAGGCGCTGGAGGCGGCCGGACGTTGGGGACCGCTGGACGGCGAAGACGTGCCCCTGGACCGCGCCCTGGGGCGCGTGACCGCGGCGCCGATGTGGGCCAAGCTCTCGGCCCCGCACTACCACGCCTCGGCCATGGATGGCTTCGCCATCCGCGCCGCCGAAACAGCAGCCGCCGCCGACAACGCGCCCGTCCAGCTCGCCCTCGGCCCGCTGGGGCCGGCCAAGTACGTGGACACCGGCGACCCCGTGCCGGCCTGGGCCGACGCCGTTGTCCCCATCGAACAGGCGCAACTGCTGGACGAGCGCCAGCAGCCGTGCGACGAGCGGGCCGCCGCCGCCGCCATCGAGATCCGCGCCAGCGTGGCCCCGCGCCAGCACATCCGCCTGCTGGGCGAGGACATGGTCGCCACCGAACTGGTCCTGCCGGCCAACCACAGTCTGCGCCCGGTCGACCTCGGCGCCCTGGCCGGCTGCGGCCACACCAGCGTCTACGTCTACCGTCAGCCGCGCGTGGCCGTGATCCCCACCGGCACCGAACTGGTCTCCATCGGCACGCCGGTCCGCGCCGGCGACATCATCGAGTACAACTCGCTCGTCCTGGCGGCCCAGGTCCAGCAATGGGGCGGCGTGGCCACCCGCTTCCCGATCGTCCCGGACGACCTGGACCGCATCAAGGCCACGGTCGCCACGGCCGCCAGCACCCATGACCTGATCCTGCTAAACGCCGGTTCCTCGGCCGGGTCCGAGGACTTCTCGGCGCAAGTGGTGGCGGCCCTGGGCACTTTGCTGGTGCACGGCATCGCCGTCCGCCCGGGCCATCCCGTAATCCTGGGCGTCCTCGACCGCGCCGGACGCGCCACGCCCATCATCGGCATCCCCGGCTACCCGGTGTCCGCGGCCCTGACCGGCGAGATCTTCGTCGAGCCGCTGCTCGCCCGCTGGCGCGGCCAATCCCCCAGCCAGCCGCCGACACTGCCGGCCGTGCTGACGCGCAAAGTCCTCTCGCCGATGGGCGACGACGAGTACATGCGCGTCACGGTCGGCCGGGTGGGTGACCGCGTGGTGGCCACGCCGCTCGCGCGCGGCGCCGGCGTGATCACGTCGCTGGTGCGCGCCGACGGGCTGGTGCTGATCCCGCGCCACAGCGAGGGCCTGAACGCCGGCGATCCGGTGACGGTGCGGCTGTATCGTCACCCGGACGAGATTGCGCGCACCATCGTCCACATCGGCTCGCACGACCTCACGCTGGACCTGCTGGCCCAATTCCTGGCCGAGCGCGGCGCCGGGCTGTCGTCGGCCAACGTCGGCAGCCAGGGCGGCCTGGTGGCGCTGCGCCGCGGCGAGGCCCACCTGGCCGGCAGCCACCTGCTTGACCCCGAAACCGGCGAGTACAACGTCAGCTATCTGCCGCGCTACCTGCCGGACACGCCCGTGATCCTGCTGACGCTGGTGGGCCGCGAACAAGGCCTGCTTGTGCCGCGCCGCAACCCCAAGCAGATCCGCACCCTGGCCGACCTCGCCCGGCCGGACGTGCGCTTCGTCAACCGCCAGCGCGGCGCTGGCACCCGCGTGCTGCTGGATTACGAAATCGGCAAGCTGGCGCTCAAACCGGAAGACGTGCGCGGCTACGAGTTCGAGGAGTTCACGCACCTGGCCGTGGCGGCCGCCGTCGCCGCCGGCGCCGCCGACTGCGGGCTGGGCATCGCCGCCGCTGCCCGCGCCCTGGAACTCGACTTCGTGCCGCTGTTCAAGGAGCGCTACGATCTGGTGATCCCGCGCCAGTTCTATGAGAGCGCCCTGCTCCAGCCGCTGCTGGACTGCCTGCAGGACGCCCGCTTCCGCGAACAGGTGGCGGCCCTGCCCGGCTACGACGTGCGCCACATGGGCGAAATCGTCGCGCACACGTAGACGCCGATGCCACTGCTCACCCTTGCCAACGACCGGCTGCGGATCGAGATCACGCCCGAACACGGGGCCAGCCTCGTCGACGGGTTGGTGCGCCTGGCGGGCGGCTGGTTCCCGCTGCTGCGCCCCACCCCGCCGGAGGCCGTGGCGGACGGCAACGTGTCGCGGTTGGCCAGCTTCACGCTGGCGCCCTTCTCCAACCGTATTCCGGCCGGGCGTTTCACCTTCGCTGGCCGGGACTTCCAGCTGCGCCCGAACACGCCCGAAGGCCATACTCAACACGGCGACGTGCGCCGCCGGCCCTGGCAGCTGCGCGCCAGCGACGGTGAAAGCGCCACCCTCGCGCTCGATACGCGCGACTTCGCCGACTTCAACTACCCGTTCCCGTTCACGGCCGAGATTCGCTATGCGCTGCAGGCCGGGGAGTTCCATACGGACTTCCGCCTGACCAACGTCGGCGAGGAAGCCATGCCGGCCGGGTTCGGCTTCCACCCCTACTTCCAACGGACGCTGGCCGATCCGGCCGAGTCGGTGACATTGGCGGCGCGCTGCGGCGGCGTGTACGCGGGCCTCATCCCCACCGCGCCGGCCGGCGCCGTGCCGCCCGAGCTGGACTTCGCGCACGAGCGGCCCCTGGCCGACAAGGCCCTCAATCACTGCTTTGCGGACTGGGACGGCCGCGCCACCCTGCGCTGGCCCGGATCCGGCGTCACCGCTACGCTCACCGCCGCCGCCCCGTTGCGGCATCTGGTGCTGTTCGCGCCGGCGGGCGAGGCCTTCTTCGCCGTGGAGCCGGTCACCAACGCCAGCAACGGCTTCAATCTGCACGCGGCCGGGCTGGCCGGGTCCGGGACCCTGGTGCTGGCGCCGGGCGGGTCGGCGGCGGCCCGCTGGACGCTGGCGGTCACCGTCACGGGCCGGGCATGACGTTTCAAAAAGTCTTTCCCGTCCTGACCTCGATCGCCATCATCCTGGCCGTGGCGGCGCTGCGCGAGCGCTCGCGGACTCTGGCGGCCGTGCTGGCGACGATGCCCATCAACATCCCGCTGGCTTTATGGGTGGCGGCCAGCGGCGCAGACAGCAGCCCGGCGGTCCTGGCCGATTTCACGCGCTCGCTGATGTTCAGCCTGATCCCGGCGTTTATCTGGCTCGGCGTGGTGTTCCTGGCTGTGCGCGCCGGCTGGGGGATTCTGCCGGCGATCGGCGCGGCGTACGCGGTCTGGGCGCTGCTGATCGGCGCCTTGTTCGGCTTCGGTCTGCTGCAGTTGCCGCGCGGGTAGCGCGCCTAGGCCGGCGGGGCGGCGGCCAGATGCTGCTGCAGCCAGGCGATGCCCGGCGCGGCCAGGTGCGGGGCGTACGGCATGGCGACCTCATGGTCGGCGCCGACGAGGGGGTGGACGGCCAGCGGCGCCCGCACGCGGCGCGCGACCTCATAGCTCGCGGTGAAATCGCAGATGTGGTCCTGCGTGCCGTGCACCACCAGCACCGGGCACGTGATCTGGTCCAGCCCTTGGCGCAGATGGAAGGGCTCCGCGCGCTCCAGCAGTTCGCGCGGCGTGCGCGCCCCCACCATCCAGGCAAAGTTCTCGCGGATCCCGCGCACGGCAAAGCGGATGCCGTAGCCGATATCAAACGGTGACGCGTAGGCCACGCAGGCCCGCAACCGAACCGCGCCTCCATCGGCGCCGCCCGCCCGGGCCGCCGTGCGCAGGGCCAGGAAGGCGCCCAGGCTGCCGCCGAGCACGGCCAGCCGCTCCGGGTCCACCTCCGGGCGCCCGGCCAGCACCTGCAGGGCCGCCCAGGCCGCCTGCTCGTCGTCGGGCTGCAGGCGCGGCCCCTCGAAGTTCTCGCCGTGAGCGGGCAGGTCCACACAGAACGTGGCCAAGCCGGCGGCGCGGAACGGCGCCAGCGTGACGTCAAAATCGTCCTTGTTCCCGGACAACTGATGGATGCCGAGCACGGCCGGCACGCGCCCGGCGGCGCCGGACGGCAGATGCAACAGGCCGTGCGTGACACCGCGGGCATGCGGCACGACCAGCCGCTCCACGCGGTCGCCGGTGACCGCGCGCAGCCGCGCGTGCAGGCGCTGCTGCACCGGCAGGATGCGGCGGCGCTCAACCATGGGCGTGTGGAAGTAGTGGCCGTCGCCGCCGTAGGCCAGGTTGAGCAGGGTCAAGGCGGTGCGGATGGCGCGCGCGGCGCCGGCCGAGTCGCCTTCGGCCTGGGTCTTGTCGGCGGCCTTCAGGTACGGCGCCGCCGCGTCCTCCCAGACCGTGCGCCACAGCGCCAGCGAGCGCAGGCGGGGCGCCACCACGCCCATCAGGGCCGGGTCGAGGTCCAGGTTGGCCAGGATCGAGCGTGTCTGCGGCGTGTTCAGGAAGGCCGGGCCGAGGCCGAGGCGCAGTCCCAACTCCGCCACACGCGGCGGCGGGCCGGCGACCATGACCCCGGCGTGGGTGGTGACGGGGCCGGTCAGGTGCAGTGAGCGCAGATACTCGGGAAAGGTTGCGGTGTTAAGCATCGCCCCATCAATCGCCATCAGCGGTGCGCGGAGCAAAGCGAAGCGCATCCGCGGCCTGGCGTGCTCAGGCGGCCTATACTTTTCCTTGTTCTCGTTCTAACTGCCTTTCCTGTCAAGTGGGCATTAAAACAGCATCAGGCGGCGTTTGATTGATACCGTTCCGCTTGGAGATTAAACATGCGGGCGTATTCACCGGCCTGTGCCATCAATTCGTTGTGATTGCCCGTCTCGATCAAACAGCCTTCTTTCAACACCAGTATTTTCTGCGCCAGACGCACAGACGACAGCCGATGGGTAACAAAAATGGCCGTGCGGCCTTGTGTCAGTTCGGCAAAACGATTGTAGACGGCGTTTTCGGCAAAAACATCCAAGGCGGCAGTGGGCTCATCCAGGATCAGCAGGGGAACATCGCGCATGAAGGCGCGCGCCAGCGCAATTCTCTGCCATTCACCGCCGGAAAGGTCTTGGCTGTCTTCATGAAAAAGGCGACCCAGCATGGTTTCATATTGGCGAGGCATCGCTTCGATTAGTTCTGCCGCGCCGCCCATTTCTGCCGCCTGCCGAATACGCGCCATGTTTTCGAGTTCGGCCAGGTTGCCAAAACCAATATTCTCTTTGACGGTCAATTCGTAATGGCGAAAATCCTGAAAGATGACGCCCATTTGCTGGTAATAAAGCTGCGGATCCACCTGGCGCAGATCACGCCCGGCGATAGTGATTATGCCCTCGGTAGGGTCATAGAGTCGGGTGAGAAGTTTTATCAGGGTTGTCTTTCCAGACCCGTTTTCGCCGACCAGCGCCACCGTTTCGCCGGGTTGAATAACGAATGAGATATCGTTCAACACAGCTTGAGTGCTCCCCGGATAGCGAAAGGAGACTTGATCGAACCGGATCGCTCCGTTCAGATCAGCCGATACTCCAGCGGCCTCCGGGGAACGCGCCAGCGCACCCCCCACCGCATCTGGGGATAGATCCAAAAACGCAAACAGGGTTTGGAGATAGATGGAGTTTTCGACAATAAATCCGCCCCAATGGCTAATCGAGAACAGGTTGTCGCGGCTACGCTCGACCGCCTGAAAGATGAGCGCCACGCTCCCCAGGCTGATGAGGCCAGCGAGCGCCTGTACGCCAGCATAGACCCAAATAAAGGCAATGCCCGCCGCCATAATCAACGTGAGCAGCAGTAGTGATTTCTCCTGTTCAACCACCACTTTGGTGATGCTGGCAAGGTATTTTCGGTTGGCCAGGTGCATACGCTCAATGAGGTAATCATGAATCTGGAACAGCCGGATTTCCTTCGCCGAATCGCGTTCTGCCATCATCCAGGCGAGATAGTTTTTCAAGCGCTGCTCAGGAACATCCCGCATGTATAGGCCGGCTTTCTGACGGGTGAAATAAGTCTTCCCGAACAGCTGCGGCAGCGCCGTCAGGAACAGGACCACGGGAATCCAAAGATTGATTTGTCCCAGCAGAGCAAACAAAGCAATCACCGTGACAGCGCTTTGAATAATGGTGGTGAACTGATAAGAAAAATTCGTAACCCGATAAGCCTCGCTCTTCGCTAGCGTGAATTGATCGTAGAAGGCCGGACTCTCGTAGAAAGCTATGTCCAACGTAGCCGCTTTGCTAAACAGTCTGCGCATGATGTAATTATCTACGTGCGTAGCCAAGAGATCTCGCACATCCTGATCGAGTTCCCCGGTGATCTGACCCGCCATCCAGATACCAATGGACAGCGCCAGAGGCAGCAACAAACTTTGCCAGAGCGCCGGGTTGTCGGCAAAAGCGACCCCTTGCCCTGTGGCTGTGGTAATACCGTCGATCACCAGCTTGGTGATCCAAACCTGGAGCGGAGCCATGAAGGCATTAAACAGGAGCAGCGCCCAGGTCAGGAGAGCGAATGTCCGATGAGCCTGCCAGGGCACAGCAATGGCGCGCAAAAACAGGCGTGGGGTTGAAAATACTCGTGCGAATCTAGTTTGGGTTGGCATGAGCCGCTTATTGTTGGGCTATTCGCTTCTGCACTAAACCTTGCGAATCACGAAACGCAGATGACTTGTCTTGTGTTGAATTCACTGCTTGCAGGTGAGGCCGTCCAACGTGGCGCTTCAACCGCCGGTCCGGCTTATGCCTGGGCCTGCGGCGCCGAGCCGTCGACGCAGACGCGGTTGCGCCCGGCCTGCTTGGCCGCGTACAAAGCCTGGTCGGCCCGTTCCACCAATTGGCGCAGCGGTCCGTCGGGGTCTTCCACCTGGCACTCATTCGCGCCCAACTCGGCGACGCCCAGGCTCAAGGTGACGTAGAGGGGCTGGGCGGTGCCGGCCTCGATGCCGGTCCGGGCCACCCGGGCGCGCAGACGTTCGGCCACCCGGGCCGCGCTGGCCAGCGTGGTCTCGGGCAGCAAGATCACGAACTCCTCCCCGCCGTAGCGGCCCACCAAGTCGGCCTTGCGCAGGGTGGCGCAGCAGTGCTGGGCCACCGCTTGCAGGACGCAGTCGCCGGCCGCGTGCCCGTGTTGATCGTTGATGGACTTGAAGTGGTCCAGGTCGACCATGATCAGCGCGAGGGGGTGCTGATAGCGACAGGCCCGCGTGTACTCGAGCACCGCCAGTTCGAAGAAGTGGCGGCGGTTGTAGACGCTGGTCAGAGCGTCCGTGATCGCCAGCCGCTGGACGTCGGCGAACAGCCGCGCGTTTTCCAGCGCGATCGCCACCTGGCCGGCGAAGGCGACGGCCAGCCGCTCGTGCGCCTCGGTGAACGCGCCGGCGGATGTGCTGTCCAGCGCCAGCATGCCGATGAGCCGGCCTTGCGCCTCCAGGGGGACCCCGAGCCAGCCGTGGATGTGATCGTGAGGGGCCTCCCGGAAAACCGGGTAATCCACCTGGGCGTCGTGCAAGCGCACCGGCCTGCTCCGCTGGACCACCAGCAGGTCTGGCGTGGAGGCTTCCAGCGCAAAGCGCATCCCCAGCACGGCCTCCGGATCGGCGAAGCCGGCGCCGCCGACGATCTCCATCTGCCCATCGCGCAACAGCTGCACCGAAGCGCTGTCGTAGGGCACGACGCGCTTGAGCTGCTCCAGGATGCGCCGGATCATCTCGTCCCGGTCCAGCGTGGCCAGCACCACCGCGCCGGCCTCGCGCAAGGTCTCGGCCTCGATGGCGCGGCGCTGGGCGGCTTCGAACAGCCGCCGGTTTTCGGCCTCCAGCGCCTTGCGCGCCGTGATATCGCGGGAAAGGCCGAGGATGCCCGCCGGGCGGCCGGCGTCGTCATACATCACGCGAGCCACGACCTCGGTCCAGACGGTGGTGCCGTCTTTGCGCGGCTGCTCGATTTCGCGCAGGGCCGGCTCACGGCGCTCCCCCAGGATCAGTTCGCGCACGCCGCGCTGCAAGACCTCCATGACCGCCGCCAGCGAGCCCGGCACCACGGCGGCCTCCAGCGGCTGCCCCAGGACTTCCTCCGGCGCATAGCCCCGCAGCTGCTCCACCGACGGGCTGACGTAGGTAAAACGGCCGGCAAAGTCCATCGTCCAGATCACGTCGAGCGAGTTTTCCGCCAGCAGCCGGAAGCGGCGCTCGCTCTCGCGCGCAGTGGCCTCGGCCCGCTGCAGGGGCGTGATATCGTTGAAGCTCCACAGGCCGCGCTCGCCCAGGTGGACGTAGTGGCTTTCCACGTCCCGGACCAGCCCGTCTTTGGCGATCAGGCGAAAGACGCGCGGACCGCTCTCGCGCTGCGTGTCGATGGCGGCCGCCATCATGGCCGCCGCCGCGCCCAGCACGGTCTGCTGATAGACCGGATCCGGACAGGTGCGCCGCCACCAGACCTCCAGCGACGGCAGTTCGTCCGGGCGGTAGCCGAACACCTCGATGTGTTTTTGGTTGATGTACTCACACGCGCCGTCGGCCCGCGTCACGGCCAGCGCCACCGGCAACTGGTCGATGATGCGGCGCAGGCGCAGTTCGCTCTCACGGACAGCGGCCTCGGCCTGCTTGAGGTCGGTGATGTCGGTGGCCACGCCCAAGACCGCCGGCGCGGGCGTGCCGGAAAACGTGAACGGGATCTTGAGGACCTGGAGGGTGCGCACCCGGCCGCGGGCATCCGTCACCGGCAATTCGGGGATGTGTTTGGGCTGGCCCTGGGTGAGCACGTCCTGATCGTCGCGCCGGTAGCGCTCGGCCTCCGCCGGGGAAGCGGCGAAGTCGGTGTCCCTGCGCCCGATCAGCGCGGCCGGGGTGGTGCCATACAGCTCGGCCAGCGCCTGGTTGACCAGCAGGTAACGGCCGGCCTGGTCCTTGGCGAAAATCAACTGCGGCACCAGGTCGAGCACCTGGCGCAGGCCGGCGTCGCCCGGCGGCGGCTCCGACCGGGTCACCTCCCGCAGGGTGATCAACCAGCCCGGATCCGCGCGCTCGGACGCCAGCCACGGGGTGAGGCGGGCTTCCAGGGGGCGCGCCGCCGCCTCCACGGGCCACCAGCGCTCGGCGTCCGCCCGGCGGCGCAACTCCGGCCAGGTCGGCAGCACCGTTTCCATGGGCTGGCCGAGGACAAGCCCGTCCGGGAGCCCCAGACACCGGCGCGCGGCCGGGTTGACGTCCACCAGGCGGCCAGCGCCGTCCACGGCCAAGACAGCCTCAGGCCACTGCTCGAACATGGCCGACCGGGCCAGGAGCGTCGAAGGCACGGGCTCGCGCCGGCGCCCCCTCAGGAGCGCCGCCACGCCCGCCAGGCTTAAAGCCAGACACACCGCGAGCAGAGCAGTTGCCGGGGTCCAGGTCATGCGTCGTCTTGAGAAGAGCCGGCGCAAGAGGCCCGGCCGTCGGTCTTGCCCTGACGGTTAGTAGCGCGGCACGCTCGGGTCCACTTCCCGAGACCAGGCGTCGATGCCGCCGCGCAGGTTATACACGCGCTGAAAGCCCTGAGCCTGCAAGTAGTGGGCCACCTGCAGGCTGCGCACGCCGCTGTGGCACTGGAAGACGATCTCGGCCGCCGGGTCCAGGCTTCCCAGCCAGTCTTGGATCTGGCTCAGCGGCTTGAGCTGCGCGCCGGCGATGCGGCAGAACGCCCATTCATTCGGCTCCCGCACGTCGATGAGCAGCGGCGGCCTCGGCCCCCGCAGGCGGTCGTCCAGTTCCCGAGCCGAGATTTCCGACACCATCGCCACGTTTCCCAGCGGCCTCACAAAAACGGGATCGGCGTGATCACCAGCACGAACAACACCAGCGCGCCGATCGCCAGCAGCCGGCGCACGGGGTCCAGCTCCGTGATCTGATCCAGAGGCTCGGCATGCGTGCGGCCCACCAGGAGGATCAGGCCGGCCCAGATCCACCAGCCGTTCCAGAAGAAGCCCAAGCCCACCAGCACGGCGATGATCACGGGCACCAGCCGGCGGGCGTGACGCCCGATGAGCACGTAGAGGGCGTGGCCGCCGTCCAACTGGCCGGCCGGGATGAGGTTCAGGCCGGTCACCAGCAGACCGGCCCAGCCCGCCCAGGCCACCTGGTCCAGAAAGACGTCGGTGCCGCCGGCGGGCGCCGGGAAGCCCAGGGTGTAGAAGCGCAACATGTAGAGCCAGGCCGGCATATCACCGAAGGAGGCCGGCTCGGGCAGCCAGCGCCCGTACACCACGAACTTGAGCAGCACGTACAGGATCGAATTGCCCTCAAAGCCGCTGATCTGGTCCAGCGGGACGGGCTGCAGCGGCTGAGAGCGCCACAGACCCAGCAGCAACACCGGCACGGCCACCACAAAACCAGCCAGCGGCCCAGCCAGACCGATATCGAGCAGCACCCGCCGATTGGTGGGCGGCGCTTTGAGCTGGATGAAAGCCCCCAGCGTCCCAAACAGGCTTAGCGGAAACGGGATGAAGTACGGCGGCGTCACCGCCACCTTGTGGTAGCGGGCGGCGAAATAGTGGCCCAGCTCATGCGCCAGCAGGATGCCGAGCATGCTGAACAGGAACGGCCAGCCGCGCGCCATGAGCGCCAGCCACTCCCCCACAGACTGCGGCGCCGGCCCGGCGTAGCCATAGGCGCCTCCAGTCAGCAGCATGCTGACGATCGTCAGCGCGAGCAAGAGGGCGTTCATCCACGGCTGGTTGGGAGCCGGCGCGATCACGCCCGCCACCGCCAGCACCAGGTGATCCTGGCCATCCTTGCGGAACAAGGGTGTGTAGCCCAACGGCCGGAACTGCTCAGCGACCAGGGCGTAGGCCTCGCGCGAGTCGCGGATGAGCTGGCCGCGAAACCGGATCGCATAGCTGGATTCGGCGCCGCCGTAGGTCGTGTCGGCGATCGCCATGACCTGCGCGACAATCGGGCGCAGCGCGGCCGCCTCGGCCAGGGCGGACTGTTTGAAAGGATACATGCGGTACGTGTGTGACTAGGTCGCGCCGGGTCCGGGGCTGGGTGTTACGGCACTGCCACGTGGATCCGGCGCGAATGGGCTACGGGGATGCATGGGAGTCGAACCCACCTACCGTCTCAGAGAGACGGCACAGCGATTTTGAAGACCGTGGCCACCACCGGATAGCATCCATCCCCGCGTGGAATTGTACCAAAACGTTTTCCGGAGATGGGCGAGTCGCCGTCCGCGGGGCCGGCCGGCAGCGGGTTGACGCCCAACGGGCTTCGCTTACAATGCGCGCTACTCTCGGGCCTGGAGCTGAAACGCACATGCGTCTGCAAGACAAGTTCGCCTTTATCACCGGCGGCGGCCGCGGCATCGGTCGCGCCCTCGGGTTGGGGTTTGCGCGGGAGGGCGCCACGGTGGCGCTGGCGGCGCGCACCCAGGCCGAGGTCGAAAAAGCCGCCGAGGAGGTGCGCGCCCTCGGCCGGCCGGCGCTGGCGCTGGTCTGTGATGTCACCGACGAGGCCGCCGTCCAGGCCGCCCTGCAGCGGGCGCTGGCCGAATTCGGACGCCTGGATGTCTTGGTGAACAACGCCGGGCTGGGCAGCATGCGGCCCATCCACGGCATCACGCGCTCCTCCTGGGAGCAGGCCATCGCCGTCAACCTGACCGGCACCTTTTTGTGCACCAAGCACGTCTGGAAACCGATGCAGAAACAGGGCGGCGGCGCCATCCTCAACATTTCTTCGCTGGTCGGCCGGCGCGGCACGGCCCACATGGCCGCCTACGCCGCCAGCAAATGGGGCCAGATCGGCTTCACGCTTTCGGCCGCCGAGGAAGGCAAGCCTTACGCCATCCGCGTCAACGCCGTGGCGCCCGGCAAAGGCGACACGGCCATGCGCGCCCCCATCGCCGAGGACAAGACAAAAATCCTGCGCGCCGAGGATCACGTCGGCGTGTGCGTGTTCCTGGCCTCGGACGAGGCGCGCTACATCACCGGTCAGGTCGTCGAGATCGATTTCTTCTAACCACCCATGCAGCGCCATCTCATCATCCTCAACCCGGCGGCCGGCGGCGGGCTGGCTGGCCGCCTGGCGCCGCGTCTGCGCCAAACCCTGCAAGCCCTGCGCCTGAACTTCGACCTGGTGCCGACTGAGGGGCCGGGCCACGCCATCCAGCTGGCGAGCGCGGCCGCCGCCGACGGCTATGCCGTCATCGCCGCGGCGGGCGGCGACGGCACCGTGAACGAGGTCCTCAACGGCGTGCTGCAGGGCCGGTCCTCGGATGGCCGCCCCAGCCCGGCCCTGGGCGTGCTGGCCATCGGGCGCGGGAACGACTTTGCGTTTGGGGTCGGCGCGCCGTCCGGGCTGGACGAGGGCTGCCAGGCCTTGGCGGGCGGCCGGCGCCGCCCGATCGATGTCGGGCGCGTGACCGGCGGGCTGTACCCGGACGGCCGCTACTTCGGCAACGGCGTCGGCATCGGCTTTGACGCCGTGGTCGGCTTCGAGGCCGCCAAACTTAAGCCGCTGGGCGGCTTCGCCGGCTATGCCGTGGCGGCGCTCAAGACCGTGTCGCTCTACGATCAGGCGCCGCTGGTGGACATCGACCTGGACGGCACGAGCGTCCGGCAGCCGGCCCTGATGGTGTCGGTGATGAACGGCCGGCGCATGGGCGGCGGCTTCCTGATGGGCCCGAGCGCCGCGCCGGACGACGGCTGGCTGGATGTGTGCGTGGCCGGCCAAGTGAGTCGGCGCGGCATCCTGGGCCTCATCCCGCGCTTCATGCAGGGCCGCCAGGCCGGCCACCCCGCCATCCGCCAGACACGCGCGCGCCGCGTCACCGTGACGGCCGTCCACGGCGCCCTGCCCGCCCACGCCGATGGCGAGACGCTGTGCACCGACGGGCGGACGCTGACCCTGGAACTGCAGGCCGGCCGGCTGGACGTGATCACGGGGGCGGCCGGATGACCACGGCCACCGCTGACGTGGTGATGCGGATGATTCGCGCGCTGACCCGGGCCGTGTGCCGCATCGACGATGCGGCCCTGGCGCGCGTGCCGGCGCACGGCCCGCTGATCATCGCCGCGAACCACATCAACTTCCTGGAAGTCCCGATCATCTACACCCACCTGCGGCCGCGCCCGGTCACCGGCCTGGCCAAAGCCGAGTCCTGGCACGGGCCGCTGGCCTGGTTCTTTCAACTGGCCGGCGCCATCCCCCTGCGCCGCGGCGAGGGCGACGCGGCCGCCTTCCGCAAGGCCCTGGCCGCGCTCCAGCAAGGCTACGTGCTGGGCATCGCGCCCGAGGGCACCCGCAGTTACACCGGCCAGTTGCAGCGCGCGCATCCGGGCGTAACCCTGCTGGCCCTGCACAGCGGCGCTCCGGTAATGCCGGCCGCCTACTGGGGCGGCGAGGCCTTCTGGGACAACCTCAAGCGCCTGCGCCGGACCGATTTCCACATCGCCGTCGGCCCGGCCTACCGGGTAGTGGTGGACGGCCCGGTCAACCAAAGCGTCCGGCAGGCTGTCGCCGATGAGATCATGATCCAGATCGCACGGCTGCTGCCACCCGCTTACCACGGCCTGTACGCGAACCGGGTCGACGAGCCGCCGCGCTACCTGCGGCCGTGGACCGACGGCGGCCCAGCGCCAGCCTGAGCCAGCCAAGGCTCTAACTTTCTGGCCGGTCCGCCGCCCGCGGGCGGCGGAGTCTCGCCTATAATGGCGGCGCGCCCGGACAGTGGGCCGCTTGCACCATGTCCAACTCACAACTCCTGGTCTTTGACGACCCTGTCTCCCTGAGCCGCGCGGCGGCCGAGTATGTCAGTGCGCTGACGCGCGAACCGATTGCGGACGGGCATCCCTTTACCCTGGCGGTGTCCGGCGGCCGCACGCCCGAGCGCCTGTACCGTCTGCTCGGCCAGCCGCCCTACAGCCTGACCATCCCCTGGACGCGCCTGCACATCTTCTGGGGCGATGAGCGCTGTGTGCCGCCGGACCATGCCGAGAGCAACTATCGCCAGGCCCACGAACTGTGGCTGGAGAACGTGCCGCTCCCGCCCGCCAACATCCATCGCATCCAGGGTGAACTGGGCGCCGCCGCCGCCGCGCGTGAGTACGCCACCACACTGCAGGAGTTCGCCCGCGCCACCCTGGCCGATCCGCAGCAACGCTGGCCGCGCTTCGACCTGGCACTGCTCGGCCTCGGCGATGACGGCCACGTTGCGTCTTTGTTTCCAGGCGTCATCCCCGCCTCGGGCCAACCCGTCCTGGCCATCACCGCCGATTACCAGGACCGGCCGGCGGAGCGCGTCACCCTGGCGCCGGCTGTGTTCAACAGCGCCCGCACCATCTTGTTTCTGGTCACCGGCGAGACCAAAGCGGAAGCCCTGGCCGCCATCCGGCAGGGCAAGCCCGACCCGACCCGGTGGCCGGCCAGCCGCATCCAACCCGAAGACGGCTTCGTCTTGTGGATGGTGGATCGGGCCGCCGCGCACAAGCTCAAGTGACCTCCGGCCGCAATTGAAACGTCCGCAGCGCTCGCCGAGTCTCCGTTGGGCGGGCGCCCTGGCGCCGCTGGCCAGAAACAAGGCCAGCGGTCCGCGTTCCTGGCGCTGAAGGAGGCTGCTCGGGCGAGGGCCGCTGGGGCGTGGCCGCCGCCAACGACCTGGACGGGCCGGCGCCCGGGATCACGCTGGCGCCGATGAGGCGGTTTGTCAGCCGCCAGGACGACGGCTACGCTGCCAGACCGCCGGCCGCCAGGCGCAACCAGTTCGGCGGCCACGCCGTCAAGACCGCCTGATCACCCGCCGTCCGCCCCGGACGGCCTTGCAGGAGCGCCTTATGAGTTCTGCCCCGCGCACTACGCTCGTCATCTTCGGCGCCTCGGGCGACCTGACCCAGCGCAAGCTCATCCCGGCGCTGTTCAACTTGCAGCGCAAGGGCCGCCTGCCGGAGAAGCTGCGCATCGTCGGGTATGCCCGGCGGCCGTGGTCCACCGACGACTTCCGCGAGCACCTGCGCACCGGCCTGGAGGCGTTTGCGCCCCGGGATTACTCGGCGGCGCGCTGGCAGGCTTTCGCCGCCGACATCGCCTACTGTCGCGGCGACCTGGATACGCCCGCGGACTTCGAGCAGCTTGGCCGCCAGCTGGCCGAACTGGAAGGCAACGACCCGGCCGTCCACCGCCTGTATTACCTGGCGACGGCGCCCGAGTACTACGCCCCGGTGGCGCGGCACCTTGGGGCAGCCGGCCTGACGACTGAGGCCGAAGGCGGCTGGCGGCGCCTGGTGATCGAGAAGCCCTTCGGCCACGACCTGGTCTCGGCGCGTCAGCTGAATCAGGACGTCCACAGCGCCTTCAACGAGCACCAGATTTACCGCATCGACCACTACCTGGGCAAAGAGACGGCCCAGAACATCCTGTTCTTCCGGTTCGCCAACACCATCTTCGAGCCGGTCTGGAACCGCAACTACGTCTACAGCGTGCAGATCACGGTGGCGGAATCCGTGGACGTCGGGCACCGGGCCGGCTACTACGACCAGGCCGGCGTGCTGCGCGACATGTTCCAGAACCACCTGCTCCAACTGCTGACCCTGGTGGCGATGGAGCCGCCGGCCTCCTTCAACGCCGACGCCGTCCGCAACGAGAAGGTCAAGGTGCTGCAGGCCATCCGGCCAATGACGGCCGAGGGCCTGACCCAGCACGCGGTGCGCGCCCAGTACCGCAAGTACCGGGACACGGCCGGTGTCGCCGTGAACTCGCAGACCCCAACCTACGCCGCCCTGCGCCTGCACGTGGACAACTGGCGCTGGCAGGGTGTGCCGTTCTACCTGCGCTCGGGCAAGTGTCTGCGCTCCAAGTCGTCCCACATCATCGTCCAGTTCCGGCGCCCGCCGCACGTGCTCTTCAACTTCCCGCCCGGCCACCGCCTCACCAGCAACGTGCTCTCCATCTGCATCCAGCCGGACGAAGGCATTCACCTGCGCTTCGAAGCCAAGGTCCCGGATTCCGCCCAGGAGACCCGCTCGGTGGACATGGACTTTCACTTCCGCGATTCGTTCGGGGATGGCGCCCTGCCCGATGCCTACGAGCGCCTGCTGCTGGACGCGCTGAACGGCGACGCCTCGCTGTTCACGCGCGCCGACGAGATCGAGGCGGCCTGGCGCCTCATCGATCCGCTGCTGAAGGGCTGGGAGTCTCCGGGCGCCGCGCCCCTGCACTTCTACGAGAGCGGCACCGACGGTCCGCCCGAGGCCGATGCCTTCATCGCCCACGACGGCCGGCAGTGGCTGGACGGTTGCGGCCACGCCGAAAAATAAAACGGCAGGTCAAATGACCTGCCGGCGGGGAAGTGCCCCTATGGGGATTCGAACCCCAGTTTTGGCCTTGAAAGGGCCGCGTCCTGGTCCACTAGACGATAGGGGCAACGGCGCCGATTCTACCACGTTTCGGCGGTCGATTGCCAGGTTATTGCTGGCGCAGGGCCGTCAGTTTCACGATCGGCAGCGTCAGCGTCTCGCCCGCCGGCGTCCGGGCCTGCACCGTGTCGGCGTTCACGCGCTCGCCGAGCGTGTAGTGCTGCGCGGCATCCCGGTCGAAGTGCGTGCTGGCGGTCCGGCTGATCAGGTCGGCCCGCGCCGCGCTGCAGACCACCACAAAACGCTCCTCGCCCAGGTGGCCGAGAAAATCCTCGTTCGTGCCCTGCTGATTGAGCACCCGGTTCAGGTGCAGGGCCGTGTAGCGCAGCAGGTCGGTCATCGCCAGCATGCCGTAGTGGTCGCGAAATGAGCCGGTGTTCTCGAGCCGGAACTCCAAGATGGCGCGCTCGGCTCGCCCGCGGGCGGCCTCCATCTCGTCGCGCGCCCCCCGCCCCGTCGGCAGGCCGGTGCGCGGCTCGTGCAGGTTCTCGCGCTGCGCGCGCTGCACGGCGTTCTGGACGCGCAGAAAGAGCTCTTCTAGGTCAAACGGTTTGGTGATGTAATCGTCGGCGCCCAGCTGCAGGCCGGCCATGCGGTCGGCCTTCTTGTTGCGCTGGGTCAGAAAGATGGCCGGGATGTAGCGGGTGCGCGGGCTGCGGCGGAAGCGCGTCAGCAGGTCATAGCCGTCCACGTCCGGCAGGCCCACGTCCAGCAGCATCAGCGTCGGCAGCGCTTCGCGCACGCTCTGCACGGCCGTCTCGCCGTCCGGGGCCAGCGTGACCTTGTAGCCGCGCGACCCCAGGAACAGCACCAACATCTGGGCGATCTCTTCGTTGTCTTCGACAATCAACACTCGGGCTTGTTCACTCATCGCGAGCTTCACGCCTCCCCGCCGGCCCGGCCGGCCAGCAGTGCTTCGAGTTGCGCGCTCAGGCGGCCAGGGTTGGTCGTCTTCATCACGTACGCGTCCGCGCCAGCCGCGCGCGCCCGGTCCGGGTCCGGGCCGTGCAGGCTGGCCGTCATCAGCAGGATGGCGCTGTCCCGCCCGCCGGCCGCGCGCAGCCGCCGCACCAACTCGTAGCCGTCCATACCCGGCAGCATGACATCGACCAGGATGGCGTCAAAAGTCTCCCGCGCCGCCCCCGCCAGGGCTTCCGCGCCGGTGCCGGCCTCGGCCACGCTGTGCCCGACGCGGTTCAAGAGCAGCACCATGATCCGGCGCAAGACGTCGTCATCATCTACCAGGAGCAGTCGCGCCATGCGCGCGCATTGTATATCAATCCCGGCCCGGCGTCGCCTGGCGGGAGGGCGCGCCCCAGGTCGGGGCCGGGCGGCGGCGCCGCTTCAGTCGAGCGTGGCCGCGCGGCCCGCCCGCCGCACCAGCATGGCCACCGCCAGCGCCAGGGGAATGAGCGCCAGCAGGAGGCCGATCCAACTGATCAGGGCATAGCCGAGGCCCGCAAACAGGACGCCGCTCCCCAGGCTGCCGGAGGCCGAGGCCAGGTTGATGAGCAGATCGGCGACGCCCTGGCCGCGGGCGCGTTCGCCGGAGGTCAGGACGTCCGTGAGCAGCGTGCCCCCGGCGACGTAGGTGAAGTTCCATCCCAGGCCCAGCAGGAAGAGCGCCACGCCGATGGGCAGGGTCGCCGGCGACAGAGGCGCCAGCAGGCAGGCCAGCACCAGCAGTCCGGCGCCCAGGCCGATCATGGGCGCGCGGCCCCAGCGGTCTACCAGGCGCCCGCTGATGACGGACGGGCCGAACATGCCCAGCGTATGCGCCGAAATCACCAGTGAGATTTCAAACAGCGAATGCTGATGGCCCTGCATGTGCAGCGAGGTCATGGCCATCAGCATGACCATCACCACCTGGCCCAGCACCAGGGCGCTCAGGGCGGTCTGCACCGGCAGCAGCCGCAGCAAGTCGCGCCAGGCGCGCCCGGCTGGCGGAGCGGCGCCGGTGTCCGCGTCTGGCTGCCCGATCTGCCGGGCGAGGTCGCGGGGGTCCGGGCGCAGCCAAAGGCTCATCGCCAGCGCGCCCAGGCTGAATAGGACGGCCGAGGCAAACCACGGCCCGGCCAGCGCCTCCGCGCCGGCTGCGCGCGCCAGGTCGCCCGTGGGACCCACCAGACCCGGCCCAAGCACGGCGCCCAGCGTGCCGCCCAGCACCACCAGGCTGATAGCGCGGCCGCGCGCCGCGGCCGGGTGCATCTCGGCGGCGGCGTAGCGGCCCATGTCGGTGAAGCCGCGGGCGGTGCCCATCAGCGCGACGCCGAGCAGGAAGGCCGCAAAGCTGCCGGCCAGGACGGCGCCGCCGGCGGTCAGTGCTCCCACCAGGCCGAGGCTGAACCCGAACACCAGCCCCGGCCGGCGGCCCAGGCGCTCCATCAACCGGGCGGCCGGGTAGGCGGCCAGAGCCGAGCCCGCCAGGTGGACGGCGCCGGGCAGGCCCGCCAACCAGGCTGTGCCGTTGAGCTGAGCGCCCACCAGGGCGCTGACGGTGCTGCCGGCGATGAAGGCCGCCGAGCCGATGCTCTGTCCGAAGAAGAGCAGCCCGGTCAGGCGTTGGCGAATCGTTTCGTCGGATTTATCCAAAGGGAAGATCTCGGGCGTTCAGCCCGGCCCACAGGCCGCGCTCCGTCGGTCCGCACGCCGTCCCCTGGAAAAGCAGGGGCGTCTCACGCCAGGCCGGTGGTCCAGACAGCGCCGTCCTGGTCATCGCTTTGGGAGGCAGTTGGACGGGGCCCTAGGCGACGGTCCGCGCGGAGTCAAACTTCTCCATCCGCTCACAGATCAGGCGCAGGATGCGCCACTCACGGCGGGCGCAGAAGACCTCCGCCAGGCGCGCAATCACGCCGGGATCGGCGGCCGGGCGTTGGACGTAGACGGCGTAGACCTTGGCGGCCTCGTCGTCCATGCGCCCGGTTTTGAGGAAAGACGACACCAGTTGCGCGAGATAACGGTCGCGCTCCACCTCGGCGGCGGCCTGCGCCTCGGCCTTGTGCCGGACGTCGGCGGCCTGCGACGCGATCCGGCGCACGGCGCTGACGAACTCCTCCGGCGTGAAGGGCTTGATCAGGTACTCGCGCACGCCCGCGGACATGGCCTGGCGCAGCTGGTCCCGCTCGCCTTCGGACGACATGATCATGCAGACCGTGCGCGGGCTGACCTTGGCCAGGAACTTGATCGCGGTCAGGCCGTCCATGCGCGGCATGTTGATGTCCATGATCGCGACATCCGGCTGGAAGTGGCGCGCCATCTCCACGGCTTCCAGGCCATCGCGCGCCACCGCTACCACCTCGAACTCTTTTTCAAAGGCGAGCATCATGCGCACGCCTTTGCGGAACTCCGGGGAGTCGTCGGCGATCAGGATGCGCAGGTTGGCCATAGCCTGGACCCCTCACACAAAGTGCCGGCCGCTGGGCCGGTGGGCGGCGCGCGGCACCGCTCCGCCCGGCCGGACCGCAGTGCGGTGGCGGCGCAGGGCGGCCTGGGGGCCGAGCACGGCCTGCAGGTGCTCCAGCGCCTCGGCGTCATACTCGCGGTGGCCGCACACGTCGCACACCCAGGCCGGGAAGTTGGGGACGGTGACAAAAGCGTCGCCCATCCAGTCCGCCAGGGTCACGCGCCGCAATTGCAGATGGCCGGTCTGGCAGCGCTCGCAGATGAAATCCAGTTCCAGGTCGCCGTCCATCAGTAGGTTCCCGCCGCCACGGCGGCGTCGCGCAGCAAAGCGACCCCGGCGCTGGTGCCCAGGCGCGTCGCGCCGGCCGCGACCATGGCCTGCGCGTCGGCCAGGCTGCGGATGCCGCCGGCCGCCTTGACACCCAGCTTCGGCCCGACGGTGGCGCGCAGCAACGCCACATCCGCCACCGTGGCGCCGCCGGTTGAAAGGCCCGTGGACGTCTTGACGAAGTCGGCGCGCGCCTTCTGCACAGCCAGGCAGGCCGTGCGCTTCTCGGCGTCGGTCAGCAGGCAGGTCTCGATAATGACCTTGACCAGCGCCCCGCCCGCGTGGGCGACGCGCACAACGGCGCGGATATCGCGCGTGGCCAGGGCCACGTCGCCGGCCTTCAGGGCGCCGATGTTCAGGACCATGTCCAGCTCGGTGGCCCCGGCCGCCAGGGCCCGCTCCGCTTCGTAGGCCTTGACCGCCGTCAGCGCGGCGCCCAGAGGGAAGCCGACCACGGTGCAAGCGGCGATGCCGGAACGGCGCAGCCGCCGCGCCACACGCTGAATGTGGGTCGGGTTAACGCAGACGGCCGCGAACTTGTGTTCGAGGGCCTCGTCGCACAGACGGTCGATCTGGGCCGCGGTGGTCTCAGGTTTGAGCAGGGTGTGGTCAATCAGGGCGGCCAGCTGCGCGCGGCTCAGCCCGGGAGGGGTCGCGGAGGTAGTCATGCGGTCAGTCTATAGAAATGTCGGCTTCTGCGCAAGTTTAGTTGGCGCCGGCGGCGGCGTAGCTGTAGTGCGGCACCACCTGCAGCGAATCCAGCGGCCAGTACACCACCAGCGCCCGCCCCACCAGGAACTCGGCCTTGAGCGGCCCCCAGCTATGCGAATCGGAGGAGTTGTTGCGGTTGTCGCCGAGCACGAAATACTCGCCCTCACCCAGCACCCAGGTGTTCTGGTACTGCGGCGGCGCCGCGATGTAAGGCTCGGCCAGGACCTGGCCGTCCACGGTGACGCGGCCGTTGACCACCACGACGGTCTCACCGGGCAGCCCGATCACGCGCTTGATGAAATCGCGCTCGGTGCCAAAGGGATAGTGGAAGACGACGATGTCGCCGCGCTGCGGCTCGCCCAGCATGTACGAGACTTTGTCGATGAGGACGTACTGGTTCGGGTGCAGCGTCGGCTGCATGCTGTCGCCCTCGACCCGGAACCGGCCGGTGGCGAAATTGACGACGGCGTAGATCGCGATCGTCAGCAGGATGGTCTCAAGCACCTCCCGCGCCAGGGTGCGCCAGCGCGTGGACGGCGCGGCGGGCACGGCGGGCACGGCTTCTGGGCCTTCGGTGACCGGCTCGGGGGGCAAGCCGCTTTCCGAAGGCAGGGACGGCAGAGTCACAGGCAACTCCTGAGTAAGTTACGTTGGATTATAAGACTAGTCCGGAAAGCTAAGCAACGGGTGAGAGAGTTGGGGCGCCTTGGCCATCGGCCCAATGCGGGCCCCCGGCCCCCAACGCAGCCAGGGCGGGCGGCCCGCCGCGTCTCACTCGTCCTTCTTCCGGAAGCTCAGGCGCAGGGGCGTGCCCGTGAAAGGATAAGCCCCGCGCAGGCAGTTCTCGAGGTAGCGCCGGTAGGTGAAGTGGGCCAGCTCAGGATCGTTGACGTGGAAGAGGAAAGTCGGCGGGTCTGTGCGGACCTGGCTCGCGAACTTGATCTTGAGCTGGCGGCCGTTATGCGTGGGCGGCGCGTGGCGCGTGACGGCCTCGCGCACGATCTGGTTGAGGCGCGCGGTGGGGATACGCACCAGCCGCTCCGCGTGGGCCTGGAGGGCCAGGGGCAGGACCTGGCCGCAGCGCTGGCCGGATTTGGCGGAAATGAAGAGCAACGGCACGTAGTCCAGGAAGTGCAGGTTGGTGCGGATGCGCTGGCTCGTCTCGGCCAGCGTCTCCGAGTCTTTCTCGACGGCGTCCCACTTGTTGATGACGACCACGACGCTCTTCATCTCATCCAGGATGAAGCCGGCGATGTGGGCGTCCTGGGCCGAGAAGGGGTCGGTGGCGTCCAGGACCAGCAGGGCCACATCGCAGCGCGAGATCGCCCGGAACGTGCGCAGGACGCTCCACTTTTCGACGCCGGGGTCGATGGCGCCGCGCCGCCGGATGCCGGCCGTGTCGATCAGGACGACGGCCTGGCCGTCGAAGGTCAGCGGCGTGTCCAGGGCATCGCGCGTGGTGCCCGGGATCGGGCTGACGATAGCGCGCTCCTGCCCGAGCAGCCGGTTGAGCAGCGAGCTCTTGCCCACGTTCGGGCGCCCGACGATGGCGACGCGGATGGCGTCCGGCTCCGGCTCGGCGGAACGCGGCGGCAAGGCCGCCACGACGGCGTCCAACACTTCGGCGACGCCGGTCCCGTGCAGGGCCGAGATCGCCAGCGGCTCACCCATCCCCAACTCGTAGAAGGCGTAGGCCTCCACCTCATGGCGCGGCCCCTCGGTCTTGTTGACGACCAGGATAACCGGCGGGGTGAGGCGGCCGGTGGCGGCCTCCCGGGTCTGATGGCGGCGCAGGATATCCGCCACCTCGCGGTCGGCCTCGGTGACGCCCAGGCGCGCCTCGGTCATGAAGACCACGACATCGGCCTCGGCGATGGCCATCTCGGCCTGGGCGCGCATCTGCGGCACGAACTGGGCCGAATCCACGGCCAGGGCGTCCCGCACCGGGCCGCGCGGCAGCGGCTCGATGCCGCCGGTGTCGACCATGTCGAACGCCACGCCGTTCCATTCGCCTTCGGCCACCAGGCGGTCACGCGTGGTGCCGGGCGTATCGTCGACGACGGCCAGGCGTTCGCCGGCCACACGATTGAAGAAGGTCGACTTGCCCACGTTGGGGCGGCCGACGATGGCGATGAGGGGTTTAGACATGGCAGGTCGGCGCCCCGCTCAAGGCGTGGGCGTCGCAGTCTCCGTTTCGGTTGAGGTGGCCGTAGCCGTCGGCGGCACGGGCGTGGGCGGCGCCAGGGTGGGCGTGCGCGTCGGCGGCAGGGTCCGGGTGGGTGTCGGCGTCCGCGTCGGCGGCGTCCCGCGCTCGATCACCACTTCGACCGCGCTCGGCCGCACGGTGACGGCGCTGACCTGGTCCGGCAGGATCACGACCTCGGGCGTCAGTTGGTACGTCCCGGCGGCCAGGTCCTGCAGGTTGAGCAACACCCGCACGTCGCTGTCCTTGAGCGCTTCCAGGATCGGGATCGGCCCGGACAGCAGCAGGTCCACGCTCTCCAGCGACGGCCGCGCCACCAGCCCGGCGCCGAGGTTCTGCAGTTCCAGCGGGCGCTGCACCTGGGTGCTGCCCTCGATGGCGGCAATGCTCACCTGCACCACCACCGTGGGATCATCCCCCAGCGGGCTGACGCCCTCGGGCAGCGTCAGGGACAGGCGCTGGGTGACGTCGTCGCTGGCGCCGGTGATATCGAGCGGCTCGGTCTCCACAAAGCCGGGCAACTCGCTCACCCGGGCCGGGTCGGCCGACGAGACCGTGATGATGGGCGGCGCAACCGTGATGTTGGTGATGCGATAGCCGGCCGCGATCTGGCCGCGGATCAAGGCGCGCACGGCCACGTCGCGGGAGCCGACCTTCTGCGTGATGGGCACGCGCACGGCCACCGTCGCCGGCGTGACCGTCACCCCGGTCACCGGGAGGCCGGCCACGTCGACGGGCACCAACACCACGGATTGGTCGACGTTGTTCTTGAGGTTGGCCAGCGACACCGTCGCCACCAGCTCGCTGACCCGGTCGACGGCGGAGGCCGGCCCGGACACGACCGCCGTCCGCAAGTCCAGGCTCTCGCGGCCCGCCTCGTAACCGGGCGCCGGCTCGCCGGTCTGGTCCAGGCGCACGCTTTTCTCGCGCTCCGTGCGGCGCTCCAGCGTCACCTGGATGAGGGCGGGCTCCAGTTGGACCACCCGGGCCGCCGCCTCCCCGGCGATCTCCCATTGCAGCGGCACTTCGTAGGTGGCCGCCTCCAGCCCCGCCAGGTCGGCCCGGACACGGACCCGGTCCGCGGCCAGGTTATCCCAGACTGCGCGCGGCGCCCGGATGGTGACGACGGTCTCGGCCGTCGCCGGGGCGACGCCGGTGATGATCAAGTCGTCGGGTTTGTTCAGCATCTCGACCGTCAGCGGCGCCGCCAGGGTGCGTTCCTCGAACGGGTTGGCTTCGCTGACGGCCACAAACCAGACCAGCAGGGCTAACAGGAATGAGAGGGCGAACGTGCTCAGACGGCTCAGCCACAGACGCATGGCGTCAATCCCCGGTGGCTTCGTGGTTGCGGCCGCCCGAGCGCCGGCGTCCGAACGGGCGCGCCAGCCAATCCAGACGGGCCGGTCCGCGCGGATGATAGAAGGCGTCCAGCACGTGGGTGAGCCGGTCGGCGTCCAGGCGCCGGATCATGCGGCCATTGTGGACGACGGAGATGATGCCGGTCTCCTCGGAGACGACGATGGCGACGGCGTCGCTGACCTCGGTGATCCCCAGCGCGGCGCGGTGGCGCAGCCCGATCTGGCGCTCGGTCAGCACCGTGTTGGACGTCAGCGGCATGACGCAGGCGGCGGCCACGACGCGATTGTCCTTAACGATCACGGCGCCGTCATGCAAGGGCGTGTTGGGATAGAAAATCTGCAGCAGGATCTCGGGCGTCACGGCCGCGTCCAGCACGATGCCGGTGTCCACGTAGTCCTTCAGACCGACCTGGCGCTCGATCACGACCAGCGCGCCGTGCCGGCGTTCGGACAGACGCTGGGCGGCCAGCACCAGCGCCCGGATCACGGGCTGGACGTCCATGGCGCGCCCGCCCAGGTTGACGGAGGTGGCCGCCCGGCCGAGGCGCTCGAGCGCGCGGCGGATCTCCGGCGCGAAGATGACCGGGATCGAGATCAGCAGCGCCGGCAGCCCGCGGCTGAGCAGCCACGAGAAGGCCGGCAGGCGCAGCAACGTTGTCAGCAGTGCAATGATGATGACGACCAGGATGATGCCGCGCAGCAGGGTCGCGGCCTGGGTCCCCCTGGCCAACATCAACACCCCATAAGCGACCAGGGTCACCAGCAGGACGTCCAGCAGGTTCAGCCAGGTCAGCTGGGAAAAGTAATAGGCGATCTCGCTCCAGACTTCAGACACGGTGGGCCCAACTTGGCGGAGAAGCCGGCGCGTGCGGCCGGAGCTTCTCTGGCCGCCGCCCCCGATGACGGGGGCGGCGGGTCTACGAACTCTGCAACTGCGAGAGCAGCTGCTGGTAAGGCGCCGGATCGTCCGGCCCCAGCGTCAGGATGGTGCGGATGGTCTCCAACGCCTGGTCACGCTGGCCAGATTGCAGCTGCAGGTCCCCCAACTGGTCATAGCGCGTGATGGCGTCCGCCTTGCGGCCCTGATCCTGGTACACGCGGGCCAGCCGGGCGATCAACGCCGGGTCATCCGGGTGGTTGTTGAGCAGCTCTTCCAGCAGCGTGGCGGCCGGGGCCAGGTTGCGCTGGCTGATGAGCTGTTTGAGATAGCCGTCCAGTTCGGCGATGGCCTGGCGCTGGTTGGCCAGGCGGAAGTGCAAGTCCACCAAGGCGATGCGGGCCTTGTCGTCGGACGGCGCGATAGCCTTGATCTGCTCGTAACCGCGCAGAGCCTCGCGCCAGGCCAGGCGCTGCATGTCGATGTCGCCCAGCGCGTGCAGCAGCCGGACGCTCCAATTGCGGGCGCCAGCGCTCTGCGCATACTTGAGGGCCTCGGCGTACTTCTCGCGGGCCGTATCCAGGTCGGCCAGGTCGCGGAAGGTGTCGGCCAGATCGACGAACTGCGTCAGCGCGTCCTCGGACTTGCCTTGGTCGATCAGCAGGCGGATGAGCTGCTCGCGCGCCTGGATGTCCACGGGGTTGATCTTGAGGACCTGGCCCAGCAGGCGGGCAGCGCGCCCGGCCTCGCCGCGGATCTGGTAGGTATTGGCGATAACCTTGTACTTGGTGGCGGCCGCCTCCGGCTTGTTCTCGGCCACCAGGATCTCGGCCATGCGGACGTGCACGGGCAGGTAAGTCGGCGAGTGCTCCAAGGCCCAGAAGGCCTCTTCCATCGCGGTGGCGTACAGCCGGCGGCGCACGTAGTCGTCGATGTGCCGCATCGCGTCGATCACCTGGTCGGTGCCCGGCGTCGCCACTTCCTCCGCCAGGGCCGTCACCTGGCCGCCGTCGGCGTTGGCGTCCAGCTGGCGGCGGGTGTGGCGAGCGCGCTCCTCCCAGCCGTCGCCGGACAGGAAGCGCCGCAGGCCGGGCACGATCTTGGCCGCCTCCTCATCCGGGACGCGCGCGAGTGACTCGGCCAGGCTCTCATAAGCCTCGGCCAGCCGGTCCTGCTGGGCGGCCGGCACCAACTGCAGATCCAGGCGCTTGAGCGCTTCCAGCAGATAGGTAAGCGCCTGGCGGGACTGGCTGGTCTGACGGTAAGCCTCGCCCAGGCCAAACAACACGCCCAGCTTGATGTCCTCGCGCGCGATGGCGGCCTGGAAGTGGTCGATGGCATCCGGCGGGCGGCGCAGGTCCAGGTACAGGGCGCCGAGCATAAAGTGGATGAGCGGGTGCTCCAGACCGGCGTCGAGCGCGGCTTCGTAGTTGCTGGCGGCCGCTTCGGCGTTGCCGCCCGACTGGCTGTTGATCGCCTGGCCCAGGAACATGATGGCCTGGGCGCGCTGGCTCTGCGAGTCCCGGAACATCCCGGAACCGCGCGTCAGCGCGTTGACGGACGTGGACAACTTGCTGGTATCGGCATCTTCTTCGAAGAGCAGCTCGGCCAGGCTGGCCAGCGCCACCTCTTTGGCCGGGATCAACGGCGAACCCTGGCCGCCGCTCAGCTCGCCGGTCGCCAGCGGCGGCGTCTTGACGGCCTCGACCTCGGCCAGCGCCTCGGGCGAGAGCATGTCGGTGCCGCGCTTGACGGCCTGGCGGTTGATGGCCGGGATGGGCTGATTGCGCTTGAGCTTCTCGGCGGCCTCGCGCAGCTCCGGCATCTGGGCGTCCAGTTGAGCCGCGCGCTGCAGCGCCTGGCCGGCCTTGTCCACCTCGCGGGCGCGCTGGAAGATGCGCGCCACTTCCACGTACTCGAGCGCGGCCGCATGAGGCTGGCTGGTGCGCTCCAGCGCCAGGGCCAGGCGCGAATGGGCGTTCAGGTTGTCCGGGGTCAGGCGGACCACCCGGTTCCAGTTGTCGATAGCCTTCTGGATGTCGCGGCGCTGGATGTGGATCTCGGCCACCACCAGGTACGTCTGGGCGGCCTCGTTGACGCGGCCGAGGCGCTCGAAGATCTCGCCGCACTTCTCGGGCGCCACCGGATCACCGGGGCTCAACGTGGCCGCGCGCTGGTAGGTGCCCAGCGCATCGTCCAGGCGGTCGGCTTGAAACAGCGCAAAGCCGAGCGCGGTCAGGCCGGCGGTATCGTCAGGGAACTCGGTCAGGGCCGCCCGATAATAGGCGATGGCCTTGTCCCACTGCTGATCCCAGGCGGCCGAGTGGCCGCGGTTCATGGCTTGTTCGAAGACGTCGCGTCGTCCTGGCATAAGTGCCGGCGAGTATAGCACAAATGGCCGACAGCCGCGCCGCAACGCGGCCGATTCGGCGTCAGCGGTCGGGCACGGGCGTCAGGTCATCCCAGTTGGCGCCGCTGCGCACGTCCACGCCCAGCGGCACGTCCAACTGGAAGGCGCCTTCCATGACGGCGCGCAGCACGCGCGCCGCCGCCTTGACTTCTTTCTTGGGGCACTCCAGCACCAGTTCGTCGTGCACCTGGAGCAGGAGCCGGGCCGACAGGCCGGCCGCGGCCAGCGCCTCCGGCAAAGCCAGCATGGCGCGCTTGACGATGTCGGCGGCCGTGCCCTGGATGGGGGCGTTGATGGCCTCGCGCTCAGCCCGCGCGCGGGCGATGGCGGCCTCGCGGCTGCCGGCCGCCTGCCCGAAGCCCGGGAAGTAGCGGCGCCGACCGAGCAGCGTCGCCACGTAGCCGTGCTCGGCCGCGAAGCGTTTGGTCTCGTCCAGGTACTGCTTGATGCGCGGGAAGCGCTCGAAGTAACCCTTGACGAAGTTCTCGGCCTCGGCCAGGGTCAGGCCGGTCTGGCGCGAGAGCGCGAAAGCGCCCATGCCGTACAGCAGGCCGAAGTTGACGGCCTTGGCCTGGCGGCGCTGCTCCTTGCTGACCGCCGCAGGCGCCACGCCCAGCACGGCCGCGGCCGTGGCGGTGTGGATGTCCTCGCCTTCCAGGAAGGCCCGCAAGAGCGTCTCGTCGTGCGCCATGTGCGCGGCGATGCGCAGCTCGATCTGCGAGTAGTCGGCCGAGACCAGAACCTGGCCGGGGCCGGCGATGAAGGCGCGGCGCACGCGGCGCCCCAGCTCACTGCGGATGGGGATGTTTTGTAGATTTGGCTCGGACGAGGCCAGCCGCCCGGTGACGGCGCCGGCCTGGTTGTAGGAGGTGTGCACGCGCCCGGTGGCCGGGTTCACTTCCAGCGGCAGGGCGTCGACGTAGGTGGACTTGAGTTTGGCGATCTCGCGCTGCTCGAGGATGACGTCCAGGACCGGGTGGGCGTGCGCGGCCCGCATCTCCTCCAGGACGTCGGCGGCCGTGGAGTATTTGCCGGCGGCGGTCTTGCGCGACTTGTCCGGCGGCTTGAGCTGCAGCCGCTCGAACAGGGCCTCGGCCAGCTGCTGGGTGGAGTTGACGTTGAACGCGTAGCCCACCAGCTCGTAGATGCGCGCTTCCAGCCCGGCCAGCTGCTGCTCCAGTTCTTTCGAAAAAGCCGCCAGGTGGTCCAGGTCCAGCGCGATGCCGGCCATCTCCATGTCGGCGATGACGGCGATCAGCGGCATCTCCAGGTTGTGGAAGAGCTCGAGCTGCTGCTTCTGTTCCAGCTCGGCCCGCAGGCCCGGCACCAGGCGCAGAGTCAGGTCGGCGTCGGCGGCGGCGTAGGCGGCGGCGGCCGGGACAGGCACCTGCGCCATCGTGATCTGCTTCTTGCCGCTGCCGATCAGCTCGCTGATCTCGGTCATCTCGACGCCCAGGCGCACCAGGGCCAGCTTCTTCAGGCCCAGGCTGTGCGAGGCGGGGTCGCACAGCCACTCGGCCAGCATGGTGTCGAAGGCCAGCGGCGCCACACGCAGGCCGTGGCGGGCCAGGCTGATGTAGTCGAAGTTGATGTTGTGGCCGAACTTGGGGAGGCGCGCGTCGGTGAGCGGGCCGCGCAGACGTTCCAGGACCCGCTCCAGAGCCAACTGGCGGCCCTCGGCGTGGCCCACCGGCACGTAGTAGCCCTCGCCCGGCTGGATGGCCAGCGAGAGGCCGACCAGGCCGGCCCGCATGGGGCCGAGGCTGTCCGTCTCGACGTCGAAGGCGACGCCCGGCGCGGCGCTCAGGGCCTGCACCAATTGGTCCAGGCTGGCCTCGTCGTCCACGACGATCGGGCGCGTGGGGCCATCCTCGCGAGCCCGGATCGGCTCGGCCGGGAAAAGCCCCATCTGCGCGCCCGGTCCCGTCGGCGCTGAGGCGGCGCTGGCCGGGGCCGGTTCGGCGGGTTCGCCGCCCGGCAGCCGTTTGAGCAGCGAGTTGAATTCCAGCTGCCGGAAGAGCTCGAAGACGCGCTCGCGATCATAGGCGCTGCCGACGCGGCAGGCCTCCAGGTCGAAGGCCAGGTCTACGTCGGTGACGATGGTGGCCAGGCGCTGGGAGAGGTAGGCTGATTCGCGGCCGGCCTCCAGCTTGGGGCGGAAGCGGCCCGGCACCTGGTCCAGGTGCTTGTAGATGGCGTCCAGCGAGCCGTGCTCCTGCAGCAGTTGGGTGGCCGTCTTCTCGCCCACGCCGGACACGCCCGGAATGTTGTCGCTGGTGTCGCCGACCAGGGCCTTGAAGTCGATGTACTGCTTGGGGGTCAGGCCGTACTTTTCCTTGACCTCGTCCGGGCCGTAGTCGACGGCCTCGGACAGCTTCTGGCCGGCCAGGTTGATGGTGATGTGCTTGTCGGCCAACTGCAGCAGGTCGCGGTCGCCGGTGATGATCTTGACGGCCACGCCGGCCTTGACGGCGCGGCGCGCCACCGTGCCCAGGACGTCGTCGGCCTCGAAGCCCTCGGCCATCAGCAGCGGAATGTTGAAAGCGGCGATGATCTCCTTGATGCGCTCGATCTGGACGTGGAGCTCGTCCGGCATCTTCTCGCGCGTGCCCTTGTACTCGGCAAACAAATCGTCGCGGAAGGTGCGGCCGACGTCGAAACTGACGGCCAGGTAATCCGGCTGGTCGTCGGTCAGCAGCCGCAGCAAGACGGAGACGAAGCCGTAGGTCCCGGCGGTGGGCTCGCCGCGCTTGGTGATCCAGCGGGACGGGTCGCCGCCCGCGCCGGTGAGGGCGAAGTAGGTGCGATACGCCAGCGCGTGGCCGTCGATCAGGTAGAGGGCTTTACGTTTGGGCATAGGGCCAGTCGCCGAGGCCGGAACGCAGGGCCTGCGGCAGTGCTCCGTATATAGCGCATTCCGGGGCCTGCCGCAACTGCGGCCAGGTCTCCTGCGCGGCGGCCGCCGCGCAGGGCGCCGGCCGGGCGGGTTTCAGACGGAGCGGCTGGCGCCGGCGTTGTTGCCGCCGGCCTGCAGCGTGGAGAGGAGGCGCGTGGCGGTGTCGCGCGCGACACGGCGGACGATGATCAGCGGGATGCGCATGCGCAGCGCCACCGAGAGCGTCAGGTTGTCGCGCACCCGCACGGAGTAGAGCATGTAGCGGTTGATTTCGGTGTCGCCCTCGAAGCGGATGACCTCCGGCGCGGCGGCCTGAAAGTCCCACGCGCGCGAGGCCACCTGCACCAGGGACTGAGTGGCCGAAGCGCTCAGGCGCGGAACGATCACGAGCACTTTGTCGGCCTGAGCCAGGAAGACCGGCTCGTCACGCAGGGCGCGGCTGACGGCCTCAATCTGGGCTTCCACCTGCCGGCGCAGTTCGTCCGAGAGAGTCAGAGGCGGCGGCGGGGCCGGCGGCAGCATCCCGGTGGCGCTCAGCCGCGCGCGCAGGGGCGCCGTGGTAGAGAGCGGGCCAGTGACGGCCAGACGGGCATTGCGCGGCTTGGAGATCGGCTTGGTGCCTGGTCGGGCGAGCGGGCGCGTGCCGGGCCGGGCCGGCGGGTTGGCCTCCACGCCCAGCAGTTGAGCGATCAGCGCGGGCAGGTCCGGCAGGAAGAAGGGCTTGGTCAGCGCACCTTGGATTGGAATCTCGGCGGGAATATCGGCCGGGCTGACCGGCATCAGCACGATCGGCAGGCTGGGGTTGTGCTGGCGTAACTGGGCCAGCAGGTCAGGCAGGCGGCAGTCCGGCAGCGCCCCGTCGATGACGGCGATATTCGGGTGCGCGGCGGTGGCCTTCTCCAGGGCCTCCGGGCCCGTGGACGCCAGAATGACGTCGAAGCCGCCGAGGCGCTGGAGAGCATCGGAGACGACTGTGGCAAAGGTCGCATTGGGATCGGCCACCAGGACCGTGCGCATGCGCGCATTGTAGTCCACTAACCAAGCGCCGGGAATCGTTTGTGGCTAGGAAATTGGTGGGAGTGCGTTGGGCGGCGCCAGCCGGCAAGCGCCAATCCGGACCGGCTTGGTCCCGGATGGGGTCGTCAGGCTTCAGCGGCCAGGGGGAGCAGCACACGATCCGAGGCCAGCTCACCCTGCAGGCTCCAGGCGCTGGTGTGGGTGATGGCCACGCGCGCCACCCGGCCGCGCCAATCGGCCGGGTCCGCGAAGAAGACCAGCTTGTTGGTGCGGGTGCGGCCTTTCCACTTGCTCTTGTGATCCGCCTCCACCAGCACGTCCACGGTCTGCCCGCGGTAGCGGGCGTTGATCTCGGTGGACACCTGGGCCTGGAGGTCCTCCAGTTGGCGGAAACGCCGCTGCTTCTCGTCTTCCGGCACGTCGTCGGTCAGGCGCCGCGACGCCACCGTCCCCGGCCGCGTGGAGTAGCGGGCCAGGTGGGCGACGTCTAGCTTGAGGTCGGCCAGCAGGCGGTGGGTCTGCTCAAATTGGTCGGCGGTCTCACCCGGGAAGCCGACGATGATGTCGGTGGCGATGGAGACCTGCGGGATGAGCGTGCGGATGCGGTCCACCAGCCGGCGGTAGTCGGCCTGGGTGTAGCCGCGCTTCATGGTCGCCAGCACTTCGTCGTCGCCGGCCTGCACCGGGACTTCGATGTGTTCGCAGACTTTGGGCAGTTCGGCCACGGTCCGCAGCAGGTCATCGGTCATCCAGTTGGGGTGCGAGGTCAGGAAGCGGATGCGCTCGATCCCGTCGACGGCGTGGACGACGCGCAACAGCCGGGCTAGGTCTGGGCCGTCGGCGATATCCCGGCCGTAGCGGTCGACGATCTGGCCCAACAGCGTGACTTCCTTGACGCCCTGCTCGGCCAGGGCGCGCACCTCGGCCACAATCTCGCCGACCGGGCGCGAACGCTCGACGCCGCGGCGGAACGGGATGATGCAGAAGGTGCAGGCGTGCGAGCAGCCGTAGACGACGGGCACATGCGCCGAGATCAGCTGGCCGCGCTCGTGGCGGGGCAGCTGGAAGCCGCCGCCGGCGGTGTTGAGGACGGTAGTAGCCTCATCCTGGAACGCGAACCGGCGCAGCAACTCGGCCTCGGCCAGGTCGCGGCCGTCGCGCTCCAGCAGCAGGCGCACCAGCGGCGCGGGCTCGGACGGCGGCGAGAAGACGTCCACGTACGGCAGCGCTTCTTTGAGCTTCTCGGCCCCGCGCACGCCCACCATGCAGCCCATGACGTTGATGACCATGTCCGGGCGGCGCCGCTTGAGCGGCTGCAGCGAGGTGAGCCGCCCATAGGCCTTGTCCTCGGCGCTCTGCCGCACGACGCAGGTGTTGAGCACGACGACGTCGGCGGCCTCAATTTCGGGCTCATAAACGTAGCCCAACTGCTCCAACGCGCTGCTGACGCGCTGGGAGTCGGCCACGTTCATCTGGCAACCTTCGGTCCAAATGTGGTACTTCACGCGGCGGATTTTACCATACGGGCGTCGTCGAAAAATTCGCCCCTCTCCGTGAGGGTCGGCACGGAGAGGGGCCTGCCAGGGGGGAGGGGGGAGAGGGGATTACGGGCAAGTCTGCCCGGCGTTACGGCTAACAGACGGCAGGAAGACGCTGTGCGGACCAGCGGGCGGCGGCACCGGCGCGTAGGCGTCGTTGAAGACGCCCAGCGGCGTGTAACCGGCATAGCCCGGAAAGATCGTGCCCAGGTTCGTCAGCGGCTGGCCGAGACGGCGCACCAGGACTTCGCTTAACACGCGCCGGTAGTCGGTGGTGACGGCCAGGTCATAGCCGTCGTACAGCTGGCCGGTGGCGAGGCCGGGCCAGGTCCCGTAGACCTGGCCGCCGCGCACGCTGCCGCCCAGCGCCAGCATGGCGCTGCCGTGGCCGTGGTCGGTGCCGTGGTTGGCGTTCTCGCGCAGGCGGCGGCCGAACTCGCTCATCACCAGGATGGTCGTGCGCTGGGCGAAGGTCGCGCCGCAGCCGCCGTCCAGGTCCGTGTAGAGCGCGGCCAGGCCCAACGCCAGCTCCTGCAGGCGCTCGGCCAGGTAGCCTTCGCCGCTGTCGCCCTGGTACTCGTGCGTGTCCCAGCCGCCGAGGTCCACGGTGGCCACTTGCAGGCCGACCTCCATCTTGATCAGCTGGGCGACCGCGCGCAGGTTGTCGCCGAAGGAGCCGCCCGGATACTGCGCGCCGTTGGCGGGCACATAGTTGCCATTGGCCGACTGCTCGACGAGGTCGATGGTGTCCAGCGTCTCGGTGCCGGCCAGGCGCAGCCAATCCGCGGGGTCAGTGGTCGCGTACAGATCGCGCAGGGCCGCGCGCTGCTCGTCGATCAGGCCCCAGTAGCCGTCCAGCCGGAAGCCGCCGGGATCAGACATGGCGACGGCGTCCGAGGTGCCCAGGAGCGACAGGGCCGTGCTGCCGCCGGCCGACAGCGCCGGGAAAAGCACGTCCGGAGGCAGGTTGGCGGCCGTCTGCAGGTGGCGGGTCAGCCAGCCGGAGGTCGTCGTCTTGACGCCCGGCGTCCCCAATTCCATGAACTGCATG
Organism: uncultured Anaerolineales bacterium; assembly: GCA_937952305.1. Classification (GTDB taxonomy): domain Bacteria; phylum Chloroflexota; class Anaerolineae; order Anaerolineales; family UBA6663; genus SpSt-583. The sequence goes on along the minus strand of CALFZO010000109.1, from coordinate 53,659 downwards.
GCGTCGAAATGGCTGCGCGTGTCCGCGGTCAGCCCCACCGCCTGGACCACGGCCAGCTTCTGGGACTGGTAGAACGGCAGCAGCGGCGCCAACGCCGGGTGAAAGCCGAGTTGGCCGTTCAGGCTGAGGGCCCCGCCCGCGCCGCCGGCGGCCACGCGCAGGTTGGGCCGCGCCTGTTCGTACAAGGCCCGATCCGCGCCCGCGATGGGCGGCAGGACGTTGAGGGCGTCCCAGCCGCCGCGCAGGAAGACGACGACCAGGATCTCGCGGTTGGGCGCGTTGGTGGCACCAAAGGCCAGCCGGGTCAGGCGGGCGCCGGCCAACGCCGCAATGGCGGCCGAGCAGCCTCGCAGAAACTGGCGGCGGCTGAGAGAGACAGGCATACCCAAGCCTTTCGTGAATGACGGCCTGACCCGCGGCAGCGGGTCAGCGCCACTGGCAATCCGGCGCCATCAACAGCAGGGCCACCGCGCGCGGCAAGTACTCGGCCTGGTGGTCGGTCGAGAGGCCGGCGTTGGCGCTGTACGGCCCGCGCAGGAACTGCACGATCCGGTCGCGATCCTGGCTGTTGGCCATGGGCCGCCCGAGCACGCGGCTGATCCAGAAATCGACCAGTTGGTTGGCGGTGTTGCCGCCGCCGGCTGATTGGGCGACGACATCGATGGCGACCAGCTCGGTGGAGACGCCGGCCTCCCAGTGATCGATCCAGCCTTCGATGGCCGAGTTGACAAACTGCCAGCGCTTGAGCAGCGACACAGAGCTGAGCCAGGCCGCGCGCGTATCCGGGTAACCGTTGGGCGGGCGCCACTCGAAGAGCGGCTGGCCGATCTCGTCGAAGTGCCAGTAGAAGCCGTCCAACTCCGGCCGGACGTCGGCGTTGACGGCGCGCAAGGCGCCCACGGCGGCCTCAAACGGGCGCTTGATCTTCTCGCCGAAGGTCGATTGAAAGTCATCCGAGAGCAAGATGAAGCGCAGGACGCGCCGCAGCTGGTCGGCCTGAAAACGCTCGGCGATGAAGACGTCGGCGGCGGCGTTCACCAGGGCGTCGGACGGGTCATCGCCGACGAAACGCCGGCACAATTTGCGGCAGACATGGCGCGCGGTGCCGGGATGGTAGGCCAGCAGGTCGAGCGCGTCGTTGCCGTCGCGCTGGGGGTCGTTGGCCTGCGAGTTCGGGAAGTAGCGGCCGAGCACGAACTTGTTGGCCTTGTCGTGCCAATCGGCGTAGTACAGGAAGTTGCCGGTATCGGCGGCCACCGGCCACCAGCCGTCCTCCACGCGCCAGCCGGTGAAGGCGCGCGCGATCTCGTAGACGTCGTTGTCGACGTAGCCCTCGGCGACGGCGGTGCCGGCCGGGAAGTTGCCGCCGCCCGGAAAGCTGAGCGTGGGCACCGTCATCGGGTCGCGCACGCCCAGGTAATTCTCGGCGCCCAGCGTGTGCAGCTCACACAGCTCGCGCGCCCAGTTCTCGTTGAAGCCGGCCACCTGGTTGAGGTAGTTATCCAGGTAGAACAGCATGGCCGGGTGGGCGGCCACGGCGCCCAGCATCTGGCGGAAGTTGCCCAGAGCATGGGCGCGGATCACGGTCCGGTCCCAATGCGCCCAGGTCAGGCTGGCGTAGCCGTAGTCCCAGGCGTAGATGTTGAAGTGGTTGTGCCAGAAGTCGACGGCCAGCTCATACAGCTGGCGCTGGCTGTACAGGGCGCGGATCAGGGTGGCGGCGCGGACATCGCGCACCGGCCGCACGCGGTCGGCCCCGTCGGCGCCGTAGGTGGACCAGAGCTGCGTCAAGGACAGGTTGAGCGTGGCCAGGCCGGCGTTCGCCAGGCGTGTCGTGCACTCGGAGCCCTCGGCGGTCAGGTTGAGCTGCCAATCCACAAAGCTGGCCAGCTTTTCCGCCGGCGTGGCGCCGGCCATCCCGTCGAACGTGGCGTAGTCCAGGTGGCCCGGCCGCGGCCCGAAGGCCAGGCGGTTGAGCGCGATCACGCCCAGCGGCGGCAGCGGGACGGCGGCCGGCGCAGCGCCGGGCGTTTCCGCCCAGACAGCCGGCGCAGGAGCCGGCCAACCGCCGCCGGCCAGGACGGCTGTCCCGGCCCCGGCCGCCGTCAACGCCAGCTTCAGCGCCTGGCGCCGCGAGGGACGAACACGATCTGCCAAAGGACACCTCCTGCAATTGGACGCCCCGCCGAGGCGGACGCCGCTACGGACAGGTCTGCCCGGCGTTGCGGCTCACCTGCGGCAGGTACATGAAGTTCGGGCCAGTGGGCACCACGGCCGGCGCGTAGGCGTCGTTGACGATGCCGAGCGGTGTAAAGCCCGCGTACCCCGGGAAGATCAGGTCTAGGTTGCTCTCCGGCTGACCCAGGCGGCGGACCAGGATCTCGCTCAGCACCTGGCGATAGTCCGTGGTCACGCGCAGGTCGGCGCCGTCATAGAGCTGGTCGTTGCGCAGGCCGGGCCAGGCGCCGTACAGCTGGCCGCCGCGCACGTTGCCGCCCAGCACGATCATGGCGCTGCCGTGGCCGTGGTCGGTGCCCTGGCTGGCGTTCTCGCGCAGGCGGCGGCCGAATTCGCTCATCACGACGACGGTGGCGCGGTTGGTGAAGTTGTTGGCGCCGCAGCCGTCCAGGTCGGTATAGAACGCGGCCAGGCCGCGCGCCAGCTGATCCAGCAGGCCGGCGATGTAGGGGACGCTGGTGCCGGACGCGACCGTGCCCTGGTACTCGTGTGTGTCCCAGCCGCCGAAGTCGATGGTGGCGGTCTGCAGGCCGGCGTCCAGCTTGATCATCTGGGCGACCGTCTTGAGGCTGTCGCCGAAGGACCCGGTGGGGTATTGCGCGCCGTTGGCGGGCGTGTAGGTGCCCACGCTGGCCACCAGGTCCAGCGTGTCCAGGGTCTCCGTCCCGGCCACATCCAGCCACGAGTTGCCGGTGTACATCTGGCGCAGGGACTGCTGCTGCCAGTAGCTGTAGCTTTTGCCGCCGACGAAGGTCGAGCCGCTGCCGTTCAGGCGGAAGCTGGATGGGCCGGACATGGCCACGGCCTCCGGGTACGCCAGCAGCGCAGTGGGCTGGGACGAGCCTGCCGCAAGCGCCGGCAACTGCAGCACCGGCGGCAGGTTGGGCGCGGTCTGCAGGTGGCGCGTAATCCAGCCGGCGCCCGTGGTCTTGTTGTCGGGCGTCCCCAGCTCCATGTAGGCCATGGCGTCGAAGTGGCTGCGCGTGGGGCTGTGCATGCCGCAGGCCACCACAAAAGCCGCGCGGCCGGCCTGGTACAGGTTGAGCAGCGGCGCCAGGGCCGGATGCAGGCCGAGGCCGGTGACGCCGTTGGGGCCGTCCAGGCTGCCCAGCGCCAGCGCCCCACCCGCCCCGCTGGCCGGATACCGCAGGTAGCTGCGGCGGGCGTCCTCGTAATAGCCGCGGTCCGCGCCGGAGGTCGGCGGAATGACGTGCACGGCGTCCCAGGCCCCGCGCAGGAAGATGACCACCAGGGTCTCGCGGTTCGGCGTCGCGGCCGCGCCCGGCTCGGCGAAGACGGCCTGGGTCAGGCGCGCCCCGGCCAGCGCCGCGATCGCGGTGGAGCAGCCCATCAGGAACTGGCGGCGGCTAAGAGAGAAAGGCATGGGCGTGTCCTTGAGCGGGAGTCAGTGCCATTGGAAGTCCGGCGTCATCACCAGCAGCGCCACCATACGCTTGAGGCGGTCGCTGATCTGCTGGGTCGTCAACGCGTTGTCGTTGGGGTCATTCGGATAAGAGCCGGACATCATCTTGAGCAGCTCGGCCCGCGTGGCGGCCGGCATGGAGTAGCCCGGCCCGAACACGCGTGCGATCCAGAAGTCCACGATGGCCGATGGCGTCGTCAGGCCCCCGGGCGTCTGGGCGGGCAGGTCGGCGCGCGTGAACAGCGCGGTGGCGCCGCTGATCGTCGTGCGCATCCGGTCCTCCACCAGGTCATTGGCGAAGCGCCAGCGGTAGAGGAGCGAGGTCGTGCCGCTCCAGGCGGTCTTGACATCCGGGAAGCCATCCGGCGAGCGCCGCCCGAACATGGGCTGGCCGATGGCGTCCCAGCGGGACCAGACGGGGTTGGTGGTGCTGAACTCCTGACTGGCGTTGGGCTGATAGTCCGCGCCAGTGGCGCGCAGGCTGGCGGCGGCGGCCTCGACCGGCGTCCGCAGCTTCTCGCCCCAGACAGTGCGGAACTCTTCGGAGCGCAGGATGAAGCGCACCACCTGCTTGAGCTGATCGGGGGCGGCGCGGTTGTCCAGGAAGACCTGGGCGGCGGCCTCCACCAGCGGCTCGGGCGGGTCGTCAGTCACCAGGCGCCGGCAGAGCTTGCGGGCGATGAACTTGGCCGTGCCGGGGTGGTAGGCCAGCAGGTCGAGGGCCTTCAGGCCGTCCTCCTGCGGCCCGGCGTCGGCCTGGAAGTACTTGCCCAGCAGGAGCTTGTTGGCGCGGTCATGCCAGGGCGTGTGGTAGAGGAAGGTGCCGGTGTTTGGCACGCCGCCCGAGCCGTTGTTGACGCGCCAGCCGGTGAGGCAGCGCGCCACTTCGTAGACGTCGTTATCACAGTAGCCGGTGGCGATCTCCGTCGGCGGCGTGGTGCCGCTGTTCCAGTACGCGCCTGTCACCGGCAGCGTGAACGGCTCGCGCGGGATGGAGAGCGGGTCGTCCACCACGCCGAGGTAGTTCTCGGCGCCGAGGGTGTGCAGCTCACACAGCTCGCGCGCGAAGTTCTCATTGAACTGCGCGCCCTGGCTGGTGGCATTGTCCAGGTAGAAAAGCATGGCCGTGCTCTTGGCCACGGCCTCCACCAGCGCGCGGAAGTTGCCCAGCATGTGGTAACGGATCACGTCCCGGTCATAGTGCGCGAAGACCGGGGCGATGGCCGAGTCCCAGGCGTAGACGCTGAAATGGTTGTGCCAGAAGTGGGCCAGCACCTCCGCCAGCTGCCACTGGCTGTAGAGCATGCGTAGCAGCGTGTCGGCCCGAGTCTCGCGGACCGGCTGGTTGCGGATGTTGGAGCCGTTGGTGCCCGTGGCGCCGATGACGTGATCGGTCCACAGCTGCGCCAGCGGCTTGTCCAGCGTGGCGAAGCCGGCGGCGGCGCGGCGCGCAAGATAGCCGGGATCGTCGGCCGGGTTCGGGTTAAGCTGCCAGTCGATGAAGTCATACAGCTTGTCGACGTCGGTGGCGCCCGGCCGGGCCGCGAAGGTGGCAAAGTCGAATTGGTCCGGCCGCGGGCCGAACGCCATCCGGCTGAGCGCGATTTGGGCGATCGACGCCGCCGGGGGCGGCCCGCCCAAGGGGTTGTCCGGCTGTTCCTGGGCGGCAGTCTGGGCCAGCGGCAGCCACGGCAGGCTGGCGGCGGCGGCCGCGCCCAGCTTGAGGGCACTGCGTCGGCTGATCAGGGTCGAGGCTGACATTCCTTGTCTCCATCGCCGTGCATAATCGACTCTCCCAGCCCTCGGGTGGCGTAGACGCAGCCCACCAGATCCGCGTGGCTGGCCAGAACGGCTGCGTTGTCGGTCGCCATCCAGCTGTCTGGACGGTCATTTCAGTTGTAGCTAAGGGGAGGAACCGTGCCGACCTTGCCCGCCTCGGCATGTCATCGGCTTGGTGGGTTTATAGCAAATCCGGGCGCGGATATCAGCAAACGCCCGCCGAAGGTTGCGTGAATCTTAGGTGAAGTAGCCGTTTTCGGGCCGGCGCCGCCCAAACGGGGCGCGAACGCCGGCGGGCCGGGACAACGGGGCGGTTAGGCGCGGGTGGGTTTTTGGGCCAGGAGCAGCAGTTCGCCCAACGAGAACGTGAGGCGCCCGGCAGCGGGGTCGCCCGTCAGGGCTGGTTGGAGGGCGGGCTGGCAGACGGCGGGGATGTGGTGCAGCAGGGCGCGCAGCTGCAGCCGGGTTGCGGCGGGGACACTCAGCCGGTCACACCACGGCTCAAACTCGAGCGGCTTACGATACAGCACCTGGACGCGGGGCTCCAGCCCGGCCGCGCGGCAGAAGGCCTCCCAGTCGGCGGCGGCGTACTCCCAGTGATGGGAGGGGTCCCGCAGCTTCTCGAAGGCGTTGACAAAGCGGGCCGGGCGCCCCTCCGGCGGTGTGACATTGTCGATCAGGCCGAGCCACCCGCCCGGCCTCAGCACCCGGGCCGCTTCGAGCGTGAAGGCGGCGCAATCCGGGAAGTGATGGGCCGCCAGGCGGCACGTCACGAGGTCAAAAGAGCCGTTGGCGAACGGCAGGACGCCAGCGTCGGCGGCCGGGTACGCCAGGTTGGCGATACTGCGCCGGGCCGCCAGCCGGCGCGCGGCTTGAAGCATCGGCACAGTCAGATCGCTGGCCAACACCCAGCCCACGTGCGGGGCCAACGCCAGGGCCGTGTGCCCGCCGCCGGTGGCTACGTCCAACACCCGCCAGCTTGGCCCCAGCGGCAGGCGCGCCACCAGCTCGTCCAGGCTCTCGCCCTGGGCGTGATCGGCGCTGGTGACGTAGTTCTCGGCGTGGGCCCCGAATTGGCGTTGGACGAGCGTGCGTGTGTCTTCCATGGGTCACCGTTCTCTTGTCACCGTATCTTACCTTAGGCTGGTCCGGCCATCTTGACATAGAGACACGTCGCGATGGCCGGAAACGGCATGGTAGAATGCCGTGAGTCCGCCCTTTCAGCCAATTGGTGTCGCGCTCATCGAAGGAAGCGCCTCGTATGAAGAAATCCGTCCAAGCGCTGATCAAGCGCCGCCGCGCCCGCATCATCCCCGTGATCCTGGCGGCCCTGGCAGGTCTCGTGCTGTTGGCCCTGGTCCTGATGGTGTTCAGCTTCTTCACCAGCGGGCCGGGTCTGGCCCTGTTCCAGACGGCCACGCCGACGCCATCGGCCACGCTCACCCCGACGGCCACACTGACGCCGGCGCCGGATACCCCCACCCCGCTGTTCACGGACACCCCAACCTTGACGCCGGGTCCGTCGCCCACGCCGACGCCCATCACTTACACGGTCCAGGACGGCGACACCCTCTTCAACATCGCCGCCCAATTCCAGGTGGACTGGCAGGCCCTGAAGCTGTTCAACAATCTGGCCAGCGACGCCTTATCGGTCGGCCAGGTGTTGACGATCCCGCAAGTCGGGGACGTGCAAACGCCGACGCCGAGCCCGCTGCCCACCGGCCTGGGCCGCGGCGGGCGCATCCAGTACACGGTCCTGCTGGGCGACACGCTCGAGATCATCGCCGCCAAGTTCAACAGCACGGCCGAGGACATCGCGCGTCAGAATCGGCGCAATAATCAGGACCTCACCAACGCCGACCTGCGGGCGGGCGAAGTCCTGGTGGTCCGGGTGGACCTGGTGACGCCGACGCTCACCCCGGTCGCCAGCCGGACTCCCTGACCCTCTGCGCGGCCATGTTCGACCTGGATCACACCACCTTTGCGGCCGCGCTCAGGGCAGCCGGCGAGGCGTTGGATCCCGTCTCCGCCAACCTGCTGTTTGCGCGTGAGATCGCGTATCCGGCGCTGCGCCCGTCCGAGTACCTGGCTCAGCTGGATGAGCTGCGCGCCGCCGCGGCCCAGGCCCTCGCCGCCGCTCCGCTGGCGCCGGCGCAGGCGCTGGCCGGTTACCTGTTCGGCGAGCATGGCTTCCGCGGCAACCGCGTCGACTACCACGACCCGCGCAACTCCTTCCTCAACGACGTCCTGGACCGGCGCCTGGGGCTGCCCATCAGCCTGTCGGTGCTTTACACCCACCTGGCGCGCGCGCTCGGACTGCCGGCCCAGGATATCGGCCTGCCCGGCCATTTCATCGTAGCCGTGGGCGAAGGCGCGGGCGTCCAGTATCTGGACCCCTTTAACGGCGGCGCGCACCTCACGCGCGCCGACTGTGTCCAGCTGGTGACGCGCGCCACCGGCTACACCGGCCGGTTTGACCCGCGCTGGCTGGCGCCGACCCCGCCGCGCGCCATCGTCGCGCGCATGCTCAACAACCTGCGCAACACGTACACCGAGGCCGAAGATTGGCCGCTGACCAGCCGCGTCATCGAGCGGCTCCGTGAATTGGAGCCGGATCAGCCCGGCCACGTGCGCGATCTGGGGATGGTCTTTTACAAGGACGGCGCCTACAGCCGCGCCGCCCAGCTGTTTCACGAATACCTGACTCTGGCCCCCAATGCCGCTGACGCCGGCACAGTCCGCCAAAGCCGCGACCTGCTGCTGGATGAACTAGCCCGGCTGAACTAACGCCGGCCCCGCAACACGCCCGGCCCCGGCCTACCGGGCGGAGATCCGCGCATGGACGACCTTGAGCGCAGTCGCGACCTCTACGAAGCCGTCGGCGGTTATCCCGCCCCGCCCCAGGTGCCGCTCCCGGCGCCGGATGATCCGGACGCCCTGCAGGCCTATGGCCTGAGCCCGCATCCCGCCGCCCACGCCCTGCTGCGCGGCGCGATGGCGCTGTCTGGGTTCAGCGCTTTTCTCCACCAGGCGCCCGCGACTATTGAAAACCTGCTGCGCACGGTCAATCTGCGCGGCCCGGCCCTGTTCGCGCCGGCCGTCGCCGCCACCCTGGCCCTGGCCGAGGACGCCCGCGCCCTGACGCCGTTCGAGCGCGCGGCGACGCTGGTGTGCGCGGCCTGGAGCCTGCGCGACGCTGTCTTCACTGGCGCACTGGCCCCGGATACCTACGGCGGGCAGCCGCTGGAGATGGGCCAGTACCCGAACCTGTTCGGCACCAGCCTGATCTGCGATGACGCCCAGGCGCGGCTGTTCAAGACCGCGCGCACCGACCAATTGACCGTCGTCGTGGGCGGCCGTTTCTTTGTGCTGCCCGTCACCGACTGGCGGTCGCCGGAAGCCGTCCGCCAGCTGGCCCAGGATCTGGCTGACCTCGCCGAGCGAGCCCGTTCCGCTCCGGCTGACCCGGGCGCCTCCGCCGGCCCGCTCAGTGCCGCCTCCGACGCCACCCAGCGCCGTCTCTTTCCCCTGCTGCGCGGCCAGCCCGATAACGCCGCCGCCCTGGACACGCTGCGGCACAGCCTGTTGACGCTGTGCCTGGACCTGGAGACCACCCCGGCCACGGCGGCCGAAGCCGCCTATCACGCGCACAGCGGCAGCCCGGCCAACCGCTGGTTCCATGCCAGCTTGCAGCTCGTCGTCTTCGGCAACGCGCGCGCCTGCGCCATCGCCCATTTCAGCGCTTACCTGGACGGCAACACGATGATGCGCGGCGCCGCCGAGATCCAGCGCCGGGCGGCGGCCGGCCCCCTGGCCGGCCCCACTGGTCCGCGCCCGGCCAATGGACGCGCCCATGAGCTGCGCTGGCAGATCGACTCGGCCTGGCAGGAACAGGTTGAGCACGACCTGGCCTCGCTGCGGGCCCCCGCGCCCGCGACCTTTGTCCTGGAGGGCTTTGGCCGCTCTTATTTCGAGCGCCAGCGCGTGGACGCCGTCCCGGCCTTCGTCGTCGCCCTGCAGCGCACGGCCAACCGCCTGGCCGGGCAGCCCGCCGCAATCACCCAGTTCCTGGCTATGTCGCGCTACCGCTGCATGGACCTGGTGACCGGCATGATGAGCACGCCTGAGGTCCAGCGCTGCGCGGCCGCCCTGGACGACCCCAACGTGGACGCGCCGCTGTGGGGGGCCCTCTTGCAGGCCGCCCACGACTCGCAGGCGCGCGAGGCGCGGCGCGCCCGCCAGGCGATCCCCTACGACGACTTGTTGGCGCTTTTCATGCTCTCCCGGCGGCGCGGCTGGCCGCGCCAGCGCGCCCTGGCCGTGGCCGCCGTCACCTTCGGGCTGTTGCGCGCGTTCGGCTGGCTGCGCGTCCCCGGCCGTCAGGTGTTGATCTCACATCCCGAGGTCTATCCGGAAATCCCCGTGGTCGGCCGGCCCGGCGCCCGCCTGCCCTATGTGCGTGACTTCGGTCTGCACTACCAGATCCTGGCCGACCAGATCACGCTCACGGTCATGCCGTCCCTGACCTGGCGCGTCCCCAACGCCGAGCTGGCCGCCGACCTGCACGGCAGCCTGGCCGCGATGGCAACCCGCCTGGCGGCCCGCTGACGGCGCCCAATAAAAAAGGCAGCCCGCGGACGGGCTGCCTCGTGTCGCTGCGGTGGACGCGGCTCAGGCCATCGTCAACGCCATCACGGCCTTCTGGGCGTGCAGGCGATTCTCGGCCTCGTCATAGACCACCGAGTGCGGGCCGTCGATGACCTCGTCCGTCACTTCCAGGTTGCGGTCGGCCGGCAGGCAGTGCATGTAGATGCTGTCGTCCTTGGCCAGGTCCATGCGCCGCTGATCGGTGATCCAGGAGCGGTATTTCTCGATCAGGGCTTTGCCGTCTTCCTTGGCCGTCGTCGTCACCAGCGGGCCCCAGGACTTCGGGTAGACCACGTCGGCGTCCTTGAAGGCCTCGTCCATGTCGTGGACGACTTCAAAGCCAACTTTGTGCTTGCGCGCGTTCTCGCGGGCCTGGTCCATGATCTCGGGCATGAGCTTGAACTCCGGCGGGTGCGCCAGCACCACGTCGCAGCCGAAGCGCGTCATCTGCAGGATGAGCGATTGCGGCACCGAGATCGGTTTGCTGTATGAGGCGGCGTAGGCCCACGAGACCACGACCTTCTTGCGGCGCAGGTCGCGGCCCTTCTTCTCGATGATCGTCATCAAGTCGGCCAGGCACTGGAACGGGTGGTACACGTCGCACTGCATGTTGAGCACCGGCACGCGCGAGTGCAGGGCCACCTCGTTCTCGTACTTGTTGCCAAACTGCCAGTCGCATTGGCGGATGGCGATGCCGTCGAAGTAGCGGCCGAAGATCTGGCCGATCTCCTTGGCCGTGTCGCCGTGCGAGATCTGGGTCGTCTCTGAATCGATGAAGGCCGCGTGCCCGCCCAGCTGGGCCATGCCGGCTTCGAACGAGCCGCGCGTGCGGGTGCTGGTGAAGAAGAACAGCATCGCCAGAGTCTTGTCGCGCAGGTAAGCGTGCGACTCGCCCAAGGCGCGCTTGCGCTTCAGGTCCCAGGCCACGTCCAGGACGGTCTCGACTTCCTCCTTGCTGAAGTCCAGGTCGCCGATGAAGTCGCGGCCGCGCAGATTGGTTTGCATACGTCTCGTCTCCTGAAAAAAGTTGCTGCCTCAGTATACGCCGGCCGGCGCGCCCGGCCCGCTGGCCGGCGCACCGCGCGGAATTGCCTCACAGTGGCCGGTCAGCGGCCGCGCCGGTAGCCCGCCAGAAAGCGCCGGACGATATACCGCGCGCTCTCGATGATCAAGACCAGTCCGAGCGGACCCAACACGATGGCCCACTCGCCCAGTCCGATCGAGCGCACCGTCATCACCGCGCAGGCGACGGCGGCGGCCGCCAGCGCCAGGAGCGGCAGCCACATCCGCCGCCGCGTCGGGCCGCTCACGCCGTGACCATCGCCCGCGCGATCTGGTTGTGGCGTTCCACCACCGGCCCCATGTCCACAGTCGCAATCTGGCCGTCCTGGACGATCAGGCGGCCATGGACGACGGTGCAGGCGGCCGGCTGCGGCGCGCACAACAGGGCCGCCGCCACCGGGTCATGCAGCGCACCCGCGAACGGCAGGCGGCGCAGGTCCAGCGCGAAGAAGTCCGCGCACTTGCCCGACGCCAGCGCGCCGATGTCATCGCGCCCGAGCACGGCCGCGCCGCCGAGCGTGGCGATCTCCAACGCCTCGCGGGCCGGCATCTGCGTCGCCGGCGGCGGCCCGCCGTCCGCCCGCCCGTAGCGCTCAGCCTCCGCCAAGGCCAGCCGCGCCAACAGCATGGCCTGGCGCGCCTCCGCCAACAGGTGCGATCCATCGTTGCTGGCCGAGCCGTCCACGCCCAGGCCCACCGGCACGCCGGCCGCCCGGTATTGGCGCACCGGCGCGATCCCGCTGGCCAGCCGCATATTGGACGACGGGCAGTGGGCGACGCCCGTGCGCGTGCGCGCCAGCTGCCCCACCTCGGCGCCGGCCACATGGACGGCATGGGCGTGCCAGACGTCGTCGCCCAGCCAGCCCAACTGTTCGGCGTAGGCCACCGGCCGCGCTCCGAACTTCTCCAGACAGAAAGTCTCCTCGTCCAGGGTCTCGGCCAGGTGCGTGTGCAGGTGGACGCCGTAGGCGCGGGCCAGCGCCGCCGCCTCGCGCATCAGGTCCGGGGTCACCGAGAACGGCGAGCACGGCGCCACCACCACGCGCAGCAGCGCGCCCGGCTTGGGATCGTGGTATTGCTCGATCAGGCGCCGCGTGTCGCGCAGGATGAAGGCCTCGTCCTCCACCACCCGATCCGGCGGCAGCCCGCCCTGGGACTGGCCCAGCGACATGCTCCCGCGCGCGGCGTGGAAGCGCACGCCGATCTGCCGCGCGGCCTCAATCTCGTCGTCCAGGCGGCAGCCGTTCGGGAAGATGTAAAGATGATCGGACGAGGTGGTGCACCCGGACAGGGCCAGTTCGGCCAGGCCGACCAGCGTGGAGACACGGATGGCCTCCGGCGTCAGGTTGGCCCAGATTGGGTAAAGCGTGGTCAACCAGCCGAACAGGTTGGCATCCTGCGCGGCCGGCACGGCCCGCGTCAGCGTCTGGTACAGGTGGTGATGGGTGTTGACCAGGCCGGGCAAGACGACGTGCCCGCGCAGGTCCAGCACCTCGTCGGCGGTGTCCGGCAATTCCGCGCTCGGCCCCACTTGCTGGATGACGCCGTCGCGCGCGAACAGGCCGGCGTCGCGCAGCTCGCGCCGCTCCGGGTCCATGGTCACCAGCACGTCGGCGTGTTTCACCAGAAGTGTCGTCATGGCTGCCCTCCGGGCGGCGCGGCCTGCGGCAGGGTCACCGTGATCGTAACCCCGTGGCCGGGGCCGACGCTGGACGCCGTCACCGCGCCGCCGTGCTCGCGCACAATCCGTTCGACGATCGAGAGGCCCAGGCCCGAGCCCTGGCCGATGGGTTTGGTGGTGAAGAATGGCTTGAAGATCTGGTCGAGCAGCTCGGGCGCCAGGCCGACGCCATCGTCGCTGACCTCCAGGGCGACGCTGAGGTCCACCAGCCGCGCCCGCACCGTGATGGTGCCGCCGTCCGGCAGCGCGTCGTGGGCGTTATTGATCAGGTTGATCAACACCTGGGCGATCTGGTTGCGATCGCACACCACTGGCGGCAGATCAGCCGGGACGTCGGTCACCAGCCGGACGCCGGGCCAGCGCGCCACCTGGCCGGCCATCAGGCGGAGCGTGTCCCGGACAACCTCGTCCACGCGCTGCGGCAGCAGCTCCGGCGTGTAACCGCGCGAGAACGACCGCAGGGTCTGCAGGATGCGGGTGGCGTGCCAGGCGGCGCGGTTGATGATCGGCAGAAACTCGGCCAGGGTCTCGCGGTCCACCGCGCCGGTCTCCTCCAGCTGCGTCTCCAGCGTCTCGCCGGCATTGATGACCAGGTTGAGCGGGTTGCTGACTTCATGCACGACCTCGGCCGCCAGCGTGCCGACAATAGCCAGCTTCTGGGATTGCAGCACCTCGGCCTGGGCCTGCTCCAACTGGCGCGTGCGTTCCTGCACGCGCTGCTCCAGGTCGGCCGAGAGGGCGGTCAGTTCGGCGTTCAGCCGCAGGTTGTCGGCCAGGGCCAGGCCCTGGCGGGCGGCGACGAAGGCCGTCAACAACGCCGCGCTCGCGAACAGGCCAAGCACGCGCTCGTTGGCGGCCACGCGGGTCACCTCGATGGCGAGGACCAGCCCGTAACCGACGCCCAGCGCCACCAGCGGCAGCGCGATCGACAGGCGCCGCAGCAAGCCGGCCGACAGGCGCTCGGTGATCGAGCCGCGCTCCAGGAAGGGCTGGCGCAGCGCGGCCAGGGCGAAGAACAGGTAAGCGACAATCCAGCCGACATCGACCCAGCCGCCGGCCTGGTAGACGCCGGACAGGCGCGTGGTGGCGTAGGCCAAATCGGACGCCACGAAGTTCAACAGCGCCCCGGACAGCAGGATCAACGTGGAGCGCGTGGCCGCCTCCTGCCCGCGATAGAGCAGGACGAACAGCCCGGCCAGCACCACCAGGTCGCCGATGGGGTACGCCGCCGAGACCAACTGGCTGAACAGATCCGGCTGGGTCTGCTGGGCGGTCGGGCTGATGACGAAATACCAGACCGCCATCCAAGCCGTCACCAGGACAATGCCGAGGTCAAACGCGAAGCGCAGCCGCTCGCCGCCGCGCAGCGGCGCACCCGGCAGGGCCACCAGGCCGGCCAGCGCCAGCGGGTAGAAGAGCAGATAGAAACCGTCGGCGAGCGTGACCGTCAGGCCGGCCTCGGGCAGGCGCAGCACGTTCTCGTAGTACAGGAACAGCAGATCACCGGCGAAGTAGGCGGCCACCGCCAGCGCCAGCAGCGTCCAGGCCCGCCGATGAGCGCGCTCCAGCCCTGACTGGAAGACAACGCGCGCCGCGGCCAGGGACGCGAACAGGCTCATCGGCAGGAAAGCGGTGTTGGAGATGAGCGACCGCCACGCCTCCCCGCCCCAGCCGAAGGCCGTCCAGCCGATGTAGACCAGCACGTACGCGCCGGCCGCCAGGGCGGCCAATCCCCAGGGGCCTCGCAGCCAGGGCGGCCAGAGGGCCGTCGTCGCGCGCGCGCGGGTTGTCATGGCTGGGCCTCCAGCACTTGGCGGATGGCGGTGGCCAGGTCCTTGATCCCGATTGGTTTCAACAGCACGGCGGCGACGTTCAGGGCTTGCGCCTCGGCCTGGGCGCGCTCGTCCACCAGCGCGCTCAGAATGATGACCGGCGTCTCCGCCTGCACTGACCGGATCAGGCGCAGAGTCTCCAGCCCGTCCCGGTACTCCATGCGCAGGTCCAGCACCACCAGGTCCGGCAGCCGGTCCAGCGCCAGCTGCAGGCCGCGCACCCCGTCCGGGGCCGTGGCGACCGCATAGCCCAGCGCCGTGAACTTGCGCTGGAACACGGTGCGAAAATCGGCGTTGTCATCGATCAACAACAGACGCGGCATGGCGGCAGAGACGAAAGACGGAGGACGCCGGGCGGATCAGCCGCCGTCGTCCTCCGTCCGGCAGTAC
Organism: uncultured Anaerolineales bacterium; assembly: GCA_937952305.1. Taxonomy (GTDB): domain Bacteria; phylum Chloroflexota; class Anaerolineae; order Anaerolineales; family UBA6663; genus SpSt-583. The sequence goes on along the minus strand of CALFZO010000109.1, from coordinate 38,607 downwards.
GGACGTCGGGCTAAGCCCGGTCGGCCAGCTCGGCGGCGGTCAGGGTGTTGCGCAGCAGCATGGCGATTGTCATCGGGCCGACGCCGCCCGGCACGGGCGTGATCGCGCCGGCGACTTCCTTGACCTCGTCGAAAGCGACATCGCCCACCAGTCGGGAGCCGGACTTCTTGGTGGCGTCCGCGATGCGGTTGATGCCGACGTCGATGACCAGCGCGCCCGGCTTGACCCAGTCGCCGCGCACCATCTCCGGCCGGCCGACGGCCGCGATCAGGATATCGGCCTGGCGCACCACCCCCGGCAGGTCCTTGGTGCGGCTGTGGCAGATCGTCACCGTGCAGTCACGGTGCAGCAGCAGCATGGCGGCCGGCAGCCCGACGATGTTGGAGCGGCCCAGCACCACGGCGTTGGCGCCTTTGAACTGCGCGCCGACGCTCTCCAGCAGCACGATGCAGCCGGCCGGCGTGCAGGGCACGAACAACGGCTTGCGGCCCTTCATGGAAAGCCGGCCGATATTGATCGGCCCGAAGCCGTCCACGTCTTTGTGCAGGCTGATGGCGTTCAGCACCCGCTCCTCGTCCAGGCCGTCCGGCAGCGGCAGTTGGACCAGGATGCCGTTGACCTTGGGGTCGGCGTTGAGCTGGGACACCAGGGCCTCGACCTCGGCCTGTGACGCCGTCTTGGGCAGCTCATGGCCGAACGAGTCGAGGCCGGCCTCGGCGCAAGCCTTCTGCTTGTTGCGCACGTACACCTGCGAAGCCGGGTTGTCGCCGACCAGGACAGTGGCCAGGCCGGGGCGCGGCTTGCCCGCCGCCACCCGCGCCGTCACAGCCGCCGCGACTTCACCGCGGATCTTCGCCGCTATCGCAGTACCGTCAATCAGTTGTGCAGTCACAGGTCTCTCTCCTTAAAAGTGCCGCGCAACGGGACCGGGCCGGCCCCGCCCGCCGGGGATGACGGACCGGAATGGTGCCGCCCCGCTGGGCCGCAGAAACGCTAGGGCCGCCAGGCCGGTTGGTAATCCCAGGCCGCGTTTTCGGTAATGCGCACGGGCTGGCCGCCGTTAGACGTCATGATCCAGATGTCGTGGTTGGCGTTATCGCGCCAGGTCTCGAAGGTCAACCAGCGGCCGTCCGGCGACCAATCCGGGTCGGCGTTGGGGCCGATGGTGCGGGTGAGGTTCTGCGCGTCGAAGCCCAGAGCGTCCCACTTGACCACCCAGATGTGGTCGCGCGACACGAACGTGATCAACTGGCCGTCCGGCGACCAATCCGGCGAGCCGGCGTCGATGTCGCGCGTCACCTGGCTGGGCTGCGAGCGCCCCTCGCCAAAGCCGCCCTCCTTGGTCATCCAGTAGAGCGTCGGGCGGCCGGCGCGCGTGGTGTTGAGGAAGACCAGGCGCTCACCGTCCGGCGACCAGGTCGGATGGCTGTCGGCGGCGGTGCCGCGCGTCAGGGCCGTGGCGCCGGTGCCGTCCGGGCGCGCCACCCAGATCTGCGGCCGGTTGTTGCTCAGGTAGACAAAGGCGATGCTGGTCCCGGACCAGTCGGCATCGAAGACGCCGCCGACTAATTGGATGAGGGGCTGGACGCTGCTGCCGTCCACGTTCATCTTGTAGATGATCGTGTTGCCGTAGCCGTCCTTCTTGCGCGGCGCACACGGGCTGATAAAGAGCAGTTCCTGCCCGTCCGGCGACCAGGCCGGCTGGCAGGCGCCATCCGGCAAGTTGGTGAGCGGCTGCAGGTCGCGGTCCTTGTTCGGTTCGTTGATGTCCACCAGGTAAATCTGGGCCACGCCCGAGCGGTCGCTGACGAACGCGATCTGGCCGGACCCGCCGCCGCGCGGGGTGGCGGTGGGCGGCTGGGTTACGGTGACGGTCGGTGTGGCGGTCGGCGGCACTGTCTCCGTGGGCGAGGGGCTGGGCGTGGCCGAGGCTTCGACCGGCGGCGCCTGGGTGAAGGCGGCGACGACGGGCGCGGTGGAACTGGCGGACGCGACGGTGCGCGTGGCCGCGGCGGCCGTTGGGGTGCGCGTCGGCGATCCGCCGATGACGCCCGTGACCCACAGACCGCCGCCGACCCCGGCGACGGCCAGAACGGCCACGACGCCCACGATCACGGGCAGACGGCTGCGGGCCGCCGGCGGCGGCGGGGCGGGTTTTGCCTCGACCGGCCGCTGCGTGTCCTCGGCCCGGGCCACCACCGTGAACTCGTCCAGGCTGGGCAGCGCGGCCGCGAAATCGACCGCGGTGGCGAAGCGCTCCTCCGGCCGCACGCCCAGGGCGCGCTCGATAGCCTGCGCCGTCCGCGGCGTCACGCTCGGGTTGAGCTCGCGCACCGGGACCAGCTGCTTCTGGCCCATGGCGCGCTCGAGGCTGTCGGCCGGCATCTTCTGGGTGAGCAGGTTGTACAGCGTGGCGCCGAGCGCATAGATGTCGGTGCGCGGGTCGGTGCGGCCCAGGCCGTACTGCTCGGGTGGCGCGAAGCCGGGCGTGAACGCCTTGGCGCCGACCGTGGTGCTCTGGGTCGTGTCGTGCACCTTGGCCAGGCCGAAGTCCACCAGTACGGCGCGCCGCTCGGGCGTGATCTTAACGTTGCCGGGCTTGATGTCGCGGTGCAGGATCGGCTGCGGGCGGTTATGCAGGTACTGCAGGGCATCCAGGATTTCGCGGGCCCAGCGCACCACCTCGCGCTCCGGCAGCGGCCCATTGTTCTGGTCCAGCAGGGTCTTGGCGTCTTCACCGGGGATGAAGTCCATCACCAGGTACTGGCCCTGGTCGGGGACGACGAAGTGATCGGTGACGCGCGGCAGGTTGGGATGGCGCAGGCCGGCCAGCAACGTGGCTTCACGCTTGAATTGACGCTCAGACTCGGGCGAGACGAACAGGTTCTCTTTGATGGCGACGTCGACGCCCAGGTTTTCGTCGTGGCCGCGGTACACGGCGCCCATGCCGCCATGACCCAGTTCGCCGAGGATGCGATACCGGTCGCGCAGGAGAAATTCAGGCTGAAGTGGCATACACGCTTGTGGTGTGGGCTGCGGATGGGAGCACTGCGGATTGTAACATGAGTGAAGGCGCGCACAAAACGCAAGCGGTGTCTGTTCGGTTAAAAAGAGCAAGACGGGCCGGAAAGCCCGTCTTGCCTGTTGGAGCGCCTAACGCCGATCAGTCGCGGCGGCGATCGCCACCCCGGCCGCCACCGCCATCACGCGGTTGTGGTGGGCGGGCCTCCGAGACCGACAGCGGCCGGCCCATCATCACGAAGCCGTTGAACTTCGAGATGGCCTGGCGGGCCAGGTCGTCGGTGCCCATCTCCACGAAACCAAAGCCCTTGGAGCGGCCGGTCTCGCGGTCGGTGATGACGGTGGCCGAGGTGACCTCGCCCACTTGCGTGAAGAGCTCACGCAGGTTCTCATCCTTCACCGAATAGCTGAGGTTGCCGATATAAAGTCGCTTGCCCATTGAAGTCTCCTGTGTTTAGGGCTAAGGAACGGATAGCGGCCGAGCAAAAGTCAAACCCCAGCGCTTCCGGACCGCGAACCAAACACGGATTCCCTACGCGCAAGCGAACTTTTGCAGATCGAGCCGGACCGGCATAATATTAGCACGGTTCCAGAAAACGCGCAGGCGGGTTTTTGGGCCGGTCAAAGGCTTTTTTACAGCCGGACCTGTCAGCGGGCGCCGCCCGGCGCCCCCCCGCCGACGGCCGGCGGTTCGGCGTCCACCCGGGCCAGCTTGTCGCGCAACTGGACGTAAACCTCGCGCATCGATTCCTCGACGTACGGATACGCCAGCCAGGCGTTGGCCAGGCCAAACAGGGCGCCGGTCAGGGTCCGGAACAGCGGCGTGCTCTCGCGCACCGGCAGCAGGTTGAACAGAGGCAGGCTGCTGTACGGGTACTGGCTGAAAAGCTGGGAGAAGCCGTCCAACGCAATCGGCCCGATGCCGAGGATGAGCCAGCCGATCCAGTGCAGCGGTTTCAGACGCCCCCGGACGAAGGGCAGCCCGTAGAACAGCCCGGCCGCCAGGATGCCGCCATAGATGGCGACATCGCGCTGGCAGAAAGCGACTTTGTAGCCCAGCACCGCATCCCCCACAAAGGCGCGCGCCCCCCACAGGTCGTCCGGGTTGATGCCGGTGCGCGCCTCAAATTCGGCGCGCGGGTAGTTGGTCTGCTCGCCGAACAGGAACCAGGATCGGTAGCCGAGCTGGTGACAGAGCGGGCCGTAGACCGTATAGATCAGTTTGGCGCCGGTGGTGAAACCGGCGCGCATCAACAGCGGCGCCGCGAATGGCAAACCGACGTAGAGCAGGATGAACAGGTTGAAGAACAACAGCCAGCGGCGCGCGAAGGTCAGGATGACGCGGTCGAGCGCGATGACGGTGGCGCGCGTGCGGCCGGTGACGCGCGGCTTGTCCGCGTTGGTTGAAATGGGTTCCATGAACGGGTTCCAGGTGATTACTGGCCGCCGACGCCGATGTCGACGAGGTACCGGTCCAACTGGCCGTCGGACATGTAGCCGACATGCTGCTTGACGATCGTGCCCTCGCGGTCCACGATGAAGGTGGTGGGGTAGCCGCGCACCCGGTAGAGGTCGAAGACCGTCTCGCTCGGATCAAGCAGGATCGTGAACGTCAGCCCGAGACGGTTGATAAAAGCGCGCACGGCGTCCGCGGGCTCGGCCAGGTTGACCGCCAGCACACTCAAGCCGCTGCCCTGGAAGGTCTCAAAGCGCTGCTGGATGGCCGGCATCTCGGCTTCGCACGGTCCGCACCAGGTGGCCCAGAAGTTCACGAGCACGACCTGGCCGCGCAGGCCCGAGAGCGTGACCGTGTTGCCGGCCAGATCTTGGAGCGTGAAGTCCGGGGCCGGCGCGCCGACGACCGGGGCCGGCGCGGGCGCCGCGTCGCTGGCGCGCGCGCCACCCGGGACGGCTGCCGGGCCGCCCAGGTTCGGCACGCCGAAGAAGATCACGCCGCCGGCCGCCACCCCGAACAGCAGCCCGGCGCCGATCAGGATCAGCGCCGCCCAGCGTGAGCCGGCCGCCTCGGGCGGTCCGCCGCCGCTAGCGGGCGCCACCGGTCAGAGTCCGCCAGAAGTCCACGACGCCGGCGTCGATGGCTTGCTGGAATTCGGTCAACGGCGCCAGGCGCGAGAAGAACGCCAGCGAGTCCGTGAACAGCAGGATGCCGATAAAGACCAGCAGCAGGCCGGTGACGATGGACACGTAGCGCAGGTAGCGTCCATAGCGGCGCAGCAGCTCGCTCACGCTGCCGATCCCGGCCGCCGCCAGCAGGAACGGGATGCCCAGGCCGATCGAGTACGCCGTCAACAGCCAGCCGCCGCGGGCCACGCCCTCGCTGTTGAGGGCCAGCGTCAGCACGGCGCCCAGCACAGGGCCGACGCACGGCGCCCAGCCGGCCGAGAAGAAGACGCCCATCAACGCCGACGACAGGTAGCCGAGGCGGCGGTCCGGCGCCTGCTGACGGCGCGTGTCGTACTCCAGGAACGGGATGTGGATGACGCCCATCGTGTGCAGGCCGAAGACGACCACGACGATGCCGCCCAGCCGCACCAGCAACGGCTTGAGGTCAAACAAGACTGAGCCGACCGCGCTCGCGGTCAGGCCCAACCCAATGAAGACCAGGCTGAACCCGATGACGAAGGCCACCCCGTGAGCCAGAGTGCCCCAGCGGCTTGCGGTCGTCTGGCCCGCCGGGCCTTGGCCCGCCGTCACCGCCCGGCTGCTCAGGTAACCGACATAGGCCGGCACCAGCGACAACACGCACGGCGACACAAAGGACGCCACCCCGGCGACGAACGCCAGGCCAAAGGACAGATCACTTGGATTCATACCGCTTCTCCAGCTCCTCCAGCCGCTTGGCCAGCCTGACCGCCCCCTCAGTATTGCCGCGGATCAACCACCACCACACGCCCCACCCCACCCACAAAGCGACCGCCATGACGATGAGTCCAGTGTCCATGCCTCAACCTTCCACGCGGATGTCCACGAGTGTGCCGCGGTTACCCCAGTCGACCGTGATCGCGCCCGGATTATACGCTACGGCCGGCGCCGTCCAGCGGAACAACCACTTGGCGTCATCGGGGCGCAGGTTGATGCAGCCGCGCGACTTGGGCCGGCCGAAGTCGTTGTGCCAATAGGTGGAGTGCAGGGCTTCGCCGTTGGACGCGAAGTAGGACACCCAGGCGACGCCGGGCAGGTCCCAGCCGGACTCCGGCGTGCCGCCCTGCATCTGGCGCGACAGGCGCTTCTGCCAGATGTAGCGCTGGCCCAGACCGGTGCCGCCCACCAGGGTGCGGCCATCTTCGCCAAAGAACTGCGCGCCGGAGGCGATGCGGGCCCGATAGACGGCGGCGCGCCCCTCGTAGGCGGTGATGGCCTGCCGCGTCAGGTCGACGACCAGGCTCTTGTCAGTCACGGCCGGGGACAGCGGCGCCACTTCCTCGGGCGCGATGATGCGGAAGGCCTCGGCCGGCGCGTACATGTTGGGCAGGATCTCCGTGCCGACGCGATACCAGCTGGCGCCGTCCGGCAGCTGCACGCGCTCCGCGACCTTGTAGACGCCGCTGTAGTAGAAGCGGTACAGCACGCGCGCGTCCGCCTTGGGCTCGGCGCGGCCGTCCACAAACGGCACGAACACTTCCGCCCAGACCCCGTCGGCCGGCACGCTCTCCAGCGGCGCCTGCGGCCAGTTGCGGGTTGGCTGCACGTAGGACGAGTAGATGAAGCCGTCATCCAGCTCGTACCAGACGTGGTTGTGCGGCATCATGCCAACGCCGACCACTTCCCGGCGGAGGACGACCAGCTCTTCCGGCATGACGGTGCGGACGAGGGCGCCCTCGGGCCGCGGCCGGCGCAGCACGTTCACGCCCCACGGCCAGGCCACGCGCCCCAGCCAGACATCGGGGCCTTGCGGCAGCGCCGCCTGGTCCACGGCCGGGCGGCCCAGCGGCAGCCAGGCCGCCGACAGGGCCGCCCCGGTCAGTTTTAGGAACTTGCGTCGCGACAACATAGCGTCAGTGTAGCCCGGTTTCCTTAAGCGTGAATATCAAAAGCCGGGCGACACAATGCCGCCCGGCCCTCCCAAGCCAATGGTACCTGTGGACCCCGCCCCTGACAAGTGGCCGCGCGCCGCTCCGCCCGGGGCGCCGGGCAACAGGCCGCGGGCAGCCGCACCATCACAGCCGGGCGCGGCGCAAGCGCAGGCTGTTGCTGACGACGAAGATCGAACTGAAGGCCATCGCCCCGGCCGCCAGCCACGGCACCAGGAAACCCAGCGCCGCAGCCGGGATCAGGATGACGTTGTAGAAGAAGGCCCAGAACAGGTTTTCCTTGATCGTGCGCATTACGCGCTTAGACAGCCGGATGGCCCGCGGCACGCCGCGCAGATCACCGCTCATCAGGGTCACGGCCGCCGCCGCCATGGCCACGTCCGTGCCGGTGCCGATCGCCAGGCCCACATCGGCCTGGGCCAGGGCGGGCGCGTCGTTGACGCCATCGCCGACCATGGCCAGCACCCGGTGGCGGCCATCCGGGCCAACCTGGCTCTGCAGGTCCTTGATCACGGCCGCCTTCTCACCCGGCAGCACCTCGGCGATGACACGGTCGACGCCGGCCGCCTGGCCGATGGCCTCGGCCGTGCGGCGGTTGTCGCCGGTAAGCATGATCACTTCCAGACCGAGCGCCTTGAGCTCACCCACCGCCTCCGCCGAGCCGTCCTTAAGCGCGTCGGCCACCGCGATCAGGCCGGCCAGACGGCCGTCCACGGCCACCAGCATCGGCGTCTTGGCCTCGCCCTGCAAGCGGTCAACGTCCGCGCCCAGCCCGTCGACGGCGAGCCCGCGCCCCTCCATCAGGCGGCGGTTGCCGATCAGGACCTCGCGCTGCGCGCCGGCCGCGCCGACGTGCGCGCTCAGGCCCTGGCCGGCCAGGGCGTTGAAAGCCGCCACCGGCTGGAGCGCCAGCCCGCGCTCCGTCGCAGCGGCCACCACGGCCTCGCCCAGCGGGTGCTCGCTGACGCGTTCCGCCGAGGCGGCCAGCACCAGGAGCTCCTCGGCCGAGGGTCCGCCGGCGGCGGCGACGATGTCGGTCACGGTCGGCCGGCCGCGCGTCAGCGTGCCGGTCTTGTCCAGCACCACCGTCTGCAGGGCGCCGGCCCGCTGCAGGGCTTCGGCCGATTTGAAGAGCAGGCCGTTTTCGGCGCCGCGCCCGGTGCCGACCATGATCGCGGTCGGCGTGGCCAAACCCAGCGCGCACGGGCAGGCGATGACGAGCACGGCCACCATGTGGATGAGGGCGGCGGTGAAATCGCCGGTCACGAGGTACCAGACCAGGGCGGTCCCGAGGGCGATGGCGATGACCACTGGCACAAACACGCCCGAGACCTGGTCGGCCAATTTCTGGATGGGCGCCTTGCTGCCCTGGGCTTCTTCCACCAGGCGGATGATCTGCGCCAGGGCCGTGTCCTTGCCGACCTTGGTGGCCTCGAACTGGAAGGCGCCCTGCTTGTTGAGCGTGCCGCCCACCACGGGCAGGCCCGGGCGCTTCTCCACCGGGATCGGCTCACCGGTGAGCATCGACTCGTCGACGGTGGAGCGGCCGTCCACCACCAGCCCGTCCACGGGCACCTGTTCGCCCGGCCGGACCACGACCACATCGCCGACGCGGACCTGCTCGATGGGCACGTCCACCTCGGCGCCGTCCCGCACCAGCCGCGCCGTCTTGGGCCGCAGCCCCATCAGCTTCTTAATGGCTTCACTGGTCTGGCCCTTGGCGCGCGCCTCCAGGAACTTGCCGACGATGATGAGCGTGATGATGACGGCCGCAGTCTCAAAGTAGACGTGGCCGCTCAGCCAGCCGAACAACACCGGCAGCGAGTAAAGGTAAGCGGCCGAGCTGCCCATGGCGATGAGCACGTCCATGTTGGCGGCGCCGTTGCGCAGCGCCTTGTAGGCGCCCACGTAATACTGCCAGCCGACGTAGAACTGGACCGGCGTGGCCAGCGCAAACAACAGCCAGTTGAACCACCAATACGGCTCCGCCGCCATGCCGGCCATCCCGGCGTGCGTCCGGTCCAGCAGGAACTCCGGCAGCAGGCCAAAGTCGCGGGCCATCGACAGGAGGAAGAGCGGCACCGTGAAGGCCAGGCCGACCGTCAGCAGGTGGCGCTGGTGGGCGACCTCTTTTTCCCGGGCCAGGCGTTCGGCGTCCTCGGCGTCGCCCTCGACAACCACGGCTTCAAAGCCGGCCGCGGCCACGGCCGCGCGGATGTCGCCTTGGCTCAGAAGCGTGGGGATATAGCGCACCGTGGCCTTCTCGGCCGTGAAGCTGACGACGGCCGACTGAACGCCGTCCAGGCGGGCCAGGGCCTTCTCCAGCCGCTGGGCGTCGTTGGCGTCGCTCAAGCGCCGGATGGGCAGCCCGGCCTCGCCGACCGCGATGCCATAGCCGGCTTTCTCGATGCGGGCGATGACTTCCGCGGGCGTGACCTGGGCCGGGTCAAATTCCAAGGTGGCCCGTTCCGAGGCCAGGTTGACGTTGACGTGCTCGGCGCTGGGCAGCTTTTTGAGGTTGCGCTCGATCGTGGCCGCGCAGTTCGCGCACGTCATGCCCGTGATCGGCAGCGTCATCTGTTTAGTCGACATCAGCCCTTCTCCAGCCTGGCCGGCGGAGGCGTTGCCCCTCGCCGGCCGGGCCGTCTCGCGTTACTTCTCGACGGGATAACCGATCTCGGCCAGCAGCGTTTCGATCTGGGCCTGCGTCGCCGGCGCCTCGAAGGTGATGGTCACCAGCTTGGTGTCCTGCGCCGCCTGGACGGTCTTGACGCCGGCCAGCTCGCCCACTTCGTTCTGGATGGTGTGGACGCAGTGGCCGCACGAGATGGCGGGGGATTTGACGGTCACGGTGGTCATGGGGAGCTCCTTGAAAAAAAAGGGGTGAAAAAGCGAGGCGGCTCAGACTTTGGTGGCGGCCGTGAAGACGTCCGCGATCTCGTCCAGCACGCGCTCGCGCTCAGACAGGTCTTCGCTGCGCACAGCTGTGACCACGCAGGAATGCAGGTGGCCGTCCAGCAGCTGGGCGCTCACCTTGCTCAGCGCAGCCTGCACGGCCTGGACCTGCTTGATCACGTCGATGCAGTAGGCATCCTCTTCGAGCATGCGCTCGATGCCCCGGACGTGCCCGTTGATGCTCTTGATCCGGCGCAGGACATCGGCCTTGTGTTTGTTCTGCATCATCGCCTCCTACCCCCCCCAGGGGGGAGGGGTTGCGATCAGAATACTGCGGTCCGCGCGCGTTGTCAAGGCGCCCGGGCCAAAGGCTGCGGTAATCCGCCCAAAGATGGAGGCCGGCGGCGGCGCCTGTGCTACAATCCGAACATCAGTTTCAGCCCCGCAACCACATCACACAGCCCGCCAGACTGCAGCCGGCCGGCCCTGGCGCCCGCCCGGCTCTCCCGGAGCCTTATGCCGCCCTTCAAGGTCCACTCCCCGTTCCAACCGATGGGTGATCAGCCCACCGCCATCGCCCAACTGGTCGCCGGCGTCGAACGCGGCGACAAGCACCAGGTCCTGCTGGGCGCCACCGGCACCGGCAAAACCTATGTGGCCGCCAAGATCGTGGAGCACGTCCAGCGCCCCACCCTGGTGATGTGCCACAACAAGACGCTGGCCGCGCAGCTATACGCCGAGTTCAAGGAGTTCTTCCCCGAGAACGCCGTCGAGTACTTCGTCTCTTACTACGACTACTACACGCCCGAGGCCTACGTCGCCAAGCACGACCTGTATATCGAAAAGGAGACTCAGATCAACGACGAGCTCGAGAAGCTGCGTCTGGCGGCCACCACCGCCCTGCTCAGCCGGCGCGACGTCCTGATCGTGGCCTCGGTCTCGTGCATCTACGGCCTGGGCTCGCCGGAGGCTTACGGCCGCGTCGTCATCAACCTCAAACGCGGCGAGCTCGTCCGGCGCAGCAACCTGCTGCGCCAGTTGGTGGAGATCCATTACGAGCGCAACGACCTCGACCTCAAGCTGGGCACTTTCCGCGTGCGCGGGGACACGCTCGAGGTCATGCCGGCCTACACCGACGCCTTCGGCTACCGCGTCACCTTCTTCGGCGACGAGGTTGAGCGCCTGGTGGAGTTCCAGCCCCTGACCGGCGAGATCCTCAACGAGCGCGAGACGCTCGAGCTGTACCCGGCCAAGCACTTCATCACCGAGGCCGAGAAGCTGCAGCAGGCCATCCGCGACATCGAAGCCGAGCTGGAGGAACGCGTGGCCTGGTTCAAGGACAACAACCTGCTGCTGGAGGCCCAGCGCATCGAGCAGCGCACCAAGTACGACCTGGAGATGCTGCGCGAGGTGGGGTATTGCTCCGGCATCGAGAACTACTCGCGCCACCTGGACCAGCGCCCGGCCGGTTCGCCGCCCTGGACCATGATCGACTACTTCCCGCCCGACTTCCTGCTCGTCATCGACGAATCCCACATGACCATCCCGCAGATCGGGGGCATGTTCGGCGGCGACCGGTCCCGCAAGGACGAGCTGGTGAAGTACGGCTTCCGTCTGCCGTCCGCCCTGGACAACCGCCCGCTCAACTTCGCCGAGTTCCAGGCGCGCACCAACCAGATTATCTACACTTCCGCCACGCCCGGCCCGTACGAGACCGAACGCGCCACGCAGGTGGTGGAGCAGATCATCCGCCCCACCGGCCTGGTGGACCCGCAGGTGGAGATCCTGCCGACCAAGGGCCAGGTGGACCACCTGGTCGGCGAACTGCGCGGGCGCATCGCCAAGGGCCAGCGCGCCCTGGTGACGACGCTGACCAAGCGCATGGCCGAGGACCTCGCGGCCTATCTGCTGGACCTGGGCTTCAAAGTCCACTACCTGCACTCGGAAGTGGACACGCTCGAGCGCATCGAGATCCTGCGCGACCTGCGCCTAGGCGTCTACGATGTGGTCGTGGGCATCAACCTGCTGCGCGAAGGCCTGGACCTGCCGGAGGTCTCGCTGGTGGCCATCCTGGACGCCGACAAAGAAGGCTTCCTGCGCTCGGGCACATCGCTGATCCAGACCATCGGCCGCGCCGCCCGCCACGTCGAGGGCAAGGTGCTGATGTACGCCGACAAGCTGACGGACTCGATGAAGGCCGCCATCGAAGAGACCAACCGCCGCCGCAAGATCCAGCTCGACTACAACGCCGCGCACGGCATCGTGCCGGCCACGATCGTCAAGAGCGTGCGCGACCTGACCGCCCGCGTCCATTCTCTGGCCGAGGACAAGGGCGAGTACCGGGCCGGGACGCCGGTGGCCGCGGCCCTGCCCAAGGACGAGCTGACGCGCCTGATCCAGGAACTGGAGGCGCAGATGCGCGCCGCCGCCCAGGACCTGGAGTTCGAGAAGGCGGCCCTGCTGCGCGATCAGATCCTGGAGTTGCGCCAGGCGCTGGTGGAGGGCGACGGCAAGGCGCCCGAGTGGGAGAAGCTGCGCCGCCTGACCGAACTGGAGCGCCAGATCGACAACCCGCGCGAGGCCGGGCCGGGGCCGCGCCGGCGCGCCGGCGGCGGCCGCCGCCGCTGACGCACTCCCCCCAGCGGTCCCGCTGCCAGGCCGGCGTTGGCTGGCCTGGCTTGTTGCCCGGCCGCGCCTTAAGAACAAAAAGGGCGGGCTTTTTCAGCCCGCCCCGGTTCCGAGCGTTGGCCAGCCGCTTCAGTTGGTCGGCACGAAGAAGCTGACCACCAGCAGGCAGGTGCCGGCGACACCGCACAAGGCCAGCACCCCCATAAACACCAGGCCCGCGATCATCAGGACGCGCCGCGAACCCGACTCCGGCGAGGGGTTCATATCAGGCCGCAATCAGCCGGCGGGCGACCGCCAGCACTTCCTCGTAGTTCGGCTGCTCCCCGAGCGCGGGCATATAGGCGGCGTAGTGGATCTGGTCGTCCTTGCCGACCACAAACACGGCCCGGCGGTGCCAGCGGCGCTCCTTCATCAGGGTGGCGTAGCGTTCGCCGAAGGCCAGGTCCATGTGGTCGCTCACGGTGGCCACGCGCTCGACGCCGGCGGCCGCACACCAATTCTTGAGCGTGGGCGGCAGGTCGGCGCTGATCGTGATGATGCGGATATCGTCGCCCAAGCTGGCCGCCTCTTCGTTGAAGCGGCGCGTCTCGGCATCGCAGACGCTGGTGCTCAGGGACGGCACAGCCGCCAGGATGCGCACCTTGCCGGCCGTGGCTTCCAGCGGGTCCACCTCGGCCCAGGTGGTGAACCCCGTCCACGCGCCCACCTGGGCGCGGAAGCGCGGCGCCGGGTCGCCGACTTTCACGTCCTCGCCCACAATCGTCGCGAATTTGTCACCCAGCTTGATCACGTCGGTGCGTTCGACAGGCATACAGGTTTATTCCTCCCAAGTAGTGTCAAGAAATATATCACACCGCAGCCAACTGGAACCTTACAGGGGCGCGCCGGGCCGGCGCGCATTGACAAGCCCATGTGCCGATGATATTCTCCCGCGCATGCTGTTCACGCGCACGGAACTCGAAGCCCGCGAAGTCCGCGACCTGGCCCCGTACGCGCTCAAGAGCCGGGACTCGCGCGGCCGCGCCTACCAGCCGGACCCGGAGCCGGAGGACCGCACCGCCTTCCAGCGCGACCGCGACCGCATCCTGCACACCACGGCGTTCCGCCGCCTCGAGTACAAGACCCAGGTCTTCATCAACTACGAGGGCGATTACTACCGCACGCGCCTGACCCACACACTGGAGGTCGCCCAGATCGGCCGCACCGTGGCGCGCGCGCTGGGCGCCAACGAAGACCTGGTGGAAGCCATCTGCCTGGCGCACGACCTCGGCCACTCGCCCTTCGGGCACGCCGGCGAGGTGGCGCTGGACCAGCTCATGCGCGACCACGGCGGCTTCGACCACAACAAGCAGTCGCTGCGGATCGTCACCAAGCTGGAGCGCCGCTACCCCAACTGGCCGGGCCTCAACCTGACCTGGGAAGCCCGGGAGGGCATCGTCAAGCACGAGACCGAGTACGACGTCGCCGACGCCGGCGATTACGACGCTGACAAGCGCGGCCACCTGGAAGCCCAGATCTGCAACGCCGCCGACGAATTGGCCTACACCGCCCACGACCTGGACGACGGCCTGCGCTCCAGCCTGATCACGCCGGGCGACCTGAAAGGCCAGAGCCTGTGGGAGCTGGCGCGCGAGAGCATCGGCTGGCAGGGCGAGATCCTGGACGAGTTGACGCGCCACCGCCTGATCCGGCGCCTGATCGGCCTGGAGGTGGCCGACCTGGTGGCGGCCACCCACGCCCGCATCGAAGCCGCCGGCGCGCGGTCCGTGGAAGACCTGCAGCGGCTGCCGCACAACGTCATCGGCTGGGGCGCCGAGATGGCCGCCCGTAACAAGGCCCTCAAGAAATTCCTGTACGAGAACATGTACCGCCACTACCGCGTCGCCCGCATGGAGGCCAAGGCCAACCGCGTGCTGGGCGACCTGTTCGACGCCTACACCCAGCGCCCTAACCAGCTGCCGCGCCCGACCCAGCAGCGGGCCGAAATGACCGGCGACCTGTACCGGGCGGTGTGTGATTATCTGGCCGGCATGACGGACCGGTTCGCCCTGGACGAGCATTACAAGTTGTTCGATCCCTACACGCTGCCGTAAGCCGAGGCCGGGCCGCCCAGGCGCTCACCCACGCCTCAACCCAACGAGGGATGCCCCGTGACTGAAAAGTATCTGACGCCCGAAGGCGCCGCCAAGCTGCGCGCCGAACTGCAAGAGCTGATCGACGTCAAACGCCCGGAGATCGCCACGCGCCTGCGGGAGGCCATCCAGATGGGCGACCTCTCGGAGAACGCCGATTACATCATGGCGAAAGAGGATCAGGCCTTCCTGGAAGGCCGCATCCTGGAGCTGACGCAACTCCTGAGCAGCGCCACCATCATCGCCGAGAACGCCGCGGCCGGTGTGGTCGGCCTGGGCAGCCGCGTCACCGTGCAGGAGAGCGGCCAGGACCCGGAGACCTTCCTGGTCGTCGGCGCCAAGGAGGCCGACCCGCGCCAGGGCAAGATCTCCAACGAGTCGCCGATCGGGCGGGCGCTGCTCGGCAAGCGCGTCGGCGAGACCGTGAAGGTGGAGACCCCGGCCGGCGCGATCAAGATGAAAGTCGTCAAGATCGAGTAGCCGGCGGTTCGCCGCTGAAGCCAAAAACAAACGACCCGGCGCTTGGCCGGGTCGTTTTGGTTGCGGGAACCGAGCGCGCCGCACTCAGGCGGCCGGCGCCGCCTTGCGGTACGCCTGCAGCTCGATCGTCATGCGTTCGAAGTAGCTGGACGGCGGCAGCGGGCCGCCGCCATAAGCCATGTCCACCATGCGCGCCGTAACGATCAGGGTCGCCGTCTCCAGCGTCACCGTGTCACCGGCGGCGGCCTGAACCGGCTCGCCCTTGGCGGCCAGGCGGCTCTTGAGCGCCTCGTCGCGGAAGCCGTGCTCGCTCATGATCACTTTCGTGACCGTGCGGATGTCGTTCTTGTCGAACAGCCAGACTTCGAAGGCCGTGACCTTCTTGGGGTCGCCGACGCCGATCGTCTCGGAGATGCCCATGCCGCACTCGCCCAGGAAGTTGCCGTCCGGGCCGTCGATGCTGAACGAGTCGTCGTAGACGTCGTCGCCGAGCGTGTAAGTGGTCAGGAAGCGCTGGATGGGCTGAGCGCCGCCCGGCGCAGGCGCCGCTTCAGTCCCCGGCACCAGCGTGTCCACCAGCGGCTCGGCCGCCGCCCGCGCCGGCGTGCGGCCCTGGCTCAAGCCGCCGCCCGACCCGCGCGAGCGCAGGAACAGGAAGCCGGCCGCCCCCAGGACCACCACCACCAGGCAGGCCCCGGCCAGAGGCAAGAGCAAACCGCCCAGGCCGCCCCCGCCCGCCGAAGCCGACGGCGCCGCCGGCATTTGGCCGCTGTCGGCCAGCGAGTCCAGCACTTGCTTAAGCTGCGTCAGGCGCAGGGCCTCCTGGCCCTGGGCGCTGGCCGCCGTCTCCTGGATCACGGTGGCCCAAGCCGGCCCGAGGGCGGCAATCCGCTGCGCGGCCTTCTGCGCATCCAGGTCCACGGCATAAGCGCCGGCGACCAGGCGGACGTACTCCTGCTTCAGGTCGGCGCGCAGAGTGGAAAAGTCGCCGTCGGTCCACTGGACGGGCATCAGCCACCAGCCCAACACCGGCAGGCCGATGATCAGGCCGAGCAGGAAGGCGGCGACGCCGACAACCAGCGGCTGCCGGACCAGATCCGACACGTTTGTCTTGGTCATGTGGGTCTCCCAAACTGGATGATAACGTGCCCCGGTCCGCAGGCACCGGCGTGTTAGAAGCGCGGATGAATGCGGTGCCTGGCCTGAAGCCAGCCCGGGCCGGAATCTAGCCGGATTGTATAGCAGTCATAATTTGGGCGCAAATCAGAGGGGCCCGCCCATGCCCCTGGAGGATGTGCATGAAGCGTGCCGGGTTCAAAAAGCGGGCCGAAGGCGCGCGGCCTTCGGCCCGAAGTGCAGTTGGTGATCGCCGGCGATGGCTCCGCCCGATTAGACCGATGACCCGCCGCGGCCGCCGCCGACGTTACGCAGGGCGTTGACCACGGCGATGACCAGGACCACGGCCACGACGACCTCGATGGCGACGTTGACGGCCACGCTGGCCAGCGTGGCCAGGAAGGGCACGCTCAGCCGGATAGCGATGGCGCCGATGACCAGCAGGGTGTTGGTCAGGGTCCCGGCGACGCCGGCGCCGCCCAGCGCCGCCATCGGGTTGGCCTTCTTGAGGGCGTTGAAGACCAGCCAGGCCACCGGGCCGATGAACAGGCGCGGCAAGACCGAGATGATCGGGTCGCGGAAGATGGCGTCCGCGCCGGTCTGCTGGTTGGCCAAAAACATGCTGAACAAGCCGAAGGCCCCGCCGACGATCAGGCCGACGACCGGCCCTTCCAGGACCGCGCCGATGATGGCGGGCACGTGCATGAAGGTGAAGGAGATGCCGCCGAAGGTGATAAAGCCCAGGCTGACGAACGGCGGCGCATTGAGCGGCACGGCCAGGATGATGCTGACCGCGATCAGCATCCCCGTGATCACCAGGCGCCGGGTGTTGAAAGCGGTGTTGAGGGATTGACTGCTCATGGCTGAAGTCTCCTTATGAGTGGAAAAGAACGATCGCCAGGATCGATCACACCCAACCCGAGGGGCCCCGCGCCCCGCCCGCTCACCGCCCCAGGAACAGGTCGGCCAGCGCCGGCCAGGGCGTCCACAACGCCACGGCGCAGATGGCCAGCAGCGCCGCCGTGACGGCGGCGTCGACCCAGGTGGCCTGCAGGCGCACGTACTTGGTGCGGCCGACACCGCCCATGTAGCAGCGCGCCTCCATCGCGATGGCCAGCTCCTCGGCGCGCCGGAAGGCGTTGACGAAGAGCGGCACCACCAGCGGCAGCAGCGCGCGCGCCAGCCGGTCTGGCCGCTGCAGCCGCGTTCCGATTTCGCCGCAGCGGCTGGCCTGCGCCTTCATCACGCGCTCCAGCTCCTCGGCCAGCGTCGGCACGAAGCGCAGCGCGATCATGTTGACCAGGGCGATCTCGGCCGCCGGCAGCCCCACCCGGCGCAGAGGCCGCAGCAGCAGTTCGACGCCGTGCGTCAACTGCGTCACCGTCGTCGTCAGGGTCGGCAGGCCGGCGATGAAGTAAAACGAGAGCAGCCGGACAATGCCCAACCCCATCTGCTGCAGGCTGCCGCGCGTGACGCGGATGAACTGCCACTCGAAGAACACCGGCCCGGCCGCCGCGCTCGGCTGCCAGCCCAGGAACACCAATTGGACCACCAGAAAGATCGCCAGCAGCGGCGCGGCATAACGCAGGCCGCGCAGGATGGCGCCGAAGGGCAGCCGCGCCAGCCACGTGATCAGGACCAACAGCCCGAGCAGCAGCAAGCTGGCCAGCAAAGACCGTGACAGCGAGATGGCGACGACGATGAAGAGCGTCCCCAAAATCTTGGTGCGCGGGTCCAACCGATGGACGGCCGAATTCGTCGGAAAATACTGGCCGATCAGGACATTGCGCGAGAGCTCAAACATGGCCCCTCACCCCGCTCCTCCCGGCCGGACGTCGCGCGCGGCCGGCAGATCTTTGGCCGCCGGCAGATCATTCGCCGCCGGCAGATCTTTCGCCGCCGGCAGATCTTTCGCCGCTGGAATGCCGGCCAGTGGCTCAGCCGCGGCCACGGCGTTGAGCACGGCCTGCGCCAACACCTCGGCCGCCAGCGTGCCCACCAAGTTCACGTCGGCGGCGCGCTCGCCCAACGACAACGCAAAGACAGTGTCGCCGTCGAACAAGGTGTGGATCGGCCGGATCGTGCGCGCCAGGCCGTCATGCGCCATCTGCGCCACCTTGGTCGCGCCGACCTTGGGCAGCGCGGCGTCAGTGGCGATCACGGCCAGGGTCGTGTTCTGGCCGGCCAGGTTCTGCCAGTTCTGGTCGGCCAGGCCTTCCATCACCCGCACCGCATCGACAAAGCCGCTGCCGTCCGGCCGGCGCGCCCCGGCGACCACGCGCCCGGTCTGCGGGTCCACGATCTCGCCGTAAGCGTTGAGCACCACCAGCGCGGCCACGGTCAGCCCGCCGGCGGTGCGGTAGCTGGCGGTCCCCAGGCCACCCTTGGTTGCAGAGTTAAACCCCAAGACCTTGCCAACCGTTGCGCCCGTCCCGGCGCCGACGCTGCCCACTGTCACCGGCCCGGCGTGGGCGGCCGCACAGGCCGCGTACCCGGCGGCGGCGTCCGGCCTCGTCTTGGGGTCACCGATGGCCAGGTCGAAGATCACGGCCCCGGGCACGATCGGCACGCGCGCCACACCCACATCGAAGCCGTAGCCGCGCTCCTCCAGCCAGCGCATCACGCCGTCGGCGGCGGCCAGGCCAAAGGCGCTGCCGCCCGAAAGCAGGATGGCGTGGACCTTCTGCACCATGTTGACGGGGTTGAGCAGCGTGTTCTCACGCGTGCCCGGCGCCGACCCGCGCACGTCGACGCCGGCGACGGCGCCCTCCGGGCAGAGCACCACCGTGCAGCCGGTGGCGGCCGCGCTGTCCGTCCAGTGGCCGACCTGAAGGCCGGGGATGTCAGTGAAGGTGCCGTTCATCAAACCGTTGATCGCTGCCAAAACAATGGCCGCAGACCGGGAACGCCGCCCGGCCGACGTCTTTGGTCATTCGTCCAGCGTCCCCAGATAGCGCAGCGCCGCCAGCGCATACAGCCGTGCCGCCAGCTTGATCTCGTCCACGCTCACCCACTCGTCCACATGATGGGGGATGTGGATGTCGCCGGGGCCGCAGGTGACGATCGGGATGCCCTGGCGCGCGTTCAAGATCGTGCCATCCGTGGAACCGGGCACGCCGCCGTAGACGGGCTCCGCACCGGTCAGATCGCGGTACGCCTCGGCCAGCGCCGTCACCACCGGCTCGGCGCGGTCCGTGCGGGTGGGATGGCGCACCTCCAGCACCTCCAGGTCATACTCCAGGCGCGGGTCTGTGGCGACGGCGGCCTTCAACATTTGCTCGGTCTGGGCTGCCAGCCAGTCCGGGTCCTGGCCCGGGATCAGGCGGAAATCCAGCACGCATTCAGCCGCGCCAGGCATGACGTTGTTCTGGGGCTCGCCGGCGCCGCGCGGCGGGGAGAGCACGATGGTGGGCGTGATGCTGGGCTGGCCCAGGAACTCGTGGCGGCCGTGGCGCGCGATCTCGCGCTCCTCCAGGGCGTGCACGGCCGTCAGGAAGCGCGCCAGCGGGTAGGCGCTGTTGACGCCCGTCAGCGGCATGGCGCCGTGCGCCATCACGCCGCGGACCACGGCCCGGATCCACAGGACGCCCTTCTGGGCGATGCACAGGTGGTTCTCCTCCGGCTCACAGATGATGGCGGCCGTCACGCGCCGCGCCCAACCGCGCTCGACGAAATGCTTGACGCCGAGCATGCGGCCTTCCTCGTCGCAGAGCGCGCCCAGCAGCACCTCGCCGTTCAGGCGGACGCGGCTGCGGACCAGGGCCTGGATGGCCGCCAGCGCGCAGACCAGCCCGGCCTTCATGTCGTTGGCGCCGCGCCCGTAGAGGCGGCCGTCGCGGAGCGTGGCGCTGAACGGCGGATCGGTCCACAACGCCGGATCGCCTTCGGTGACCACATCGGTATGGCCCTCGAACATGAGCGTGCGCTGCTGGCCGGCGTCCGGCGCCGCCAAGAGCGCGATCACATTGGGCCGGCCCGGCTCCACAAACTCGAAGTGCGTGTCCAGACCCATCTCCCGGCAGCGGGCCTCTACCCAGCGGGCGGCGGCCTCTTCGCCCTCGCCGGTCTCGGGCTTCCACACGCTCGGGATGCGCGTCAGCGCCTGCACCCAGCTGATCAGCTCGGCGTCGTCCATGGCTTCCAGGACGCGGCGCTCCAGGTCAGTCAACACGGCGGCCTCACGCCTGTATAGCGGCCAGGAAGGCGGCCGGCGCTTCCTGATGCGGCGCATGGCCAGCGCCGGGCAGGACCACCAGGCGCGCCGTCGCCTGCACCTGCGTCAAGGCCCGGCCGCTCTCGACCGAATTAATGGCGTCGCGCTCGCCCCACACGGCCAGCGTCGGCGTCGTCAGGCGGGCCAGCCGGGCCTCCAGTTGGCGCTGCTGGCGGGCGCCGCCGCCCCAGACCAGACTGCGCAGGATCGCCAGAAAGGCATCGCGCTGGCGGTCGCTCCAGACCCGTTCATTGACGCGTTGAAACAGGAACTGCCGATCGGCTTCCGGCAGAGCGTTCAAATCCGCATAGAACGGCCGCAGCGACTCATACGCGGCCTGCGGGTCGCGGCGCAGGCTGTTATACGTCAGCGCGCCCGCCACCGGCAGCGCCATCAGCAGCAACGGCAGGCTCACGGATTGAGCGCGCGTCGTCAGTGAGCCGCCCACCAGCGTGAGCGCGGTCACCCGGTCTGGGTGATCCAGCGCCACGCGCTGCGCGATCACGGCGCCCAGCGAGTGGCCGAGCAGGGCCGCCGTCGGCCAGTTAAGCGCATCCAGCCCGGCCACGACTGCGTCGCGCAGCGCCGGCAGGGCGTACCCGGCGCGGGAGGCGTCGCTGCGCCCGAAACCCGGGAGGTCCAGGGCGGCCACCTGCCAGCGTTCGGCCAGCGACGCGAAGACGTGACGCCAGGTGTCAGCCTCGTCGCCCAGGCCGTGGATCAGCAGCAGCGGCGGCGCCGCCGGCTGGCCGGCCAGGTAGAGGAAGACCTCCTGGCCCAGGCGCTCCAGGCGCACGCGGCGGCCAAAAGGCGCCAACTCCGGCCAGGGCTGCATCGGTCGTCTGTATTCGCTCATAGTTTCGCCTCGGCGCCGGCTTTAGTCCGGCGCCGCCATCGCCACGGCCTGCGCCACGGTCAGCACCACCGGCCGGCCCGGGCACAGCTGCGCAAAGGCGTCGGTGATGCCGGGTACACCCAGCCCCAACGCGTGCAACGCCTCCGCCCGGCTGAAGACTTCGGCGGGCGTGCCGGTCATCACCACGCGGCCGTCCGCCAGCACCACCAGCCGCTGACAGAAGCGCGCCAGCTCCTCCATGTTGTGCGAGATGACGACGAGCGTGAGGCCGCGCGCCTGCAGGCCCAGGATGGTCTCCCACAGGTGCTCGCGCCCGCGCGGGTCCAGGCCGGCCGTGGGCTCATCCAGCACCAGCACTTCCGGCTGCAGGGCCAGCACGCCGGCCAGCGCCACGCGCCGCATCTGGCCGCCGCTCAACCCGAAGGTCAGCCGGTCCTTGAAAGCCTCAAAGCCCAGCCCCACCGCTTCCATGGCCGCGCGGACGCGGACGCGGACCTCGTCCGGCGGCAGCTTCAGATTGCGCGGGCCGTAAGCCACGTCGTCACCGACATACTGCTCAAAGAGTTGGGCCTCCGGCGACTGGAAGACCAGGCCGATCTTCTGACGGATGGCGCGCAGGTCCACGGCCGCATCGCTCAGGTCCTGGCCGAGGGCCAGCACCCGCCCGGCGTGGGGGCGCATCAGGCCGTTGAAATGCTGCACGATGGTGGACTTGCCGGAGCCGGTGTGGCCGATCAGGCCCAGGATCTCGCCGCGCCGCACCTCCAGCGTGACGTCTTGGATGGCCTTGACCTCCAACGGTGTGCCGCGCATGTAGAAGTGGGTGACGGCCTCGGCCTGGATCACGGGCGTGCCCGTCGCAGCCGGCGGCGCCGGCGCGGCCGCCGGCCCGGCCTCGCACGGCAGCGGCGACAGGTGGGCGCGCGCGGCGGCCACGAACTCGTCCACGGTCAACACATCGGTCGGGAAGCCCGAATGCCGGGCCGCCAGCTCAAAGGCCGCCTGCGTCACTTGCGGGACGTCCATCTGCAGGGCCCGCAGGGCTTCCACCTGCCGGAAAACCTCGCGCGGCGTCCCGTGCAGCACGATCTGGCCGCCCTCCATCACCAGCACCCGGTCGGCCTCGGCCGCCTCCTCCATGTAGTGCGTGATGGCGACGACGGTGACGCCCTCCTCGCGGTTGAGGCGCCGGACCACATCCAACACCTCGCGCCGGCCGAGCGGGTCCAGCATGGCGGTGGCCTCGTCCAGCACCAGCACCTCCGGGTGCATGGCGATGATGCCGGCGATGCACACGCGCTGCTTCTGGCCGCCCGAGAGCTGGTGCGGCGGCCGCCCACGATAGGCCGCCATCTCCACGCGATCGAGCGCCCAATCGACGCGGCGCGTCAGCTCGGCGTGCGGCAGCCCCAGGTTTTCCGGGCCGAAGGCGACGTCCTCCTCGACGATGGTGGCCACGATCTGGTTGTCCGGCGTCTGGAAGACCATGCCGACTGTGGAGCGCACGGCCAGGAGGTGCTCCCGTTCGCGCGTGTTCCAGTCCTTCACCCAGACGTCGCCCTTGCTCGGCCGCAGCAGGCCGTTGAGGTGCTTGGCCAGGGTGGACTTGCCTGAGCCGTTGTGGCCCAGGACCACGACATACTCACCGGGCTCGACGTCCAGGCTGACGCCGCGCAAAGCCGTCACCGGCTGGGCGCCTTCCGGCTCGTAGGTGTAGTGGAGGTTCCTGACGCGCAGGATTGGGGCCATGCCAGAAAAGACGAAGGCCGAAAGTCCGGTCAGAGTGGCGGCGTGAACCGCCCGTCGATGGCCGTCCAGCCCCCGTCGACGACCAGCAGCGAGCCGGTGACGTACGAGGCGGCATCGGAGGCCAGGAAGACCACGGCGCCCACCAGCTCATCGGCCTGGGCCCAGCGGCCGAGGGCGTTTTTTCGCGCGTAGGCGGCGTACCACTCCGGCCGGCCTTTGATCGGCGCGGTCAACGGCGTCTCCACGACGCCGGGCGCAATGGCGTTGACGCGCACGCCGCGCGGGCCTAATTCCGCGGCCAGGGCCCGGCACATCTGCAGGATGCCGGCCTTGGTGGCGGCGTAGACGCCCTGGCCGGGCTCCACCACCTGCGCGCGGATGCTGGCGAAAGTGATCAGGCTGCCGCGGCCGCGCTCGGCCATCCCGCGGCCGGCCGCCTTGAGCAGGCGGAAGGTGCCTTTCAGATTGAGGCCCACGACGCGGTCAAACTCGTCGTCGCTGATATCCAGCAGCGGTTTGCGCACGTTGATGCCGGGCGTGCTCACCAGCACATCCAGCGGCCCGCACTCCGCCACGGTCGCCTCGACGCTGGCAGCCTCGCGCAGATCCAGCGCCAGGGCGCGGCCCTGGCCGCCCTGAGCCTGAAGCCCAGCCAGGGTCGCCTCGGCGCCGGCCAGATTGAGGTCGGCGCAGATGGTGAAAGCGCCAAACGCCGCCAAACCGGCGGCCGCGGCCTGACCAATGCCACTGGCCGCACCGACGACCAGCGCCGTCCGACCGGTGAGGTCGAACAGGTTTCTGTAGTTGTCCATAGGCTCGCCTTGAGTGGAAGGTGGCGCGATAATAGCGCGAAAGCCGGCTGGATGCAACACAAAGCGGGGATAAAAAAGACGGACTGTGCCAGGCACAGTCCGTCAGAGTATTCGGGATCAGGCGCGCCGGCCGGCCTACTCGCCGGCCACGGCCGGCTCGGCCAGTGCCTCCAGCTCAAACTGTTGCTCGCATTGCAGACACTGGGCGAAGTTCTTATTAGCCTGGACCAGCAGGCCGCCGCAGTTGGGGCACGGCCGCGGCAACGGCCGCTTCCACGAGGTGAAATCGCAGTTGGGGTAGTTGGCGCAGCCGTAAAAGATGCGCCCCTTCTTGGTCTTGCGCTCCACCAGGTCACCGCCGTCCTTGGGGCAGGCCACGCCCAGCTTCTCAAACCAGGGCTCGGTGTGCCGGCAGGCCGGAAAACCCGAGCAGCCGATGAACTTGCCGTAGCGCCCGTAGCGGAAGATCAGCGGTTTGCCGCAGTCCGGGCAGTCCCGGCCGACATACTCGGGCTCGGTGTTCACGGCCGGCATGTCGGCCTCGGCCGCCTTGACCTCGCGCGCGAACGGCTCCCAGAACTCACGCAGCACGGCGTGCCACTCGCGCTCACCGTCGGCGACCTCGTCCAGTTCCTCCTCCATCTGGGCCGTGAAGTTCACGTCCACGATCTCGGGGAAGCGCTGCACCAACAGGTCGTTGACGGTGGCGCCGATATCGGTGGGGACCAGGCGCTTGTCCTCGCGGCGCACGTAACCGCGCTGCTGGATGGTGGACAAGATCGGCGCGTACGTGGACGGCCGGCCGATGCCGTATTCCTCCAGCGCCTTGACCAGCGAGGCCTCCGTGTAGCGCGGCGGCGGCTGCGTGAAGTGCTGCTCCGGCAGCAGTTGGACCAACGCCAGCGCATCGTCGACGCTCAGCAGCGGCAGGCTGCGCGCTTCGGCCTCCTCCTCCGCGGCGGCGTCCTCGTCGCGCGCCTCCTCGTAGACCACCAGGAAGCCCGGGAATTTCAGGCTCGAGCCGGCCACGCGGAAGAGGTACGGCTGCGCGTTCTGAGCGGCGATGTCCACGGACACGGTGTCGTAGATCGCGGCCGTCATCTGGCTGGCCACAAAGCGCTGCCAGATCAGGGTGTACAGCTTCAACTGGTCTTTGGTCAGGTTGTCGGCGACGGCCTTGGGCTCGCGGTCCACCTGGGTGGGCCGGATGGCCTCGTGGGCCTCCTGGGCGCCCTTGGCGCGCGTCTTGTACTGCGGCGGTTCGGCCGGCAGATAGTCCGCGCCGTAGCGGCCCTGGACGAACTCGCGCGCCTCGCGCTGCGCGAGCTCGGACACGTTGGTGCTGTCGGTGCGCATGTACGTGATCAAGCCGACCGGCTGGCCGCTGCCCAACTCGATGCCCTCGTACAGCTGCTGGGCGGTCGCCATGGTGCGCTTGGCCGTGAAGCCGAGCCGGCGCGAGGCCTCCTGCTGGAGCGTGCTGGTGGTAAACGGCGGGGCCGGGTTGCGCCGGCGCTCGCCGCTCTTGACGCGCGCCACGCGGTAGACGGCCCGCTCCAGGTCCGCCAGCACCGTCTGGACTTCCGCCTCCGATTTGAGCAGACAGGCGTCGCCGGTGCCGACCTCGGCCTCGCCGACCCTGATGAGGCGGGCCCGCACGTGCCGCCCGTTGCCGTCCACCGGGACGGCCTTAGACAGCTCGGCGTCGATGCTCCAGTACTCCTGCGGCACGAAGGCGTCGATAGCGCGCTCGCGGTCCACGATCAGGCGCACCGCCACCGACTGCACGCGCCCGGCCGAGAGGCGGCCGCGCACTTTCTTCCACAGTAGCTGGCTGAGCGGATAACCCACCAGCCGGTCCAGGATGCGCCGCGCCTGCTGGGCGTTGACCAGGTCCATGGCGATCTGGCGCGGATGGCCGAAGGCCTCTTCGATGGCAGGCTTGGTGATCTCATGGAAGACCACGCGCCGCGCCCGCGCCGGCTCGATCTCGGCCGCCTCCAGCAGGTGCCAGGAGATCGCTTCGCCCTCGCGGTCCGGGTCGGTGGCCAGATAGATCTCTTCGGCCCGCGCGGCCTCGGCCTTCAGCTCCTTCACCACCTGCTTCTTCTCGTTCGGCACGCGGTATTTGGGCGTGAAGTCGTGGTCCACATCCACCGAGAGCGTGGACTTGAGCAAGTCCCGGATGTGGCCCACCGAGGCGCGCACCGTGTAACCCTTGCCCAGAAAGCGGCCGACCGTCTTGGCCTTGGCCGGCGACTCGACGATGACGAGCTTGCCGGAGCGCGGGGCGTCGCCGTTGCCACGGCGGCCGCGGCGCGGCGACGCCGTGGGGGCGGGCCGCTCCAGGCCGGCGTGGGCCGGGGTGGAGCCCATGCGGAACATGGTCGTCCCGCAGACCGGGCACGTGCCTTTGGTCGCCGGCGCCGCCGCAGCCGTGAACGTGGCCTGCGGGTCCAGCATCTCGCGTTTAGTCTTGCACTTAAAACAGTAAGCTTCCATTAATCACTCTGCGCGAGGCGGCCGGCGGCGCCCGGTCAGGCGCGCCAGCCTCCCGGCGGCGTCACAGATAACGGGCGCCGTCGGCGCGCTTCTTTAGTTCGGCCACGATCGCGCGGACCTCCTGGGCCCGGTCGCGCGGGCAGACCAGCAGGACGTCACCGGTATCCACGATGACCAGGTCGGTGACGCCGATAGCGGCTACCAGTTTGCCGCCCTGGGCGCCGGCGTGCACCAGCGTGCCGCGCGTCTCCGGGCCGATCAACTCGGCACCGACCACGACGTTGCCGGCCTCATCCGAGGGCAGGACATCCAACAATGACTCCCAACTGCCGACATCGTTCCAGCCCAAGCCGGCCGCCGGGATAACGGCCACCTGCTCGGCGCCTTCCATGATGCCGTAGTCGATGGTCGTGTTGACGACGCCCGGCCACAGGCGCGCCACCGCCGCCGGGTCGGCCTCCATCTGCAGCAGCTGATGATGGAAGCCCGGCATCTGCCACTGGAACTCCTGCATCAGCCGCGTGGCCTTCCACACAAACATGCCTGAGTTCCAGGTGTGCAGGCCGTCCGCGACCATGGCCTCGGCCTCCGGCAGGGCCGGCTTCTCCTTGAAACGCGCGGCCCGAAAGGCCTCAAAGCCTCCGAACGGGCCCAGCCCGTTGCCGCGCTGGATGTAGCCGAAACCCGTCGATGGAAACGTCGGCGTGATGCCCAGCGTCACCAGGAAGTCCTGCTCGGCCACTTCGGCCGCCGCGCTCAACAGCGCCCGGAAGCGCGCCTCGTCGGCCATGAAGTGGTCGGCCGTCAGGCACGCCATCACGCCCTGTGGATCACGCCGGCGCACCGTCACGGCCGCCAACCCGAGCGCCGGGGCGGTGCCGCGCGGCTCCGGTTCGATCACGAAGCTGTCTTCCGGCAGGCTCGGGCGCTGAGCGCGCAGGTCCTGGGCGTACTGGGCGCTGGTCACCACCAGGATACGCTCGGGCGGAAAGAGCGGCGCCAGCCGGTCCACCGCGATCTGGAACAGCGTGCGCGCGCCCAGCAGGCGGATGGATTGTTTCGGGTGTTTCTGGCGCGAGAGCGGCCACAGCCGCGTGCCGCCGCCGCCCGCCATAATCACGGCATAGTAGTTGTTCATCACACGTTTCCCGCTTTTCGGGCGGGCTTGCGCCCGCTAAGGATCTGGGCTGTAGTCCGGCCCCGGCTCGCGCACCGTATAGGTCATCGCCCCGCTCTGGCGCACCAGGCCCTTCAGCTCCATCATAGCCAGCGCACTGGAGACCTGGGAGATCGGCAGGACCAGATCGGCGGCCAGGTCATCCACGTGCGCGGGCCCGGCGGCCAGCTGCTCCAGCAGCCGGCGCTCGGTGGCGTCGGCCGGCGCGGCCGCCCGCACGGCTTTCTGCTCGTGGCTGCGCGTCAGGTTCAAGGCCTCCAGCACATCGGCCACGGCCAGCACCGGCGGCGCACCCTGCTGGATGAGCCGGTTCGTCCCGCGGCTGGAACGCTGGTTGATGTTGCCGGGCACGGCGAACACGTCGCGGCCTTGCTCGGCCGCGAAATCAGACGTGATCAACGCCCCGCTGTCTTCGTCGGCCTCCACCACCACCACCAGCTTAGACAGTCCGCTGATGATGCGGTTGCGGGGCGGGAAGTTCACGGCATCCGGGGCTGTGCCCAGCGGGTAATCGCTCACCACGGCGCCGGTCTGGGCGATGGCCGTCATCAGGTCGCGGTGCTCGGGCGGATAGACGACGTCCGCGCCGCACCCCAGGACGCCGATGGTCCGGCCGCCCGCGTCCACGGCGGCGCGATGCGCCACGGCGTCGATGCCGCGCGCCAACCCGCTGACCACAGTCACGCCGCTGGCCGCCAGGCCGGCCGCCAGGTCACGCGCCACCTCCCGCCCGTAGGCCGTGGCCCGCCGCGTGCCCACCAGTGCCACCGCCCATTCGTCCGCGTCGCTGAACGCGCCCTTGACGAAGAGCACCGGCGGCGGGGCCGCGATATTGAGCAGGTTGCGGGGATAGCCCGGCGTCTCCCAGGTGAGCACCCGCACACCGGCCTGCTCGGCCCGGCGCAATTGCTGTTCCAGGTCCACCTGCCGGCGGACGGTCAGCAGATTTTCCAGCGAGCGCCGATCCAGGCCCACGCCCTGCAGTTCGCCAGCCGGGGCATTCCAGGCGGTGGCGGCATCGCCGAAGTGGTCCAGCAGGCGGCGCAACCGGGCCGGGCCGATGCCGCGCACCAGGTTGAACCCGATCCAATACGCCAACTGGTCCACACTGCGCTCCCTGCCGCCGAGGGGCGGCCCTGCCAGAAAAACGGGGGGCAGAATAGCACACGGCTTCCGGGGGTGTCAAGCCGGGCCGAGGGGAGGCGCCTACCCCAACGCAGTCCAGGCGCGGACTGAGTCCCAACGCCCCGCGTTAGGCGCTGTCGAGGGGCCGGCAGCCGCCCGGCGCGGGCTCAACGCAGGCCGGCGGGGAGCTGCACGCTCAGGCGGCCGGCGGCCAGATCCACCTTCTGGACCACGCCCGGCGCGGCTGGGATGAGCAGATCGCCGCCCGGCCCGCGCACCACGTAGACGTCGTTGGCGCCCGTCTCGATAATCTCCACAATCGAGCCGAGCGTCTCGCCCGCCTCCGTGACGACTGTCAGGCCGAGGATCTGGCGCTGATAGTAGACGCCGGGCGGCAGCGCGGGCAGCTCGGTGCGCTCGATCCACACGGCCAGGCCGCGATAGGCCTCGGCGGCGGCACGGTCGTCGACGCCGGCCAGTTGGATCAACAGGCGGCCGCGATGCCAGCGCTGGCGGGTCAACGTGTGCGGCTGGGCCGGTTCGCCCAGGTAGATGGTCTCGACCTCCTCCAGGTCAGCGGCGGCGGTGGCGGACGCGTCCACCACCAGCTCCCCGCGGACGCCGTGCGGTCGGACGATGGTACCGAGCGCGACTAGATCGGGCATGGCTCAACTCGTTTCGCCGGCTGAAGCGGCGTTAACAAAACGAAGGGCGCGAGACGCCCACCAGCAGCCGCGCCGCCGGCCCGCGCCCTGCGCCCTTCGCCTCAAACCGCCTCCGCGGGCGGAGAAGTTAATCTTCGACCAGCTCCAGCTGAGCGCGCCGGGCTTCGCGCGCGGCGCAGACCTGTACCAGCGCGCGGATGGCGCTGATCACTTTGCCGTTGCGGCCGATGATCCGGCCCATATCCTCGGGCGCCACCCGCAACTCCAGGATCACGTCCGGGCCGGTCACCACCTCGCTGACCTGCACCTGATCCGGATCATCGACCAGGGCCTTGGCCACGTACTCGACCAGTTCTTTCATGCGCACCCCACTCTCAGGCTGGCGCCCAGCAGCGCGGCCAGCCCGCTATCAAGGGCAGGCTGGGCCAGCCGGCGTGGCTCGCCCCGCCTGCGCTGCGGCGAGAGGTGCCTGGCGCGCCTGGGCGACAGGCGCGCCGCGGTTAGCTCTTCTTCTCTTTCTTCTTGGACGGCCGGGCCTTGCGGGCCGCCGACGCGTCGCTGGTGCGCTCGCTGGCGTTGCGGGCCTTGGCCGCCGTCTGCGCCTCGGCCACCAGCGTCTCCACGGCCTCGCCAGCCTTGAAGCGCTCGTAACGGGCCAGCGTGCCCGCCGTCTTGAACAGCTGCATCACCGAGTCGCTCGGCTGCGCGCCGTTCTTGAGCCAGGCATACACCTTGGCCTCGTCCACGGCGATGATGGCCGGGTTAGTGCGCGGATTGTACAGGCCCACTTCCTCGATGAAGCGGCCGTCACGCGGATGCTGACGGTCGGCCGCCACAATGCGGAAGCTAGGCTGAGCCTTGCCGCCGACGCGGCGTAATCGGATACGAACCATGCTGTGCCAACTCCTGAATAGGCGATTGTTAAAGGTTAGGAAACCGGCCGGTCTGGCGGCGCGCCGGCGGCGCTGAGGGGGACGTGAAGGGCGTCCTTCTGCGCCGGGGCGCTGCGCCGCGCCAGGCCGAATTTCGTCAACGGAAACGCGGCAGCCCCAGGCCGCCCAGGCGCTTCTTGCCCCCCATCTGCTTCATCAACTTCTGCATGTCCTTGAACTGCTTGAGCAGTTGATTCACTTCGTAGACCTGCGTGCCCGAGCCGGCCGCGATGCGGCGCTTGCGGCTGGCGTTGAGCTGGTCTGGCCGGCGCCGCTCGGAGCGCGTCATCGAATTGATGATGGCCTCGGTGCGCTTGAGCTGCTTCTCCACCGCCTGCTCGTCGATCTGGACCTTCGGCCCGCTCAGGCCTGGGATCATCCCGAGCAATTGCCCCACCGGGCCCATCTTGCGCACCTCGCGCAGCTGGGTGACGAAGTCCTCCAGCGTGAAGTCGCCGGTGACCAGGCGCTCGGCGGCCTCCTGGGCCTTCTCCTTGTCCATGGCCTCGGCCCGCTCGATCAGGCCGAGCACATCGCCCATGCCCAGGATGCGGCCGGCCACGCGGCCGGGGTCGAAGACCTCCAGCGCGTCGGTCTTCTCGCCCATGCCCAGGAACTTGATCGGCACGCCCGTCACCGAGCGGATCGAGATGGCGGCGCCGCCGCGCGCGTCGCCGTCCATCTTGGTCAGGATCAGGCCGGTCAGGCCCAGCTGTTTGTGAAAGGCCTCGGCGATGCGCACGGACTCCTGGCCCGTCATCGCATCCGCCACCAGCAGGATTTCCACCGGAGTGGTGCGCTCTTTCACCGCCAGGATCTCGCTCATCATCATGGCGTCGATCTGCAGGCGGCCGGCCGTGTCCAGGATCACGGCCGTCTTGCCCTGGCGTTCCGCCGCGCGCACGGCCTCGGCGGACAGATCCGAAGGACGCGCCGTGCCGGTATAGACCGGGACGTCGATCTGCTGGCCCAGCGTCTCCAACTGGGCTACAGCCGCCGGCCGGTACGGGTCCGCCGCGACGAGCAGCACGCGCTCGCCCTGCGAGCGCATTTTGCGCGCCAGCTTGGCGGCCGTGGTCGTCTTGCCGGAACCCTGCAGCCCCACCAGCATGATCACGCGCGGCTGCGGGCCGCGCAGGTTCAGCTTCTCCGGCTCGCCGAGTGTGGCGATCAACTCGTCGTTGACGATCTTGACCACCTGCTGGGCCGGGTTGAGGGCCTTGGAGACCTCGGCGCCGATGGCGCGCGCCCGCACCCGATCCAGGAAACTCTTGACGACCGAGAAATGCACATCGGCCTCGAGCAAGGCCATCCGGACCTCGCGCAAGGCGATATCGACGTCGGCCTCGGTCAGCTTGCCGCGGCGCGCCAGCTGATCGAAAACGGCCTGGAGTTTACTGGTCAGAGATTGGAACATACAAGCGGGGGATTTTAACCTGTCGACGTAGCCTCCGTCAAGCCGACTGGCCGGACGGGTCGGCCGGGCCTGGGCCGCCGCCGCCGGCGCGCAGCATCGGCAGGTACCAGATCAGGACCACCAACGTGCCGGCGGCCGTGAATAGCAGCGCTGCCGCGTGCGCGGCCGGCGGATAGTGGCCGCCCGCGTCCGCCGGGAAGCGGCCGATGATCAGGCCCATCCACCACTGCAACAGGAAGGTCCCGCCGATGGCGAACAGGTTGGTAGCCGTCACGGCGCGGCCGGTGAGATGCGTGGGGAAGACCAGCCGCGGCTGGACGAGCAGCATGATACTGAAGCCGCCAAACAGGCCAAAGAGCAGATAGAGCCCGGCGACCACGGGCAGCGCGGGGCGAAACGCCAGACCCACCTGGCTGGCGAGGCAGACCGCCGCGCCCACCACGACCACCCGCGCCAGGCCGAACCGCGCCGCCAGCCACCCGGAACTCAAGAAACCGGCGGTCACGCCCAGGCTGACCAGGAAAAGCACCGGGCCGGCCAGGTCTTTCTCCAGGCCCAGGACATCGTACAGGTAAGGCCCGGCCCACAGCCCCTGAAACGCGAGCACCGTCCCGTTGGTGAAGAAGATCAGCGGCGCGATGCGCCAGAAGCGCCAGTCGGCGAAGACGGCCCCGAAGCCGGACGCCGTCTCGCCGGACCCCGTAGTCGGCGCCGCCGGGCCGCCGGCCGGCGCGTTGCGCGTCCACAGCACGATGGCGGCGGCCACCGCCAGGATAGCCAGCGCTCCGCCGGCGAAAACGCCGCGCCAGCCCACCTGCGCGTTGAGCCAGGCCAGCGGCACGGAGGCCACCAGCGCCCCCGACGAGCCCAGACCGGTGAGCAGGCCGGATAAAGTAGCGAAGCGCTTGGCCGGGAACCATTGGCTGAACGCCTTGAGCGCACCCATGAGGATGCCGGCCATGCCGACGCCGATCAGGGCCCGGCCGAGCGCCAGGACTGGAAAGGAGGGCGCCGCCGCGAACACCAGGCTGCCGCCCACCCCGGCCAACATCAGCGCCGGCGTCACCCAGCGCGGCCCCCAGCGATCCAGGCCAGCCCCGAGCGGGATCTGCACCAGAGCGAAGGCGGCGTAGAACAGGCTGGTCATCAAGCCCAATTCGGCCGCGCCCAGGTGCAGGGCCCGCGCCAGATCCGGGGCCAGGACCGCATTCGCGGAGCGGAAGAAATAGGACAGGAAATAGGCGGCCGTGAAGACGAGGAAGACGGAGCGGGCGGAGGCGGCTGGTTTCAAGTTGGCTGAGTCCGCGCCGTGACCGGCAACTGGCCCCGGTCACGGTGCGGAGACTGTCACAACGACAGGCGGTCGTAGAAGCAAAGGAGCGTGTTGCCGTAGCGGCGCTCGTCCACCAGGTTGAAGTGCTCCAACTCCAGCTCGGCGCGCTCTTTGGGGTCGATCTGGGCCACGACCACGCCGTCTGGGTTGACCCACTCCGGGCGCTGATCCAACTGGGCCAGGGTCCGGCTCCACAGCCCCTGATACTGCGGCGGGGCGACGTGAACGTAGTCAAAGCCCTGGCGCGGTCGGTTGCTCAGAAAAATGAAGACGTCTGAGCGCACGACGCGCCCGATCTGGGCCAGTTCGGTAGACTGGAGGTTGGCCTGGATCACGGCCGCCGCCGTGCGGTCCTTCTCCACGAACTCGGCGTAGGCCGCCCCGCGGCTGAGCGCCTCGATGCCCACGCTGCCCGTGCCCGCGAAGAGGTCCAGCACCCGCGCCTCGACCACGTCGTCGGCCAGGATATTGAAGAGCGACTCCTTGACGCGGTCCGTAATCGGGCGCGTCCCCTCACCAGGGACCATCTTTAGCGGGCGGCCCTTGGCCGCGCCGGCGATCACGCGAATACCCGCCATCGCTGTGCCGCTCACGCACCTGGCCGCGCCGGCCTCAGGTGTGGGTCTCGTGCTTGCCCAGGTTCCAGTCGCCGTCGGTGAGCTCGTTGATGTGCCCGGTGATCAGGCGCGTGAGCATCTGCCGGCGGACCGGGTCTGAGCCGCTTTCCGCGGCCGCGCGCGCCGCCTGAAAGGCCGCGACCGCCGCGGGCTTGTCCTGGGTGGCTTTGCGCGCCAGGGCCAGCCCGTAATGGGCCTCGAAATGATTGGCCTCCAGCGCCAGCGCCGCCTGGAAAGCCGCGACCGCCTCGCCCCACTGGCGCCGGCCATAGTGGCCCCAGCCCAGGTTGGCGTGCGCGTCGGCGCTCTTGGGGTTGGCGTTCACCTCGGCCTGGTACTTCTCGAGCGCGTTGACGTCCTTGGTCACGACCGGGGGCATAGCGTCCTCCGCTGGCAGCGTTTAGTGAAGCAGGACCGGGATTTCTTCCGGATGTTTGGCGACCTTGACGCGCGCGGCCTGCAGGGCCGCGATCTTGTCCGCGGCCAGGCCGGACCCGCCCTCGATGATCGCGCCGGCGTGCCCCATGCGTTTGCCGGGCGGCGCCGTCTGGCCGGCGATAAAGGCTACCACCGGCTTGGTCATCTTGCTGGCGATGTAGTCCGCCGCGCGCTCCTCGTCGTTGCCGCCGATCTCGCCGATCATGACGACCTTTTCGGTCTGCGGATCGGCTTCGAACAGCTCGAGGATATCGATATAGTTGAGGCCCTTAACCGGGTCGCCGCCGATGCCCACGCACGTGGACTGGCCCAGGCCGTTGGCGGTGAGGGCGGCGATGACCTCATAGGTGAGCGTGCCGGAGCGCGAGACGATGCCGACGTTGCCCGGGCGGGCGATGTGGCCGGGGATGATGCCGACTTTGGCCTCGCCCGGCGTCAGCAGGCCGGGGCAGTTGGGGCCGATCAGGCGCACGCCCTTCTGATCCAGATACTGGCGCACGCGCATCATGTCCTGGACCGCAATCCAGTCCGAGATGCACACGATCAGCGGGATGCCGGCATCCGCCGACTCGTACATGGCATCCGGCGCGAACTTGGCCGGCACGTAGATGACGGCGCAGTTGGCGCCGGTTGAGTCGACGGCGGCTTTGGCCGTATCAAACACCGGCACCTTTTCCTCGACCCACTCGCCGCCCTTGCCGGGCGTGACGCCGGCGACGACCTTGGTGCCGTAGGCCAACATCTGCTTGGTGTGGAACAGGCCCTCGCGTCCGGTGATGCCCTGCACCAGCAGGCGCGTGTCTTTGTTGACGAGAATGCTCATGGGATATCCTGCGCTCAATCGCCCAACCCGGGTCCCGGTCAGGACCCCGGCTTGAAGATTGGCGATGGTCAGCCGCGCGCCGCCGTGACTGCTTTTTGGGCCGCGTCGGCCAGCGACGTGGCCGTGATCAGGTGGGCGTCTTCCAACAGCCGGCGGCCCTCTTCTTCGTTAGTGCCCACCAGCCGGACGACCATCGGCACGCGCACGCCGACCTCCTTCATAGCGACCAGGATGCCGCGCGCCACCTCGTCGCAGCGCGTGATGCCGCCGAAGATGTTGATCAGCAGCGCCTTGACTTTCGGGTCGGACAGGATGATGCGCAGGGCGGCCGTGACCTTCTCGGCGCCGGCGCCGCCGCCAATATCCAGAAAGTTGGCCGGTGAGCCGCCGAAGTGCTTGACGATGTCCATCGTGCCCATGGCCAGGCCGGCCCCATTCACCAGGCAGCCGATGTCGCCATCCAGCTTCACGTAGGACAGGCCGTGCTTGCGGGCCTCGGTCTCCTGGGCCGACTCCTCGTCGATATCGCGGATCTCGGCCAGGTCTGAGTGGCGGAAGAGGGCGTTGTCGTCCAGGACGATTTTGCCGTCCAGCGCCACCAGCCGGCCGTCGCCCGTGATCACCAGCGGGTTGATCTCGGCCAGCGTGGCGTCCGTGTCGACGTAGGTCTGGTACAGGCCGGCCGCGATCTGGCCGAAGGCGCGCCAGTGCTCGCGCGGCAGGTTGATGTTGAGGGCGATGTTGCGGACCTGGTAATCGCGCAGGCCCATGATCGGGTCGATGTACTCGCGGATAATGGCGGCCGGGTTGGTGCGGGCCACCTCTTCAATCTCCACGCCGCCTTCGGACGAGCAGATGACCACCGGGCGCCGGGCGGCGCGGTCGTTGGTGATGCCCAGGTAGATTTCCTTCTTGATGTCGGCGGCCTCGTCCACCAGCACTTTGCGGACCGGCAGGCCCTTGATCGTCATCGACAGGATCTGGGAGGCCAGCGCCTCGGCCTCGGCCGGCGTCTTGGCGAGCTTGATCCCGCCGGCCTTGCCGCGGCCGCCCACCAGGACCTGGCTCTTGATCACGGCGCGGCCGCCCAGTTCGATGGCGATGTCGCGCGCCTCCTGGGCGGAGTTCGCCACGCGCCCTTTGGGGATAGGCACGCCGCGTTGGTGAAACAAGTGCTTGGATTGGTATTCGTGCAGTTTCAAGGGGCCTCCTTAAGGCACAGCGCGCGGCCCGACCGGCGCCGCCCGTGACGCAGGCGCCAGAGGCAGGCCGGGGCTGAGGGCACGGGTTGGGCGTTCAAGAGCTGAGGATCACAGGCTGTCAGACCGGAGCGGATTATACTCGAAGATCGCCCCGGCAGAGACAAACAGGAGGCTGTCTGCGGCGCCACGCCGGCCAGACAGCCTCCTGCTCGGAGGCGCGGTTGCGCGGCGGCGCGCTTACGGTTCCAGCGCCGGGAAGCGCATCACCCGGAAGTTGCCGCTGTCGACGACGATGGGCCGGCCGGCCGCGTCCACGGCCAGCCCGGACAGGATCGCAAAGGTGCTGTTGTCTGAGCCGGCATCGCCCCACCCGTCCAGGTACTGGCCGTCGCGGTCGAAGACCAGGACGCGGTAACCCTCCGGGTCGGTCACCAGGACCCGGCCGGCCTCATCCAGAGCCAGGTAGGGCTTGTTCTCCAGCGATTGGCCGTACCAGGCGCTGATCGTCCAGGCGCCGTCGGCCACATACTCGCCGATCTGGTCCCGCCGGTAGCGCTGCACGCGCTGGTTCCAGGTATCGGCGACGTAGAGCTCGGACCCGTCGGCGGAGACAGCCAGCCCCACGGGCTCGTCCAGGTAGCCGGCCTCGAAGCCGCTGGCGCCAATGACCGCCAGGCCGTTGCCATCCGAGTCAAACACCACCACGCGGTCGTTGCCGGTGTCGGCCACGTACAGGCGGCCCTCGCCGTCGACGGCGATTGCGCGCGGTCCGTAGAACGAGTCGTAGGCGCCGTCCTGGGCGAAGCGCCCCCACATCCGGATGAACTGGCCGTCAGCCGTGAACTTCTGGATGCGGTGGTTCCACAGATCGGCGACGTAGACCGAGCCATCCGGCCCGACGGCCACGCCCCACGGCTCGTTAAAGAAGCCGCCCTGCGTGCCGGTGCCGTCGTCGACCAGGCCCAGCTGGCCCCAGGCGCGCACAAAGACGCCGTCGGCCGTGAACTTCTGGATGCGGTTGTTGCGCGAGTCGGCCACGTAGAGGGAGCCGTCCGGCCCGACGGCCACGCCGCGCGGCGCGTCGAACTGGCCCTCGCCCGCGCCCGGCTGGCCGAACACCAGATCCGCCGCCGCCAGGCGCGGGGCGGGGTAAGCCGGAAGCTCGGGCTGCACGGAGACCTCGGCCGGGCCGACACCGTACGACCAGATCTGGGCGGCCACGTCTTTGCGGACGTAGAGCCGCATGCGGTCGGCCAGCGGCCACTGCGCCAGGTCGAAGTTCTGATTGGTGAGCTGGCCGTAGAGCGTGTAGTCGCGGTTCCACCAGATGTTGATGAGGGCCTGGCGCATCTGCGGGTCGCTGAGCGCGCCCACCACGCGGCCGAGGATGGGCTCGTCGGTGCGGGGGAAGTAGTCCTGCATCGGCCAGACCATGCGGATGTACTCGAACTGGTAGTAGCGGTCGCCCAGGAGCGTCTCGACGCGCGTCCAGTTCTTGGCGCCGGCGACGACCACGGGTGCGTCCAGGGCGTCGCGCGTGGGCTGGCTGCCAAAATAGGCCTGGTTGGTGAAGTTGCGGAAGTACCACGTCATCGGCCAGGCGATCTCGTCGTCATAGGCGACCTTGAGGCCCAGGCCGTCCTCGACGCGGACGGAGATATCTTCAATCTGCGCCAGCACGGTCTTGACGCCCCGCGCGCCGTGCGCGTACACCAGGAACTCATTAGCCAGGTCATAGTTGATGAACGTGGCGATGAAGGCGGCGCGCGCCGTGAAGAGCGCCAGCAGCGCCACCGCCCACAGGCCGGCCAAGCGGATGACGTTGCCCCAGCCGAGCGGCTCCACCAGCCGATAGAGGCTGACCAGACCGATACCGGCCACCACCAGCGCCGAGATGAAAGCAGACGTCGCCTGGAGCTGACTCAGCTCGCTGCCCCGAAAAGGCGGGTTGTTGCCGAGCAGCGCGCCAAAGACCGCCACCAGTGCCAGCAGCGTCACCGGCAGCAGGACCGCCACCAGCCAGGCCCGGCGCTGGCGGAAGTGCGCCCAGTCCGTGCCGTCGATCAACTGGCCGATGGCCCAGCCCGCCACCAGGATCAGCGGCAGGCTGATGTGCGTCGTCAGCCACGGCATCTTCTCGCCGGCCACGCTGAACGCGCCCAGCGCCATTACCGACCAATAGCCCATAAACAACAGCGCCGGGAAGGGCCGCGGCGCGTCGCTCACCGCCGTCTCGTCGGCCGGAACGTCCGCCGGCGCATCCGCCGGCGCCCGGCCGCGCCACCAGCGGCTCAGCCCCAGCCCGGCTGCGAACACGGCGCCCAGCGCGGGCAGGAACTCATAGACCGGCAGGTTAATCAAGACGTAGTAGTACGGCGGCTGGCTGCCGCGCCGCACCCCGTGCTGCTCCAGCCAGTAGCCC